>WOZS01000031.1 GCA_011620135.1 Gammaproteobacteria bacterium
CTTCATACTGGACGGGATAGAACAACAGGCCGTTGAGCTCCTCGAACACCGGCAGTACCGCCTTGCGGGAGACCGATGTCCAGCAGCCGAACACCACGGCCACCTTGTCGCGGGCCAGCAGCTCCCGGGCCTTCTCGGCGAACAGCGGCCAGTCGGAGGCAGGGTCCACCACCACAGGCTCCAGCTTCTTGCCCAGCACGCCGCCTGTGGCGTTGATTTCATCGATGGTCATCAGCGCCATGTCCTTGAGCGAGGTCTCGCTGATGGCCATGGTGCCGGACAAGGAATGCAGGATACCGACCTTGATGGGCTGGGCGCCATGGAGTAACGGTGCAGCGGCCATCGAGGCGCAGATACCCATGCACCGCAGCCACAGCAAGCCTTTCCAGCGCCACCCCTCGACCTTCATGCTCCCCCCTCCTGTGCAGCGCCGCCTGAACAAGGCGTGGTGCCACCCATAGCCAGGTTTGCAAGAACAATGCCACGGCCCGCCACGTCCATGGGCCCCCTGCCCCGGACTGGTCCATGGCAGGGAATGGATGCCATGCTCCTTGCCCATGGTCATGAGGCAGCGGTAGGCCGGGTGAAGCGCCACGGTATCGATGCCATGGCCGAAACGGTCACAGGTCTGCAACACAGGGGGATGTGCCTTGGCCTCGAAGCTCAGTGCCATCATCTCGCCACCAGCCAGCTCACCGTACCGGGCCAGACGCGGTGCGCCCCAGCTGCCACCCTCGCGCGCCACCCCATCCTGCAGGGCCTGATCGCTGCTGTAAAGATTGATGGGGTCGAGCGGCGGGGACTGGTTGAACACCTCATGGGTATGGCCATATGGCATCCCGGTTTGGTGCCGCGTATTCATGGCCGCACGCCGTGTGTTGATTGCCTGAGCCAGCTCAGCTGGGCTTGATGAGTCTGCCGAGCCAATTGGAGAACCCCTTGAGGTTGCGGCTGGCCACATAGACCGTGCCATCACCAGAAAATCGGGTGACAACCCCCTCGCCGCTGGTGACGGCACTGGCCATGCGGCCAAACAAGCCGCCGCCCTGCTGGGTCGCCATGGTCACCTCGTAGGACAGACTGCGATCCCAGGCGGCCACATGGCCGTTGTCCACGATGACATCATGGCCCTTTGCCACCTGCAGGCCGAAGATCTCGCCATAGCCGGTGATGGCCAGCTTGCCAGTCCCGCTGGTCTCCATGATGAACAGCCCGCCTGTGCCGCCGAACAGCGCCTGGCCCACCCCCTGGCTGCGCACCGTAAGACTCACGGTGTCGCTGGCAGCCAGAAAAGCGCCATCGTTGAGTTTGTATTGCCGCACCCCCACGTCCAGAATCTCCACGCCACTTGGGGCAATATGGCCAAAAAGGACATCGCCAGGGCCGCGGCTTGCCTCGATGGTCTGCTGGAAAAACGATTCACCCGAGGCGAGGCGTCTGCTCAAGGCACTGAGGAATCCGCCGCGCATCTGGCCCTTGAGATCCAGGGTTGCCTCCATGCTCACCATGGCATCGGACTCGGCATAGATTTTCTCACCCAGATCCAGATGGACATGCAAAAAGGGACTGACTTGACCCAAAACCTGAAACTCCGCCATGACTTCTCCTGTGGTATATCGCGGCACGCTCCTGCAATCCCCGCTCACTCATCATATCGAAACACCATGATCCGTAGCCATGCCGATCCCTGTCTTGGGGCTGCCCGGCAGACAGCTGCTGCTATGGAGTGCCATATCCAGCTTCAGATGAATGCCTGGCGGAGGCGTGTTCCTTGACGATGGCAAGGCCGTTTTTCGGCAGGGCGGTCCGTGCCGCACGGTGGAGCAGATATTCATGGATGGCAATGGGTGTTGCACCCAGCAGCACTATGGAGCGACGCCCCCAGAGCGGCTGTGATGAGGCCCATGCCGCAGACCATGTCCGCAGGGCACGCTGATCCTCATGGCCGCGCAGCAGGCGTACCAGCACCATGCGCCGGCGCGGCACCGTGGCTGACCAGGAACGGCCGGCAAACAGGACGTCCCCCAGGGGCCGTTGTCCCAATGTTTTCAAGGCTCGCCCCCTGCCCCGCCGGCTGGCCAGGGGAAAATCGCTGCGGGCAAACAGCACGCGCTGGTCGCCGCTCCACAGGAACACCTCGCGGCGCAGCGCCACACTGCCTGGCTTGAGGCTCAATGGGCCGGCCTGCCTGCCGCTCAGGCGGACCTTGCGGTAAGACAGCAGTTCTGCAGAGACGGGACCTGCCAGGCGCCGGCGCAGGGTTGCGGTCAGAGAGCCGCGCTGGCCCAGCAACGACCGCGGCCCCCACCATCCCTGGCGGCCAGGCGAGATGGGATCATCATGTCGCATGGGCGGCCATGATTGCAGGATTCATGGCCAGAATCCTGCCTGCTGCCCGGAAAAGGCGTGCACCGCAGACACACGCTCCTAGCGTTGGGCTGTCAGCCGCCACAGCCCCCAGCCCCCCATGGGGAGCCTGCCTTCGGGGTCCCCCAGCAGATTGAAGCTGTTGGCGGTTCCCATGTAGAGGCCCGAGGAGGTGGTCACCATGGTGCGGATGCCCGTGGTGGAGTATTGACCAAAGGCCATCTTGGTCACCTGCTGTGGCCGGGCGTTACCTGGCGGCACCATGTATACGTCGGCCCCATAACCGCGCAGGCGGCGCAACGGCAACAGAGGCGGGTTCAGGTTGGCAGGCTCGAACGGTTCAAGGCCAACGACCCGCGCCAGGAGAGTGGCAAAAACGGTCTGCTGGATGATCCTGCTGTTGAAGCTCGTGTCCATGGTGCCGATGAACAGCTTGTTCTGGTAGACACCCATGCTCCAGATGTAGGCATTGGAGATGGTGCCAAAGCCGGCATCGCCATAGAGCGGCTTGCCGGTTTTGTTGGGCTGGTCCTGCCAGACGCCCGTTGTCACGGTGCGGTCACCGAGCTGTTCTGTTCCCTGGGGAACGAAGACCGAGGCAGACTCGAAGCCATAGACCACTTCCATCTTGGGGGGGGTGGCCGCACCAAAGCCGCTGCCGCGCAACAGGCTCGCCGGGCGCAGGGTGTGGATCTGGCCGGGCACCAGATCCTGGGCACGATAACCGTAGGCTATGAGATGGGAGGCATAGCCCATGAAGGGAAGATTCAGCGTGCCCCAGTACAGATGGCCATCAAAGGAGGCCATGGCACCGACGGCATAGACCATGGCGGTGACCGGATCCGGCTCGTAGTCCGTCACCTTCCATACCTGTTGCCACTGGTCGCGATCGGCTGCGCTGAGGGGGCCCTGGCTCAAAGGGCGGCTCATGTAGATGCTGGCTACGGCAGGCGCGGCGTCCTGATTGTAACGGGACGGTCGCGGTGGTGGCCAGGTACCCACGAACAGGCGATCCTCATGCACCGCAAAACTTGCGGCCTGCGCCGGCAATCGGCCTACCTCCTGGAACTGGAAGGGGTCGGCGGCAGAGCCGGTCCAGCGCATGATGGAGCCGCCACCCCCGGTCAACAGGACCCCGGCATAGAGATCATCGCCCACCGACTGCATGGTGCGGATATCGGCGGCCTGTGGCATGGCCTGGCTGCCCAGGAAGGCTCCCGAGGCCGCATCGAACGCAAAGATGTTGACCGCCGGATTGGGCGACGCCTGGGTGACATGGGCAGGTCCTGCCAGGAGCACGACGTTTCTGGCCTGGCCTGCTGCCCGCAACCCCACGGTCTCCTGGATCAGGGGGTCATTGGGGGTTATCTCCACCAGGCCGCCCGCTGGATCATAGCGGTAGATATGGGGAGGGCGCCAGTCACCCGGATAGCCCTGCTCCACATGCGCGCTGTATTGGGAGAGATCCTTCTCGCACACCTTGACCGAGCTCAGTGTCGGGTCCTGCACATAGGGAACGTTCTGTGTGCCGGAGGTCAGGCTGGCGTTGCCCGTGCCGCACAGCACATTGGAGGCGGTGCCGAAATACACCGCGTCACCTACGGCGGTCATGGCCCAGACATAGGCGTCGTTGACCTTGGGGCGTCCCTGGGTGCATGGCGGCACGCCGCCGGAAGGCTGGCCCAGGCCCACGAAACATTCATCGGCCTGGGCATGGGCCACCACCTCCATGTTGTATGGCCCTTTGGTGGCCTGCGCATTCGGAAACAGCGGGATTGACAGATCCTGCAACGGACCGGCATCTGTCTGGGCATACAGCGGGGCGCACAGGGCGAGCAACCACAATAGGTTCTGTTTCATATCACTCCTCATGGCTGATCAGTGGCTGATCAAGATAGGCTTCGCAGGAACAGGCAGATCATTTATATGGCGGCAGTGGGCTGCTGGCTTACAGGGCGCCCTTATTAAGACCTAACCCATTATAGAGTGATCATTATGGCATATCGGCAGCAGGGTGCAGCGCGGTGATGCCGCCACCATGCACGCCTCCGGTCAGCAGTCCCATGTGGGTGACATAGACGGCTCCAGAGGCATCCGCGGCGCTGATGGTCTCGCTGGAAGCCGGCAGGCGGATGGGTTCGCCAAGCACCATTCCATTGTTCGGGTCCAGCACGAAGAAATAGGGTGCCGCCCGAAAGCCCACCACCACATGCAGGGCATTGGGTGCTGCGGTGATGACGCTGTTGCCGCGTCCGGTCGTCACAGGAACCCGGATGTCGGTCACCAGCGGAGCAAAATCGGCAAAATCCTGTCGCCAGCGGATGGTGCCCTGGGGGGAGATGGCCATGATGGCGCCAGCGTTGACAAAGAGAGCACCATCCCCGGCCACGGTGGGCGCCGCCAGGAGATTGGCCCCCAGGGGCAGCGCCCAGCTCCTCTGGCCAGTGCGGGCATCCATGGCCACCAAGGTAGTGCCGTCCTCGGCACAGTAGATCCAGCGACCATCGGGACTCAGGGCCGGGCTGGCCGCGCCCTGCCCCGCCAGCGCGCTGGCAAAGACCACCTGCCAGCGCGCTGGCGTCTTCTGTCCAGGGGTGGCGCGCAACTCCAGGGCATAGAGGCGGCTGCCCGTGGCAGTGCGCGCCGGAATATACAGTCGCGGTAATACGGGATGGACTGCCGGCGTGTTGGTCACAGGCCAGCTGTAGCCAAACAGGACATCCACGAAGGCCTGGCGCAAGGCGGGATCGATGCGCCCATCCAGCGGCGGCAATGCGTTGTTGGGGGCATGGTCGCCGGAGACGGCAGCCACACCAGGCAGGCGCAGCACAGGCGCCAGCAGGCGTCCATCCCTGCGCCCCCGGGCCACCACCTGGCCATCCCCTGTCACGGCCACCACGGCCTGGCCGATGAACTGCACCGAGAGCGCAGGCAATGCCCCCGGAGGCAGCGGCTCGACCCACTTGATGCGCCCATCGCCATGAAACGCCCAGAACTGGTTGCTGTCGGTGAGATAGAGATCGCCATGGCGATCGACGGTGGGCGCGCTGAATACGGCGCCAGAGTCCAGGTCATCCTGGTCCTGGTAGGGTGGGCTTTCCCAAAGCAAGCTGCCATCAGCCTTGAGGGCGTGCAGACTGGCAAAGCCCACCCCCTTGCCTGTGGCGGCATAGAGCTGCCCGGCAGGCCCGATGGTGATGCCCTGGTAAAAGGTATGGTCCTCCAACGCGCGCCAACCCATCGCCAGATGGGTGGGCAGGGGAAAAGCCACCGCGGTGGCATTGCGGCCATTGGCATGCGCGGCGGGCCAGGAGCTGCGGGCATAGGGGGAGAACACACCGGCCATGGACCCATGCCCCATGGGCAGCAGGAGGACCAGGCACAGGATGCTGCGCCAAATATGCTTGACACAACCATGTCTCACCATGACAGCCATGTGAGCACGCTGCAGATGAGTGTGGCCAGCATCATGTCCTGGTTTTGGCCACGAACGTCTGGCCCTTGGCCTCGGGGCCAATCAGGGTGATCGCCATCATGGCGACGATGACCACCCACATCCATATTCCCAGCGCCATGTCGAAACGGCCCAGCCTTGCGGCCAGCCCCACCTGCCAGGTGGCCGTGGCCGCACTGATGAGATTGCCCAGCTGGTAGCTGAGGCCCGGAAAGGTGGCCCGGGCCTCCGGCGGCGCAAGCTCGTTCAGGTGGGCCGGCACCACGCCCCAGGCCCCCTGGACGGCAAAATGGACCATGACCGCACCCAGGGCCAGGGTCAGGAAGCTCTGTCCGAAGGCCCAGGGATACACGAACGGCGCTGCCAGCACCGTCATGGCCGCGATGGCCAGCCTGCGGCCGATGCGTTCCGAGAGCATGCCCCCCATGAAACCACCCGCCATCGCCCCGAGGTTGTAGAGTATGGCGATCAGTCCCACGGCATGGCTGTCCATGTGGTGTTCCTGGCGCAGGAATGTGGGATAGATGTCACCGCTGCCATGGCTGAAGAAATTGAAAAAGGCCATCAGGAGCACGCAATAGATGAAACGCTGCCAGTTGCGTATCATCGGGCCCAGGATATGGCCGCGGCGTTGCCAGGATGGCGATTCGGGCACATGGCGGCGGATATAGATGACCAGCAGGGCTGGCAGCAAACCCAGCATGAACATGCCGCGCCAGCCGATCCAGTCATAGAAGGCAAAGTAGCAAACCGCAGCCAGGAGATAGCCGGCGGGATAACCCACCTGCAGGATACCGGAAACCATGCCGCGCCGCTGGACCGCCACCGACTCCAGGGCCAGCGAGGCCCCCACGCCCCACTCGCCGCCCATGGCAAGGCCAAACAGGGCGCGCAGCACCAGCAGCACCGCAAGATCGGGTGCAAAGGCGCTGAGGAAGTTGGTGAGGGCATACAGGCCGACACTCGCCATGAGCACGGGCCGTCTGCCGAGGCGGTCGGCGAGATAGCCCGCCAGGAGGGCCCCCCCGGGCCGCATCATGAGGGTCAGGGTGATGGCATAGGTCACCGACTTGATATCGGTGCCGAAGGCCTGGGCGATATCCTTGAGGATGAACACCACCAAAAAGAAATCGAAGGCATCCAGCGTCCAGCCCAGGAAGGCCGCCAGGACCACCCGTTTTTCCTGGGCGCTCCAGGCGCCTGCATGGTCGGTCATCAGCACTCCATTGCTTGCAGGCGCCCAGGATCAATGCCCATCGTCTGCCTCATCCGAGGCCTGGGTTCTGGCGTACCAGCTGCCCTTGCCGCCGCCCGCCAGCTGGGCCATCAGCGCTGCTGCCCTGGCTGGCGGCAGTGCTTTTTGCAGCGCCACCCAGACGTCGTCCACGGCCAGGGCAGCAGGCGGTTGATCCGTGATGGCACCCTCCACCACCACCACGCACTCGCCCAACGCAGGGATGGCGCCCTCGGCCAGGCCCGCGTCCAGTATACCCAGCGTAGAGCGACGGATGTCCTCGTGCATCTTGGTGAGTTCCCGGCACAGGCAGGCCATGCGCTCCCCGCCGAATGCCACAGCTGCATCCCGGATCATCGCTGCCAGGCGATGGGGGGCCTCGAAGAACACCATGGTGCGCTGCTCATGGCGCATGGCCTGCAGCGCCTCGAGCCGACTCGTCGCGGTGCGGGGCAGGAAACCCTGGAACACAAAGCGATCCGCCGCAAAGCCTGCAACCATCAACGCAGCCAGCACGGCGCTGGCACCGGGCAGCGGCACCACGCGAATGCCTTCCTCCTGGGCGGCGCGCACCAGGCGCCCGCCGGGATCGGAGACCAGCGGCGTGCCGGCATCACTGAGCAGGGCGAGGTTGCGCCCGGAGTGCAGCTCAGCCAGGAGGCCCGGCAGACGGCTTGCCTCGTTGTGCTGGTGTAGCGCGCGCAGCGGTGCCTTTATGCCATAATGCCCAAGCAGGATGGCGCTGTGCCGTGTATCCTCGCACAGCAGGCCATCCACGCTGGAGAGCACTTCTCGAGCCCGGATGGACAGATCCTGCAGGTGACCAATGGGGGTAGCCACAACATACAACATGCATCATGCTTCCACGCAGATCTTACCCGCACCGGGCCGTCGCTGTCCACACGGCAGCCAGGGCGGGCCCATCTGGCCCATCTGGCCCATCTGGCCCATACTGTTTCTGGCCTTGTTGCTGGCGCTTGGTGGCTGCGCCATGCTGGACAGAGGCAGCCACAGCAATCCATTGCTGCAGGAGGGCAGGCGCCTGGCCTCCCAGGGCAGCCACCTGCCAGCCGCCAGAGCCTATGAAACCGCAGCCGCCAAGACCTCGGGCAACACCCGCGCCGAGATCCTCATGGCCGCGGCACAGCAGGCTGTCCTGGCCAATGAGGCGGCCTTGGCCCATGAGGATCTGGCCCTGGCCGAACAGGCCGCCGAGGACGACAACACCCGGGCCCGGGTACTTTTCACCCGCGCCCAGTTGGCCATCCAGCAACGCCAGATCCCCCAGGCCCTTGCCCTGCTGACCCGGCCCGTCCCGCCGGAGCTCGCGCCCCAGCGCCTGCTGCTCCACGCCCAGGCGCTGCTGGCCGATGGCGATGTGCTGGGGGCCCTCAAGGACATGGTGGCCCGCGGTCGCCTGCTGCCTGCGGACGAGCAGCTGCGCAATGAAAAAGCCCTCTGGGAGATGCTGCTGGCAGCCCCGGCCAACCTGGACGATCTCACCACCAGGACCACCGATGCCACCTTGCGCGGCTATGTGGCCCTGGCCGCCGCAGTGCGGTCTGCCGGCAGCGATACCGCCAAGCGTGCAGTGGCCATGAAGCGCTGGCAGCAGCGTTATCCCAACCATCCGGCCAACTTAAGCCTGCTGGCGAGCCTGGGACTGGGTGATGGCATGGCAGCGCAGCCATTCCAGTCGACAGGTCCTTTCGTGGCCGCCTTGCTGCCGGCCATGCCCAATCTGCAAGGGGTGGTCGTGGCCATCCGCGATGGCATCACAGCAGCGCGGCAGCATGCGGCAACGCCCCAGGCGGGCAGTATTCCGCCGCCCGAGGTTCGCTTCTATGATGAGGCGGGCACGCCTGACTCGGCCCTGGAGGCGGCTCGCCAGGCAGTGGATGATGGCGCGCTGGCAATCATGGGCCCTCTGTTGAAGCAAACAGTGGATGCCCTGGCCCGCCAGGGGGCTCCAGCACGTCCGCTGGTGGCCCTGAATCGACCCAGCGGCACCATCATGACGCCGCCGGGGCTGTATCTCTTTGGCCTGCCGCCCGAGGACGAGGCCCGTGCCGTGGCCCAGCGCATCCTGCAGGATGGCCGTCACAGCGCCTGGATCATCCTGCCGGCCGATGCCACGGGAGAACGGGTCGCCCGCAGTTTTCAGGACACCTTCACCTCCCAAGGCGGCGTCATTGCCGGCGTGACCCGCCTGGCCCCGCAGGTCATCGATGTCCGCGCCCAGCTCGCTGCCGACTGGGGGCGTGCCGCCACGGCAGACGTCATCTTCATGCCCCTGCCGCTCGATATGGCGCTGCGCGTCCTGCCGCAACTGCGCGCCACAGCAGCCACCCTGCCGGCCATCTATGCCATGGGTGACATCTACAACGACACCACCTTGCCCACGGAAAATGCACCGGATTTCGAGGGACTCATTTTCCCCATCACGCCCCTGGAGCTGGACCCGGCGTTCTTCCTGGGCCAGGCACAACCATCCATCCAGGGCCGCTATGGTGCCGGGACCAAGCTCTTTGCCCTGGGCATGGACGCCTTTACCCTGGCAAGCCGCCTGTGCTGCGGCACCATGCAGCTTCCCCCGGACTTGGCTGGCGCCACGGGGCGCCTGATCGTGGAGCCCAACGGCATCATCCGCCGCGAGCCAGCCTGGGCGCAGTACCAAGGCGGCGTGGCCAAGCCGTTCCTGGGTGTCTCGCCAGCCGGGACAATGTGATGCTGCGTCTCTTGCGGGGCTCCAGGGCCGAGACTCGTGCCTTGCGTTATCTCAGCCGACATGGCCTGCGTTGCCTGGCGCGCAACGTGCGCACACCGGCTGGAGAGCTGGACCTCATCATGGCCGATGGGCCGGTCATCGTCTTTGTGGAGGTGCGCAGCAAGCATGATGACGCCTGGGGTCCTGCGGCCGCCACCATCGATGGGCGCAAGCAGCGCCATATACAGCGTGCTGCCGAGTTGTACCTGGCGCAGCGCAACCTCCACGAACACATGGTGCGCTTCGACGTGGTGGCCGTGGATGGCAAGACCATCTCCTGGCTGCCAGATGCCTTCGGCGCTCAGGGCTGAGACCAGGCCGTCCCATGGATCACGGCGCCATGCATGAAGCCATCGAGGCTCATCTGCGGCAGTCTGTCCACCTGGCCCAGGGCATAGGCGGCCTCGTGGCACCTCTGGCCCAGGCTGCCATCTTGCTGCGCTGCACCCTTCAGGCAGGCCATAAGGTGTTGCTCTGCGGTAATGGAGGCGCTGCGGCCCTGGCCGGTCATCTCGCCGCCGAACTGCTGGGCCGCTACCGCGTGGCGCGACCCGGCCTGCCGGCTGTGGTTCTCAACGACAGCCCCGCCACGCTGACCGCATTGGCCAACGATTTCGGGTACGAGCAGGTTTTTGCGAGGCAGGTCGACGCCCTGGGCTGTCAGGGCGATCTGCTGCTCACCATGAGTTGCAGTGGCCGTTCCGCCAATATCCTGGCTGCCATCGAGGAGGCCGGGAGACGGGGCCTGGCCGTCATGGCCATGACGGGCCGCGATACCGCCGCCCTGGAGGCCCTGCTGCAGGGCGGTGACCTGCTTCTGGCGGTGGAGTCGGCGGATGCGGCGCATATTCAAGAGATCCATCTCATGATGCTGCATGCCATCATGAGTGGTCTCGAGACGGCGTACAAGCAGGCATGAGCGAGATCATTCACAACCCATCGAGACATGCCACAATGTTCCACAGGCCCACAGGTCTTGCCATGCATCAGGAAGGAGCACACACATGACCCAGCACAACACCGGCCTTGCTGTGATCGGCGCCCAGTGGGGCGATGAGGGCAAGGGCAAGATCGTCGATCTGCTGGCGGCCCAGAGCGGGGCGGTGGCGCGCTTCCAGGGCGGCCACAATGCCGGTCACACCATCGTCACCCGGCAAGGTACCGTGGTGCTGCACCTGGTGCCCTCGGGCATCCACCATGGCATCACCTGCTGCATCGGCAATGGGGCCGTGGTGGCGCCGCACCACCTGCTGCAGGAACTGGACCGCCTCGCCGCAGGCGGGCTCGATGCCTGGGGCAAGGTGCGGTTGAGCCCCCTGTGCCCCGTGGTGCTGCCCAGCCACGAGCAACTGGACCAGGCCCGGGAGGAAGCCCGGGGGGCGCTGGCCATCGGCACCACGGGCCGTGGCATCGGCCCGGCCTACGAGGACAAGGCCGCCCGGCGCGGGCTGCACGTGGCCCATATCCTGGATTCGGTCCAATGCCAGGAACGTCTCGACGACGTGATGGACCTGCACAACTTCCTGCTGCAGAACTACTTTGGCAAGCCGGCGCTCTCCATCGCCCAGACCCATGACGACCTGCTGGCCGCAGGCGAACGCTTGCGGCCCCTGGTGGCCGACATTCCTCTGCTGCTGGAAGAAACCTTCAGCAGGAACGAGACCGTGCTCTTCGAGGGCGCCCAGGGCGTGCTGCTGGATGTGGACCACGGCACCTATCCTTTCGTGACCTCTTCCAACACCGTAGCCGGTTTTGCCTCGGTGGGCACCGGTGTGGCCCCGGCGCGCATCCAGCGCGTCCTCGGCGTGATCAAGGCCTATACCACCAGGGTGGGTGCTGGCCCCTTCCCCACCGAGACCACAGGCGCTGCCCACGAGCACCTGGCCAGCCGCGGCCATGAGTTCGGTGCCACCACAGGAAGGCCGCGGCGCTGCGGCTGGCTGGATATCGTGGCGTTGCGCCGCGCCATCGTCACCAGCGGCATCACCGAGCTGGCCATCACCAAGCTGGACATCCTGGATGGACTCGAAAACATCCCCGTGGCGGTGGCCTACGACCTCAATGGCCAGCACACCGAGACCATGCCTCAGGATAGCGGCATGCTGGCCTGCTGCCAGCCGATCTTCGAGGAGCTGCCCGGCTGGCAGGACAACACCGCCCGGGCGGTGCGCCTGGAACAATTGCCAGCGGCCTCTCTTGCCTACCTGCGGCGCATCCAGGCATTGGCCGGCATTCCCATCACACTGCTGTCCACAGGTCCCGCCCGGGACGACGTCATCTTCACGCCCGATGGCATCCGCTGACCCCTGCTGGGCCGGCTGCCGGTTAAGCACCTTGCACGCCCAAACTTGACCGCAAGGGCTTGCAATCAATCCATGCAGCTTGTAGTATAAGAAGTCCACCACTTGATGGTGGTTTATTATCCGAGAGGTGACGAAGTATGAAGAAGCATGGTGGAATGCTACGCAATGCCAATCGCGCTGCTATGGCTATTGCCATGGGTTCTTTGTTGGCAGCCCCTGTGGCCTGGTCCCAGGGAGCCGCTGCGGGTGCGCTGAACAGCAACCCCCAACCCCTGGCCGTATCGGGCGAGAAAGACAATAATTTCGGGCCAATATCGGTCAATGTGGTGGTGGAAGGCGCGAATGACGTGCAGACCCACAGCCGGGTGAAGTTCACCATCCAAAACGATGGTGATCTCCCGATTGTGCCAACGGTGGAGATCTATTCCGAGGACAACGACACCGTTCCTGTGGGCCTTGCCACCTTCTCCGACACCCTTTTTGGCCTGCCGCCTTTTCTCCTTCCTGGCGATGAGGCCGAGGCTTCCTGGGAGGCCGGCGACGATGGCGATTATACCGTGAAGGTTCATGACCTCACTGGTCAGGCATGGAACCAGAGCGAGTTCACCGTTCGCTGATGACAGATCCTAGGCCAGCCCTCCGGGGCTGACCCGGCACAACGCCCCGCCTCCCGGTGGGGCGTTGTGCTTTATAATGCCTGTCATGCCTCAAGGTTCCATGATGGCCGCAACCCCACCGCGTACCTTCCATCCGCCGCCGCTGACCTTGGCCAGCGGCACGGTACTCAGGCACTGGGCCATCCGCTACGCCTGCTATGGCAACCCAGACAATGCTGCGGTTCTGGTGTGCCCGGCCCTGGGTGAGGGCTGCCATGCTGCCGGTGTCCTCGATGAAGACACCCGGCAGATGCTGTCACCCTGGGAGCGCCTGCAGGGACGCACCGGCTGGTGGCAGGCCTTCATTGGCCCTGGTTTGCCCCTGGATACCGAGCGCTTCTTCGTGATCGTCCCCAGCCCCCTGGGCAACTGCCTGGGCACCACAGGGCCTGTCTCGGTGGATGAGGGTGCCGCGCAAACAGCAGGTCCGCCGTGGCAACGACTGGCGATCTCAGACATCGCCAGAGCGCACGCCTTGCTGCTGGAGCATCTGGGGATCGGCCAGGCGGTGTTCATGGGCGGCAGCCTGGGCGGCATGGCCGTCATCGAGCTCGCCCTGCAGGAACCAAGGCGCTGCGCCGGTATTCTGGTCTTTGCCGCCCCCACCAGCCAGACCACATGGGCGAGGGAAATCCTGGAGCTTCTGGAAGGAATCGTGGCCTGTGATCCCGATCCGGTGCGCCCCTGTGGCCTGCCACCTGCTGCCGCGTACTGTCATGCGGTGCACACGCTGTTCCTGGTGAACCACACCCGCCATGAATTCGCCGAGCGCGCCGCCCGGCACGCCTTTGCCGATGCCGGCAGCCTGCGTCAGGCGGCCTTGCGTTTTGCGCAACGCATCGAGGTGCGCGGCTTTCTATTGCAGGTGGCAGCGGCGCGTCGTTACGGCGCAGAACCTGATCGCGCTGCCAGGCTGGCCATCCTGAGGCAGCTGGATGTTCCCAAGTGGTTCGTGGGCTACATCACCGACAATCTCTATGGGCCCGATGACATCATCGCCAGCGCCCAGGCTGTGGCCGGCCGTCATGAGATCGTCTCCAGCATGTATGGTCACGTTGGTTTTCTGCTGGATGAAGCGGCCACTTCCGCCACGCTGCGCTCGTTTTTGGCTGGATATGGCCCTGCCGCACAGGGAGCGACAAAGCGCACCAGGATCTGAGCCACCCAAAGCACAGCGACCGCCCGAGCCCCCCACAGGATCAAGTCTGCCCCAATGCCCAGCGGCCAGGCCATGGTCATGGCCTCAGCAAGCATGGCCACTGCCGCTGGCATGCCAAGCGGCACGCCCACCAGTACGCTGAGCCTACCCAGCCGCGACCAACCCAGCGCCAATCCCGCCCGCCACGCCTGGGCGGCGTTGAGGGAACCGCCACAGACCAGGGTCACAGCGGGCAAGGTGGCCACCAGCAGCACCAATCCAGGAAGCAGCAGGCACAGCAACCCCCCCATGCTGGCTGCCACAGACCATGTGGTCACCCGGGCTGCCTGTGACCACGGGAATCCCCGCTGCATCAGCCGGCTCATGAGATGCATCAGGATCAAGAGCGCCAGCCACCATGTGGTGACCAGCAGGGCGCCATCTCCCAGCAGGGTCATGAGCTGGTTGCCCACAGGGTAGGTGCTGGCTTCCAGGATGCCGCTGCTGCGCAGCATCATCCACAGCAGCACACCTGCTGCTTCGTGTAGCTGTTGGGCAGAGGTGAAAAGGGACGCCAGCACGCCCTGGGCATAGGCCAAGCCCAGCAGGTGCACCACCAGGGAGGTCATGGCCTGTTCGCCCAGTTGCCAGCACAAGGCGCCCAGCCCCGCCAGGAACCACAGGGCCAGGGGGCAGCGCCAGATGGCATGCCAGGACTGGGTCATGATGGTCATGAGGGGTGTATTGGTCGGGTCGGTATGGGGCCCCATGGCCATGTCACCAAAGAAAACGCGCAATATTCTATCGCGCTATTCTATACTGGTCCGCACCAGGCCAGGTTGAACTGAGCCCATGCAGGACTGATATCATGCCGGGATTGGTGCCTTCATGAACCATTGTGAGCAGGGATTGCCCCCGTTGGTTCCCGGGCGCTGCAGCAGGCATAGCCCGTCCACCGCGCTGGTCAGGAGCCCCTTATGCATGCGGCTCTGGCCGTTGGGCAACGGCGTTGATCCCGATCATGGGCAGCTGGCCGGGCGCACCCCACCGGAGTCAGGCCCAGGCCGGGTTGCGGGGTGCCTGCGGGCTGCATCATGGCATGATCGGGACATCATGATGATCCAGGCCAAGAGCGCCCAGAGGCTCGCGCGATCCCGGGCACCGGGTGGGCGCCACGGCATCCACTACCGCCGGCTGCCCTGCAAGCCATGACCAACGCAGCACGCTTCGGCAAGAGCATCACCCGCACCCAGAACCAGGGGAGTGAGGCGCTGTCGCCGGATGCGGCTGCGGTGGCAGCCCATCCGCCAGGGCCAGCATGGCGCCGCATGCAGGCTTTGCTGTATACCATCAGCCTCACGGTGGGCCTGCTGATCCTGATGGGCGCAGCACCCATACTGTTCTTCCAGCGACCCGACCTGGCCACGGCATCGGTTGCTGGCATCTGGGCGATGGGCGCGCTGCTCATGGCCACCAGGCGCAGCCTGCGGCTTGCGACGCTGGCCGCGCTCTTGGTAGCCATTGCCTGGGCGCTGGCCCATTGGCTCATCATGCACAACCGCAGCACCTTCCTCAGCATCGATGATCCATGGCGCGTGGCTGGCTATCTCTTGCTGGGCTGGCAAGCCAGCCGATTGCCCTACCGGATGCGCCCGCGTGCCAGCCTGTTGTTGCTGGCCGTGTTCGGTTTGTGCTGCGCGGGCGTTGTGCTGGTGGGCATGCTCATGCAGCACCATGTCCCGTGGAATACAGGCATAGCCATTCTGCTGTGCCTGGCTGTCCTGGTGCGCGCTGCCCCGGCCATCGAGGCGGCGTTGCACGGCGCAAGCCCCGATGGCCGCCTGCTCTGGGTTTGTGGCCTGCTTGCCTATACCAGTGGTTATGTGGTGCTCAGCCTCAATGAAATGGCCTTTCCCGGAATGACCCGCCAGGCAGCCAACGTCGCCCTGCTCATCGGCAGCCTGTTGGTGCCATGTGGCCTGTTTGCGGAAGCAAGCCGCCTGTCCCTTGGTTTTTGGTCCTTCGTGATCAGCATCTCTGCCCTGCTGACGACCTGGGCGCTTGGTGTCTTGCTGCTGGCCAATATCAGCAACATGCTGCTCTTGTGGTGCCTCTTCCAGGGCATCCTGTTTCTCTTTGTGGTCATCGCTTTTTCCATGTGGTTCTCCGGCCGTGCCCCCAGGGTGCTGGGGGAAGCCGTGGAGCGGCTGGCTGCCGTGGAACGGCAGCGCGAGACCAAGGCAGACTTTCTGGCCAATCTGTCCCATGAGCTGCGCACGCCGCTCAATGCCATCTTGGGTTTTTCCGATCTGCTGAGCACAGCACCCTCGGTGGATGAGCCGATCCGGCGTCAGGCCGCGGCCATGCGCAGCACGGGTCAGCGGCTCTTGGCGTTGATCAACGACATCCTGGATCTTTCCAAGCTGCGTGCCGGCAAGCTGCATGCCGCACCCAGCGCCATGGCTCTTTCCTCCTGTTTTGATGAAGTGCTGGGCGCCGTGCGCCCCCTGGCCCAGTCTCGTGGCATCACGGTGCAGTGGCCGGGGTCTGCCCTGCCCCAGCAGATGATCACGGACAAGACAAGGTTTCACCAGCTGGCGCGCACCGTGCTGGAGACGGTGCTGGCCCAGGGCCGTCGCGGTCAGACGGTGCATGTCGCCGCCGCGGTTGCTGCAGGGAAGCTGGTATGGCAGTGCCGGCTCGAGGGAGGTTCCAGGCTGACAAGGAAAAGCATAAACAAAAACCCGACCCTGGCGCTGCGCGTCCTGCTGGCCAAGGCGCTGGCCGAGCTGCTGGGTGGCTGCATGGTGGCTGAGCAGCCCTGGCATATACAGGTCAGCCTGCCACTCAAGCCCGAGCCTTCGTCACCTGCTGCCCCTGGGCAACCCAGCCTCCCGGAGACCACGCTGCCCATTGACATCAACCACAAGATGCGGCTCATTGCAGTAACCCTTGGTTTCATGGTGCCTATACTGCTGCTGGCGCTGGTTTCCGTCTATGCCCTCGCTCTCGTGGAGGGCGTGTCGGCTGTCGTCCTGCTGGTGGTCGCCCGGCTGCTCCATCGGCAACCATCCTGGCGCCTGGCGGCCTATGGTCTGGGGAGCATCGCTGCCTTCCAATTCATCTGGTTGCCGGTCTCCATGGGTCTGCTGTCCCCAATGGGCGTGTCCTGGGTGTGGATCAGCCGGGTGGATGACATACTCTGGCTGGGAGGGCTTGTGCTGCTCATGGTGGTTCTGGTGCGGCTTCCCCAGCGGCAGGCGCCATGGCGCGGGCTCGTGGGCTGGCTGGTGGTCGGTCTGGGCAGTCTGCCCATGGCCAATCTGGGCGCTACCCACAACAAGCCGGTTTTCTCCTACGACTATGCCTATACGGTTGTTGACCTGCTG
Organism: Gammaproteobacteria bacterium; assembly: GCA_011620135.1. Classification (GTDB taxonomy): domain Bacteria; phylum Pseudomonadota; class Gammaproteobacteria; order WOZS01; family WOZS01; genus WOZS01. The sequence goes on from WOZS01000031.1 coordinate 17,309, forward strand.
CTGTTGACCGTTACCCTGCCGCAACTGGAGGCCGCGCTGGTGGGCAAGGCCTCTTCCGGACGGCTGGTGTGGGGCTTCGGCCTGCTCATGGCATGGCTGGGCCATACCCTCGATGGTCACATCCATATCTTGAGCTTGCAGATCCTCTGGGCCATGAGCACTCTGGCTGTGGCCGTGGGCCTGCTGATCGAGGCCCGGCAACTGGCCTACGGAGAAACCGCCTTGCTGTCGTGGGTGGGCGCGCTGTTCGTGGTCATCTCCTGGGGCCTGCGGGAGCTTTCCGGGCAGCATGTCTCCTTGTCCAGTTGGTTGTTTATGGGTACGGCTGTCCTGGCTCTGGGTGCGCTGGCTTCATTGAGTCGCCCACAGAGCAAGCTCGCCCAGGCGCTTGGCCAGCTCGATGGCATCCACAGGCAGCGTCAGCTGCTGGAGGCAGAGCAGGCGCAATTTGCCAACCACATGACCACAGCCATGAACCGCCACATCAACTCCCTGCTCCAGCGTGGCCGCGCCCTGCTGCGCATCACCGCAACGGATGTAAGCGAAGAATATGTACAGCCGATCATGGAGGCCACCGAACACCTGCAGGGCCTGCTGGCCGATGTGATCGACTTTACCTTGAGCAGCGAGCGTGATGCCAGCATGGCACGGCTGGAGCCCACCGTGTTCAGCATGCCGGTCGTGCTGCAGTCTGTCGTCACCCTGGTCAAACAGATGGCCCTCGTGAAAGGCATCCGACTGGATACCGAGGTCGACCGTCACCTGCCAGCCCTGCATGCCGACCAGCGCAGGTTCAAGCAGATGCTGTACAACTATCTTTCAAACGCCATCAAGTTCACCCCGCAGCAGGGGCAGATCACCATCAGCGCCCGGCCCATCAGCAGGACCACGGTACTGGGGTTCCAGGCAAGTCCTGGGTTCGATGGTTGCAGCCTGGCCCAGGCGACCGTTTTTGTGCAGGTCTGCGTGGCCGATTCAGGGCCCGGCATTGACCGTGCCGACCAGAGTCGGCTGTTCGGTCATTACGAGCAGATACAGCGGCATGGCGACGATGTCGCCCAGGCGGTGTCGGGGCTGGGTGGCACCGGCCTCGGTTTGATGCTGGTCCGGAACCTGGCCGCTGTCCAAGGCGGCGCTGTGGCTGTGGACAGCGCACCCGGGCAGGGCAGCCGGTTTTATTTCTTCTTGCCGTTGCGTGCCATCCCCGATCAGGCAGAAGCTATGGCAGCTCTTCCTGGAGGCGTGCCCTGAGCAGGATCGTTGCCAGATTGCATGGCCTGTGGGCGGGATCCAGCTGCTGGTGCAAAATGCCTTCCCAGGCCGTGCGACAGGCACCACTGGAGCCAGGCAGACAAAAGACCAGCGTGTCATTGCTCAATCCCGCCGCTGCCCTGGAGTTGATGGTGGCCGTGCCGATCTCCGCATGGGACAAGGCCCGAAACAGCTCCCCAAAACCATCGATGCTGCATTCCAGCAGCGGGCTTACGGCCTCGATGGTGCGGTCCCGGGGGGCAAGGCCAGTGCCGCCTGTGATCAACACCACATCCACCCCCGCCGCAGCGATCCACGTGGCCACCTGGGCGCGTATCCGGTAGGGGCAGTCTGGCAACAATGCCCGACCGGCAAGGCCATGGCCGGCTTGTGTCAGAGCCTGGATCAGATAGGCGCCGGACTGATCGGTAGCCAGTGTCCGGGTATCGGAGACGGTCAGCACGGCGATGTTCAACATGAGCGGATGCATGTCCGTACCGCCTGTTGCAAAGGGGTCAGGGCGCCATGGAAAAAATGGCTGACGCCGGGAAAGGTGTGGATGACAGGTGGCGGCTCATGGGAGCGGGCCCAGGCCAGGACCTCCCGGCAATCCACGATCTCATCCGCCTCACCCTGCAACAGGCACCAGGCCGCCCTGGGGCGCGGCAGGTCCCGCAAAGCCGCATACTGGATCGGCGGGGCAATGGTGATCAGGTGCGTGCAGGCGCTGTCAGCGGCGGCCAGCAGGGCCACATAGGCCCCAAAGGAAAAGCCTGACAGGCACAATGGCTGATCTGGGTGCTGTTCCCTGAGCCAGGCCACCGCGGCCAGGGCATCCTCGCGCTCACCCATGCCTGCCGCGAACGAACCAGCGCTCTGGCCCACGCCGCGAAAATTGAAGCGCAGCGCCACGTAGCCCGCCTGGACCAGGGCCCGGGCCGTCATGACCACCACCTTGTTGTCCATGGTGCCGCCCATCAGGGGATGGGGATGCAGGACCAGTGCTACGCCACCTTGCTCTGGGGTATCGGGCTTTTCCAACACACCCTGCAAGGGACCTGCCGGCCCTGCTATCATGACCGCTGTGCTGCTGGATACCATGCTCGCAAGCCCAACCAAACCCTAAGGCCCAGAAACTGGTAGTATAACAGCCGAGCGGCTATCCATACACATCCATATAGCCATCAGGACCCAGGAGGATGCCAGACATGGAAGGCTTTACCCAGACCACATTCCATGACCAGGATCGCCAATGGCCTGTGTTCCGCTCCGGTACAGGGCCTGGCGTGCTGATCATCCATGAAATCCCCGGCATCACCCCCCAGGTGGCTTCCTTTGCCCAGCGCGTGGCCCAGGCGGGCTTCAGCGTCATGCTGCCTTCCCTGTTCGGCACCCCTGGCAAACCATACAGCAATGGCTATATGGGCGCCCAGATGGTGCGTGCCTGCATCAGCCGGGAGTTCCATGTGCTGGCGCGCCATCATGCAAGCCCCATCACCGAGGCCTTGCGCGCCATGGCCCGCGCGCTGCACCAGGAAACCGGGGCTGCGGTGGGGGCGGTGGGCATGTGTCTCACCGGCAATTTTGCGCTCACCTTGATGATCGACCCCTTCCTCATGGCGCCTGTGCTGAGCCAGCCCTCCTTGCCCTTCGGCATCACCGCCTCCCACCGCGCCGCCTTGCATATCAGCCCGGAGCACCTGCGGGCTGCCCAGGGCCGCGGCTGTCCGGTGTTGGGGTTGCGATTCAGCCATGACCTGGCCTGCCCCAAGGCCCGCTTCGATGCCTTGCGTGCCGCCTTCGGGCAGCAGTTCGAGTCCATCGAGATCGACTCCTCGCCAGGCAATCCCCATGGCATTTCCCGCATGGCCCACGCCGTGCTCACCAAGGACCTGGTGGATCAGGACGGCCATCCCACCAGGGCCGCGCTGCAACGGGTCATCGGGTTTTTGCAAGAGCGGCTTCAGGCCGGGTCAGGCGTTCATGCATAAGAGGACAACAGGCCTGTGCCTTGGTGTGCTGGCGCTGCTCACCGGCTGTGCCGCGCCTTCCTATGGGCCGGACACCTGGCCTCAGTATCGGCTCTATCCCAGCCACAACGCCGTCTATGACAAAGGGAAAACCCCCTTGTCCATGCGCTCCTTTCACACCGTAGACGAGGTGCGCAGCACGCCGGTTGTGGTGGGCAAGGAGCTGCTCATCGGCAATCATGGTTCAGGCGATCTTTTTTCCTTCGATCTGGATACCACGGCCGTGCGCTGGCATGCCAAGGCGGACAACTGGATCCACTCGGAGATGATCGCCACCAGACACAGGGTATTCGTGGGCTATGGCAATCGCGATTGGGGGGCGGACCCCCACATCAGGGGCACTGGCAAAAGCGGCATCCTGGCGCTCAGCCGGCATACCGGCAAGATCCTGTGGAATGTGCCCACGCGCGGCGAGGCCATGCCCACGCCCGTGCTGTCAGGCGGGCTGGTCTATGCGGTCACGGGCGACGCCCATCTCTATGCGCTGAGCCAGAAAGACGGCCATGAGCTGTGGCGGCTTGCCCTGCCTGGCCTGGTCAGCATGTCCTCGCCCAACCTGTTCAAGGGCCGCCTGTACATGGGGGGGATGAATAGCGTCTTTGCGGTGGATCTTGCCTCCAAGAAGGTGGCCTGGGTCTGGAAAGAGGGGGCTACCTTCACCGATGTGCCAGCGGCCATGGCCGGCAATGGCTACATGATCATCAGCGGGGCCAAGGGGCCCAAGCAATTCCTGCCCGATGAACTGCGCCAATATGGCCCCACCACACAGCACCGGCAGTTTCTCTACGCTTTTGCGCCAGATGGCCGGCTCGTATGGAAGGTCTGGCTGGGCGATGGCCAGAAGATCGATCATAATTCCAGTGGCGCTCCCACGGTGGTGGGCGAGCATATCTATGTGGGCAGCCCCTATACCAATCTGGTGACCTGCCATGCCCTGCGCACCGGCGAGATCCTCTGGCGTTACCAGGCAGGGGCCAGGGTCAAGGGGGCTCCGGCGGTGGCCCATGGCCGCGTTTACATTGGGGATGCCGCAGGCAGGGTCCATGTCCTGGATGCCGCCCATGGCACCTTGCTGGGGCAGCGCTATCTGGCCAAGGGGGCTTTGTTGCCGGCCGGACCAATCATCATCAATGATACGTTGTTCATCGGGAGCCACGATGGGTATGTCTATGCCATGCCGATTCAGGATCTGGTTGTTCCTCCCTAGCCGGGCGGGCCTGCTGTTGGCTGCATTGGCTATCCCCCTGCAGGCTGCGGGGCCTGGACAAGGCGAGAGCCCGCGCATCCCAGGGTTCGGCCCCGCCTTTCCCGTGGCCCATGCTGCCGCCGTGCCCCAGGCCAGCGGAGAGTACAAGGTCCTGATGGATCTCACCAGGGCAGCGCCGGGTTATGACCAGCTGAACCGCGGCCTCGAGTTGGCCGCACGCCTGGCCAATATCCTTGGGCTTGCAGGTGTGCCCGCATCGCACGTCCATCTGGCGGTGGTGGCCCATGATCAGGCTCTTGATGCCATGCTGGACGATGCCACCTACAAATCCATCCACGGAACCGAGAACCCCAATGCTGCCCTGCTGCAGGCGCTGCATCGCGGCGGCGTGGAGCTTCTGGTCTGTGGCCAGACCATGGCCCATCGCCACCTCCAGGCCAGCCAATTGGCCCCCCATGTCCACACCGCGCTTTCGGCCCTGACCACGGCGGTTCTCTATCAGCAGCGCGGCTATGCCGTGTTGGCGCCATAGCTGTATCATGATGCACTTTTCTTTACAATAAGATTCTTGTAGACTGATAAACCCATCCATTGACATGGCATCATGTCGCAGCACATGGGAGGACTGTGCATGGAACACACCATCGGCGCATTGAGCATCCAGGGCGCTTGGCGCCCCGGATATGATGCCATCCTTTGCAAGGACGCCCTGGCACTGACCGAAACCCTGGTGAGACGGTTCGCCGAACGGCGCCAGTCACTGCTGGCGCGTCGTGTTGACCGCCAGGCTTTCTTTGATCGCGGCGGGCTGCCCGATTTTCTTGCCGAGACCGCAGCCATCCGCCAGGAAGACTGGCAGGTCGATCCCATACCGGAGGATCTCCAGGACCGCCGGGTGGAGATCACGGGGCCTGCGGATCGCAAGATGATCATCAACGCCCTGAACGCCCCGGTGCGCTGCTTCATGGCCGATTTCGAGGACTCCCTGTCTCCAACCTGGGAAAACGTGGTGGAAGGCCAGGGTCATCTGCGCGACGCCGTGGCGCGCACCATCAGCTATACCTCGCCGGATGGCAAGGAATACCGCCTGAACGATCACCCGGCTGTGTTGTTGTGTCGTCCACGGGGGCTGCATCTCGATGAGCGTCATGTCTTTTTCCAGGGCAAACCCATCCCCGGGGCCTTTTTCGATTTCAGCCTGTATGTCTTTCACAACGCCAGCAAGCTGCTTTCCCAGGGCAGCGGACCCTATTTCTATCTGCCCAAGACAGAAAGCCACCAGGAGGCGGCGTTGTGGGCCGACATGATGGATGAGGCCGAGCGGTATCTTGGCATTCCGGCCGGCTCCATCAAGGCGACCGTGCTCATCGAGACACTGCCCGCCGTCTTCGAGATGGACGAGATCCTGCATGTCCTGCGCCATCATGCGGTGGCGCTCAACTGCGGCCGCTGGGATTACATCTTCAGCTACATCAAGACGTTGCGGCAGCATAAGGATCGCATCCTGCCCGATCGCAACCAGGTCACCATGGACAAACCCTTTCTCGATGCCTACTCCAGGCTGCTGATCCGCACCTGCCATCGGCGGGGAGCCTTGGCCATGGGCGGCATGGCCGCCTTCATTCCCGTCAAGGGTGACGAGGAAAAAAATGCAGCGGCACTGGCCAAGGTGCGCGCCGACAAGGAACGTGAGGCGCGCAATGGCCACGACGGCACCTGGATTGCCCATCCTGGCCTGGCACAGATCGCCATGGAGCTATTCGATCGCTACATCGGTGCCGGCAAGCAGAATCAGTTGCACATCCTGCGCACCGAGGATGCGCCCTGTACCGCCGCCGATCTGCTGGCTGTGCCCGAGGGGACCATGACCGAGGCGGGAATGCGGGCCAACATCCGCGTCGGCCTGCAGTACATTGCCTCCTGGCTCTCCGGGAATGGTTGCGTGCCCATCTACAACCTGATGGAAGACGCTGCCACCGCCGAGATTTGCCGCACTCAGCTGTGGCAGTGGCTGCATCACGGCGTGCAGCTGGATGGGCAACGGCCCTTCACCAGGGATCTCTTCCGCAGCGCCCTGCAAGAAGAGCTGCAGGTGGTAGCCGACGAACTGGGTGCCCCACGCTTCGAGGCCTTGCCCTTCCACAAGGCAGCCCAGCTCCTGCAGGAGCTCTGCCTGGCGGAGACCTGCCCCGCTTTCCTGACCATTCCCGCTTACCAGTTGCTACCTTGACATGACCACGATCACCACGGAGGACCGCCCATGAGTCGCATTACCAATAAGGAACAGGCTATCGCCGATCTGGAGCGCGCCTGGGGTACCGAGCCACGCTGGCAGGGTATTCAGCGAGAATACACCGCCGCAGAGGTGGTGCGGCTCCAGGGCTCGGTGCGGGTGGAATATACCTTGGCCCAGCTTGGCGCTGAGAAATTCTGGCAGTTGGTCAATGAGCACACCCTGATCAACGCCCTGGGTGCACTCACGGGCAATCAGGCCATGCAGCAGGTCAAGGCGGGCCTCAAGGCCATCTACTGTTCCGGCTGGCAGGTGGCTGGTGATGCCAATGAAGCTGGCGAGGTGTATCCAGATCAATCCTTGTATCCCGTGAACTCGGTGCCCTCCCTGGTACGCCGCATCAACAACGCCCTGCAGCGCGCCGATCAGATCGAGAGCAGCGAGGGCAAATGTACGGTGGACTGGTATGCTCCGATCGTGGCTGACGCCGAGGCAGGTTTTGGCGGCATTCTCAATGCCTTCGAGCTGATGAAGGGTATGATCGAGGCGGGTGCTGCGGCGGTACACTTCGAGGATCAGCTTGCCGCAGCCAAAAAGTGTGGCCATATGGGCGGCAAGGTTCTGGTGCCGACGCTGGAAGCCATCGCCAAGCTCAAGGCAGCAAGGCTTGCTGCCGACGTGCTTGCTGTGCCCACTGTGCTCATCGCCCGGACCGATGCCGATGCTGCCACATTGCTGACCTCCGATGTGGACGAAAGGGACCATCCCTTCATCCGCAAGGGTGAGCGCACCGCCGAGGGCTTTTTCCGGGTCAATGCCGGCATCGAGCAGGCGATCGCCAGGGCCATTGCCTATGCTCCCTATGCCGACATGCTGTGGTGCGAGACCTCGGAGCCCAACGTGGCCCAGGCCCAGCAGTTTGCCGAGGCGGTGCATCGTGTCTATCCAGGTAAGCTGCTGGCCTATAATTGCTCCCCTTCTTTCAACTGGAAACGACATCTGGACGACAAGACCATCGCCTCCTTCCAGGAGGATCTGGCCGCCATGGGCTACAGGTTCCAGTTCATCACGTTGGCTGGTTTCCATACGCTCAACTACAGCATGTTCGACCTGGCCCAGCGCTACCGGGATCAGGGCATGGCCGCCTATGTCCCCTTGCAGCAGGACGAGTTTGCTGCCGAGAAACGCGGCTATACCGCCACCAGGCATCAGCGCGAGGTGGGTGCCGGCTATTTCGATCTGATCAACCAGACCGTCAGTGCCGGCCAAGGCTCCACAGAAGCCCTGAGGGGTTCCACAGAAGAGCAGCAGTTCTACAATCGATGACGCCAAGGCGTGGGCATGTGGTTTTCATGGAGGGCGGCCTTTGTGCCGCCCTTACCTTGCGAAGGTCGAGGCCGTCACATGCCGAAGCCGCCGACTTGGAACAGCGCCATGATGACGAACTGGCCGGCATGGACCAGTACGCACCGGTATTATTCACTTACCGCCAAGCCGGTTATGCAAACGGCGGATACGGGAGGAGGCAATGTTCTCATCAGCGCGGTATCTCACATGCGGCGTTGAGCATGGGCCATCCAAGGCGCTCCGTCAGCGATGCGCAGGCTGATCATCATGCCCTGCTGGCGTGCTTGCTGGCATAGACCTTGCCCCACGCCATGCCCAGGAGCGCCGCGACAAACGACGCCATCAACACCCCCAGCTTGACCGCACCCAGCAGCGTCTCGTCGGTGAAGGCCAGCGTGGCGATGAAGATTGACATGGTAAAGCCGATGCCCGCCAGCAGGCCGATGAGCCAGATGCCGCCCCAGGATACGCCGGACGGCAGGCGGCACCAGCCCAGCCGGACCATCAGCCAGCTCGCCGTGATCACCCCCAGTGGCTTGCCGAGCACCAGGGCCAACATGACGCCTGTCACGACCCAGTGTGCCCCGTCGGCCGACAGGTCCATGCCACCCAGGCTGACGCCCGCGTTGGCCAGCGCGAACAAGGGCATCACCCCATAGGCAACCCAGGGGTGCAGCGTCGACTGCACGCGGACGACGGGCGACAGCATTTCCCGCTGGGCCAGCCGAAGTTGCCGCAGCGGTTGCGTCAGATGGCTGGGGTCCGTTTTGCCCTTGGTATCGCGTCCCACCAATTCCCCAGCGATGCGTGACAGCAGATCCAGCGGGCGCTCGCGCATGCGCACCGGCACCACCGGGGTCATCAGCCCCAGTATCACACCGGCCAACGTTGGATGGGCGCCGGTCATGAGCAGACCGCTCCAGACGATCGCGCCTGGAACCACATAGGCGTAGGCTGAGCCGATGCCCATCCGGTGCAGGCCAAGCACCAGTGCCAGCCCTGCGCCAACCACCGCGAAGCCGCTGTAGTCGAGCCCGCCTGAGTAGAACATGGCAATGATGAGCACCGCGATGATGTCGTCGATGATCGCCAACGCCAGCAGGAACACCCGGACATTGGCATGGATCGAGCGGCCCAGCAGCGCCAGCACACCCACGGCGAAGGCAATGTCGGTGGCCGTCGGTACGGCCCAGCCGTGCTGGCGCATGGCGTCGCCATTCAGTGCCAGATAGATCATGGCCGGCACCACCACACCACCCAAGGCTGCGGCGAGGGGCAGGCTGGCTTGCCGGAAGTTGCTCAGTGCGCCTTCGTGGATCTCACGCCGGATTTCCATGCCGACGACCAGGAAGAACACGGTCATCAGCGCATCGTTGATCCAGAAATGCAGCGATTGGGAAAACACCGCACTGCCCAGCCCGATGGACAAGGGCATGTGCCAGAGAGCGTGATAGCCGGGGGCCAGCGGCGAATTGGCCCAGATCAGTGCCGCCGCTGCGGCCAGCAACAGCACGACACCGCTGACGGCCTCGATGTGCAAAAAGCGCTCCAGCGTGGCGAAGGCGCGTTCGGTCAAAAGCTGGGCGCGCGGTAAATCCTGCCGAGAGAGGTGTTGGTTCATGCTCGTGGCAACTCCGCGCGGCGGCCCGACCTGCGCATGAACCTGTCTCGCCGCGAACCTGCGGGACACCCGCTTGATATTTTACATGGAAAAAAGGTGATGCACGTTACGCTGACCTGCCCGGACAGGCCAACCGTGTGCCTTGGTCGTCATGGCAGAGACGTGCCGGATGATGTTCGTCGGTTCGGATAACGGGGCCATGAAGATCAGGATAGCCAGCGCGCTGAACGCGGCCTGATTTGACCGAGGGGGCTTCGGCCCCTCTTTAGCTGCGATGGCGGTTCTCAGAGCGCCGCTTGATTGACCCGTCGGCTCAGGGCCTCGGCGCTTTCCTTGCGTTCGCTGTAGCGATCCACCAAGTACGATGCCACGTCCCGCGTGAGCAGCGTGAACTTCATCAGTTCTTCCATCACATCCACGATGCGGTCGT
>WOZS01000024.1 GCA_011620135.1 Gammaproteobacteria bacterium
GCACGACTCGGCAACACAACGAGGACCGCAAGGCGACAGGCTGAAAGTATACCGCACAAGGAGGCTGCCAGCCGATCCCGGAATCCGGATACCTGCCTTTGGTCTCTGTTTTTCCCGTTGTGCCCCCGCCCCAACAGCCGGCTGGTGCAGGCGAAGCCAGGCACAGGCGCTGCCTGGTGCGCGTCTCATGCCAGGGATGAATCCCGCAAGCCAAAAGCAACAGGCCAATAAGGCCCCTGCTCTTCCGAAAAACCCACCATGCAAGGGCCACCATATGCCTACATGGTGACCTCATCACCCTGGCTCATCATGTGCTGCAGTCACAAGCACACGCTCACTCTCGTGCCAGCGCCCCAGAAGCAGCCTGGTCAAGGCCACCGCAAGCAAGAAAAGCGCCAGCCCGGCCAGGCTGATCAACAGCAGGGCTGCAAAAAGCCGTGGAATCTCCAGGCGGTACCCCGCCTGGAGGATCTCATAGGCAAGGCCAGCCTGGTTGCCTCCGGTACCGGCCACGAACTCGGCCACCACCGCGCCCACCAGAGCAAGCCCGCTGCTGATGCGCAATGCCGCACAAAAGGACGGCAGAGCGCTGGGAACGCGCAGCCGCCACAGCACCTGCCAGCGCGAGGCGCGATACAGCGAATATAATTGCAACAGCATAGGGTTCACGCTGCGCAACCCCAGCGTGGTATTGGAGATGATGGGAAAGATGGCGATGATCGCCGCGCAAACCGTAAGGGCCTTGGTGGTGTTCCTGATCCAGATGATGATCAGGGGAGCGATGGCCACGATGGGGGTCACCTGCAGCAGCACAGCATAGGGAAACAGGCTGCGCTCGATCCAGCGGCTCTGCACGAAGGCAAACGCCAGCAGCACACCCAGCACCACCGCGACTGCCAGGGCCAGCAGCGTCACTTTCAGCGTCATGAGTAGCGCATGGGTGAGGGTTTGCCAGTCTTGCAGCAGGGCCTGGGTGATGGCCAGCGGCCCTGGCAGCAGATAGTCCGGAACCCGCAGGGCGACCACCGCCATCTGCCAGCTGCCCAGCACCACCAGGGCTACCAGGCAGGGTGCTGCCAGCGGACGCAGCACGGCTGCAAGCCTGGCCATCCTCATGGCGCCATATCGCCATAGGCCGCTTCCAGCATCCGGCCCAGCCGGCGCACAAAAGCCAAGTGGCGCAAGCTGGTGCGAAAATCGGCCGTGCGCGGATAGGGCTCGTCGATGGACAGCTCACCGGCAAGCCGGCCGGGACGGGGGCTCATCACCAGCACCCGGGAACCCAGGAAAACCGCCTCGGCCATGCTGTGGGTCACGAAGACCACCGTGGCATGCCGCCTGGCCCACAGGGCCAGCAGCTCGGTGTTGAGACGGTTGCGGGTGAGCTCATCCAGCGCCCCGAAAGGCTCATCCATGAGCAGCAGGCGTGGCGCGGTCACCAGCGCCCGGGCCAGGGCAGCGCGCATCTGCATGCCGCCAGAGAGCTCATGGGGATAGGCATCGGCAAACGCCGCAAGCCCCACCAGGGCCAGGATCTGCGCCACACGTTGCTCGGCGGCGCTTCTGGGGCAAGCCTGGAGATCCAGGGGCAGCCGCACGTTGCGCCGCACGTCTGTCCAGGGCATGAGGGTTGCCTCCTGAAACACATAACCCACCCCATAGTCCTCTTGTCCCAGGATGCCGGCATCCTGCCCCCACCAGCGGATCGATCCGGCGCTGGGATGCTCCAGGCCGGCAATCAACCGCAGCAAGGTGCTCTTGCCGCAGCCCGAAGGCCCCAGCAGGCAGAGGAATTCACCCTCATCGATGGCCAACTGGATATCCGCCAGAGCCTGCACACCACGCCCGAAGGTCTTGGACAACCCCTGGATGGAAACGGCAGCAGGCGGCGAACCCTGCAAGGCATCACGTTCCCTTACGCCATTGCCCAACCCGTCACCTCATAGCCATGCTCATTGTTGCATTGTAAGGGGTTCTATGATCCGGATGCAGCTTGCATGCCCCCTCCAAAGGGCGCATGATGCCATCATGGCTGTCACATTCCTTGATCCTGGATTGCTGGCCTACCTGGAACAGCAGCTGCCGCCCCGTGAGGCGGGTTTGCTGGACATGGAGCACAGCGCAGCAGAGCGCGGCTTTCCCATCATCGGCCCTGCCTGCGGGGCATTGTGCCATCTGCTGGCCCGGCTTGCCGGGGCGCGTGCCATCTTCGAGCTGGGCTCCGGCTTCGGCTACTCCACGGCTTGGTTTGCCAAGGCACTGCGCGACAACGGTGGTGGCGTGGTGCACCATACCGTCTGGGATGAGGCCTTGAGCCAGGAAGCGCAGAGGCGACTGCAGCAGATGGGCCTTGCCGATCTGGTGCGGTTCCATTGCGCAGAAGCCATCGGTGCCCTGCAGGCCACCCCGGGGCCCTTCGACATCTGCCTGCTGGACATCGACAAGACCAGCTATCCCGAAGCCCTGCCGGTCATCGCCGCCAGGCTCCGGCCCGGCGGCCTGTTGATCGCCGACAACATCCTCTGGCATGGGCGGGTCTGGAAAGAAGAGGAGCACAGCGAGAGCACAGAGGCCATCCGGCGCTTCACCGCAGCCGTCATGCAAGACTCCACTTGGTGGCCAAGCATTGTCCCGCTGCGCGATGGCCTGTTGCTGGCCCTGAAGCGCTGAAGGCGCAGTCCCTCCCATGCCCACGGCTGCTGCTGTGTGCCTATAATGCTGTATGATCATCGCCGACTTCGAGATGAGCCCGGCTTTCGCGCCCGGCGTGCACCACGAGGTGGCCCCGGGCTGGTGGTATGTATTCTGCGGCGATCTGTTGCTTGTGGAGAACACCACAGAAGGCGTCTGCCCGCTTCTCGGGCCGCCTCCCCAAGAGCGGGGCCTGGTGGTGACCACCTGTCTGTTTCTGGGGCATCTCGATGGCATCCCCTGCTTTACCGCCCAGTGTCAGGAACCGGCGACCTTGGGCGGTACCTTGCGCCTCGAGAGTATGCGCCGTCTGTGGCGCCTGTTGCCCAAGGACCATATCCTCCTGGCCGGGCGCGCCCTGGAGCTGGTGCACTGGCAGCATACCCACCGCTTCTGCGGCCAATGCGGCACGGCACTGCAAGATGTCGCCCATGAACGCGCCAGGCGCTGCCCCAGCTGCCAAGCGGTGTACTTCCCGCGCATTGCGCCGGCCATCATGGCCATGGTGCGCCGCGGTCCCCAGGTGCTGCTGGCGCGCTCCAGCCGTTTTCCAGGGGGCTTTTTCAGTATACTGGCGGGTTTCGTGGAGTGCGGTGAGACCCTGGAAGCCTGTCTGCGTCGCGAGGTGCGCGAGGAGGTGGGCATCGAGGTCGGCAACATGCACTATTTCGGCTCCCAGAGCTGGCCCTTTCCCAACTCGCTGATGATCGGCTTTGTCGCCGAGCACACAGGGGGCACGCTGCGGCCCGATGGCCAGGAGATCATCGAGGCCGACTGGTTCTGGCCCCACAAACTGCCCATGGTGCCGGGCCCGGAAAGTCTCGCCGGTCAGATGATCCACTGGTATGCCACAGGCGCCGACGAGAGCCTGCTCACCAAGCCAGCCCCATGAGCCGCGAGGCGCTCTCGTCGCGATCTCGCTATGCTCTCTACACCACCCACCTCACAGGCGGTGGCGTGGGCCGCTCGCTGCTGGAACTGGCCACCGGGCTCATGCAGCAGGGCCATGGGGTGGACCTGGTGGTGGCCAGAAGCGGCGGTCACCTGGAAAAAGACCTGCCCGCCGGCGTGCGCCTGGTCCAGCTGGGAGCATCGCGACCCATCCAGGGCAGGCTGCTTGCCATGCGGGCCGTACCGGGAAGCCTCCTCTGGCGGCCGGTGCTGGCCCGGCTGGGCACCCGGCCCGAGGTCGGCCGCCTCGGTGCGCTGGTGCGCTATCTGCGCGAGACCAGGCCAGGGGCTGTCTTTGCCGCCAAGACCTACGCCAACCTCACCGCCATCTGGGCAAGACACCTCAGCGGCATCACCTGCCGCCTGGTGATCAGCGAGCGCACCGCCCTTTCCCACGAGATCGCCACTGAGGCCACCGCGGCCTGGAGCTATCTGCTCCCCCTGCTGGCACACAGCTACCCACAGGCCGATGGCATCTCTGCTGTCTCCCAGGGCGTGGCCAATGACCTGGAACGACTGATTCACCTGCCCCCAGGCAGCGTGGTCGCACTACCCAATCCACTCATCAGCCCGGATACCATGACCTTGGCCCAGGCAGCCCCAAGCCATCCCTGGTTTGACGGCACGACACCTGTGATCCTGGCCGCCGGACGCCTGGTCCCCCAGAAAGACTTTGCCACGCTGCTGCACGCCTTTGCCCTGCTCCATAAACAGGGCCTGCCCCATCGGCTGGTGATAGCCGGCGAGGGCAAGGAACGTGCTCGGCTTTTGGGGCTGGTCAAGGAATTAGGGCTTGCTGGTTTTGTGGACCTACCCGGTTTCGTGGACAACCTGCTCGCCCTGATGCGCCGCTCATCCCTCTTTGTGCTCTCCTCGCGGTTCGAGGGCTTGCCAGGCGTGCTGATCCAGGCCATGGCTTGCGGTTGCCCGGTGGTGGCCAGCGATTGCCTCAGCGGCCCCCGGGAGATCCTGCAGGATGGCCGCCTGGGCCGCCTGGTGGCTGTGGGTGATCCCCAGGCGCTGGCTCGAGCCATGGCCGACACCCTGGCCCAACCGCCAGACAAAAAAATACTCGAGGCCAGCGCTCAGGATTATTCCCGGGATGTGGTGGCACAGCGCACCGCCGCACTACTGGATGGCCGGATGGAAAACAGCCACCCCAATACCCCAGCTGGGATCCATTGAGGGTCATGGCCTCGGCAAGAAGCCGCACAGATCGGGAAGCAAAAACCGGATCGGATTACCTCTGCTCCTGGATTTTCTTGCCACTGTGGCAAAAACCCTCATCCCCCATGAACGATCCCCGGTAGCGCTCCTGCAAAGCCTGGAAACACCTGGGCCAGTGCTGCGCCCTGCAACCCCAGGTGGTCTGCGAGCACAGTCGCCAGCACGGCGCGAAAGTCGGTTGTCACCGGGAGATCCCGCCCCTCATGCAGGCTGGCCTCATCCAGGCCCAACCACTCGCCATGGAAGCGCCCGCCCGCCACAGGACCCCCCAGAAGCCACATGGCGTTGCCATGGCCATGGTCCGTGCCATGGTTGCCATTCTCCCGGGCGGTACGGCCGAACTCGGACATCACCACCACCACGGTGCTGGCCCAGGCATTCCCCAGGCCAGCAGCCAGATCACCCAGGCCCGCCCCCAGGCCCCCAAGGAGATTGGCCAATGAACCTTGGCCATTGCCCTGGTTGACATGGGTGTCCCAGCCAGTGAACGACATGAAGGCCAGGGTGTTCTGCGGGGATTCGGCCAGCACCGTGCCGATGAGCCGCGCCTGCTGCTGGAAGGCGGCAACGCCACTGCCACCAGCCCGGGCCAGCTCGTCGGCATGCACCGCCAGCTGCGCCAGCAACTCCGCCCGCGCCAGGGCCGCTTGCTGATAAGCCAAGCTCAGGGGGTCAGAGCCCCCATAGAGCATATCGTACACAGCCTTGAACGGGTCACTCTGCGCGGCATCGGGTTCGAGCCAGTTCTCGCCAAGGGGCATATCGACCACCGGCATGCTGCCGCTCAGGATGGCGGGCAACGGCTCATCAAAGCTGATGGCCCTGCTGGGATCTGTACCGGACAGCGCGGCAAGCAGGCGATTCATCCAGCCATCCACGGTGGACTTGACGCCAGGGGTAGCGGATTCCATGTACTGCTGGGCATCGAAATGGGAGCGGGTTTCATCCATGGAACCGGCATTGAGCACGAAGGCCAGCTCACCGCCTTGCCAGAAGGGCAGCAGAGGTTCCAGCGCGGGATGCAACCCGAAATGACCATCCAGGTCCAGCACGCCACCTGCTTCTCCGGGCGGTTGCAGGGCGATTGCCGCCCGTATGGCGTAGTACTTGGGGTCGCCATGGGGGACCACCACGCTCAGGCCATCGATGGCCCCGCGCAGCAGCACCACCACCAGGCGCCGCCCGGAGGTGGCCGCCTGGGCCACGAAACCGCCGAGCCCCAGCTGGGCCAGGGAACAGCATCCAGCTGCGGCCAGGGACTTGATCAAGGCTCTTCTGGTCAGCATGTATCCTCCGGAGCACTCCGCCAGGCATGGGATGCGGCTGCCTTGAACCTGCAAGGCGAGATGAAACGATGTCCGGATGCTATCAGGTCATCATCCATTCCGGCCCACCCAGCAGCGCACAGATCCGCAGCATGTCATCGCTCTGTGCTGCAATGACGATTTTTGTCCGCTCCGACAGCACCCCTGGTTCATGCAGGTATTCCTGCACCAGTTCACTGCGCTGGACCCGCCCCTCGCGGCGGCTCAGCGGGTTGCCATTTGCGGCAAACCAGGAGACCACATCGAGCCTTGCCAGGACGGCAGCAGGTTTGAACCAGAAGCTCCGCTCCAGGGAATAGCCATTGGGCTGCGGGGCATCATGGAGGGGCATGCCCTGCTGGGCCAGCACACCCAGCAGCGGGCGGTGGTTGTCCACCCGCAAACCCATGGTGCGGCAGAGGCCGATGAGCCACTGATATGGCGTGCGCAGGCGCGGAGGGCTTCTCTCCCAGAATGCAGCGTGGTCGAAAAGGGCGGCGAGCACAGCGCGGATGTCGCCATCGGTCTCCATGAAGACCTGGGCGAGGGCAGTCACCAGGTCCTCCGGGGGCTGGTCTGCCACGAAATATCGCGCAAGGCGCAAGGCGATGTGGCGTGCCGTGGCTGGATGGCGTGCCAGGATGTCCAGGGCGCGCTCCACTTCATCGGCGCCGCCCCCTTGGGGAAACGGAACGCCCAGGAAGGTCTTGGCGCCGAAATCATGGCGGCTCTCATCGAACTGGAACAGGTCGCCGACTTTGGTGATCAGCGCCAGGGTATTGATGCCCCAGCCGGTGAGGATGCGGGTCAACTCCTGCACGTCCTGCTGGGTATAGCCACCATCCACGCCCAGGGTGTGCAGCTCCATCAGCTCCCGGGCATAGTTTTCATTGTAACCGGTGAAATCACCCTGGGCCCCAGGGGACTGCGGGTCGGTATTGTACCAGTTGTCCAGATAGCCCAGCATGGCCGGATGCCTGGCGGTCGCACCCAGGAGGTCGCGAAAGCGGCCCAGGGCATGGGGTCGGATGGCCTCATGCTCATAGCTGCCGATCCAGATCATGGTGAAATCCTTGCTGGCCGACACATTGAAATGGTTGAACCAGAAATCGACCATCACCTCCAAAAGCTGGCGCCTGCTTTCCACGGCACGCATGAGCCTCGCATGCTGGGCCTCCATCATCAACTGCCGGGCGAGTACAGCGAGGCGCACATAGCCGATGGTCTGGGTGATGGGCAGCAAAGGGATACCGCCTGTGTGACGGTAGGCTGCCGTGGCGTCGAGGCGGGTGGTGCGCAGCCGGTTCAAGCGCCGCTCCAGGTCGGCATCTTCTGGGATGGAGGTTGGGTCGAGCTGGCCCATGAGATAGGCCCTGCTGCCCATGGCGGCCACCGCGGCCAGCTCGCCAGGCGCGGGACCCAGGGCGGCGCGGTTCATCAGGTGCCAGACGGCAGCGACATCATCAGCCATGATCCACCCCTCTGGGCCTGGCTTGGAGCCTGGGCACTATCCGACTACCCGATCGCTGCCTGACAGCAGCAGAAAAACCCAAGTCAGTACAATACAACATTGACGGTTATCAAGCATCAAGTGCATCCCTACCTCACAGCCTGGCCCTGTGCATGATCGGCTCGGGTTCCCCGGAACACACCCAAGACTCCCCAGGGCCGCGCCCTCACGCCCCCAGCAAGACGGCCTCGTAAGCGGCAGCGACGGCCCTTATATCGTAACGTCCCAGCGCGGCATCGGCTGCGGGGCGCTTGGCGCCATGGAGCGCCTCGAGAATGGCTGCTGCTGTGGCACTTGCATCCCCCACGGGCACCAGGGCGCCCAGCGCGCCCTGCTCCAGCACCTCGGCCGAGCCGCCGGGGCTGGCGGTGGCCACCACCGGGCAGCCGCAGGCCAGCGCCTCCAGCAGACAATTGGGCAGCCCCTCGTAATGGGACGGCAGCACCATGACCCCGGCTCTGGCCATGAAGGCATACGGGTTGGCCACGAAGCCAGGCAGACTCACCAGCTCGCCCAGCCCCAGGCGCGTGGCCTGGTCCACAAGCGCTGCCCGTTGGGGGCCCTCGCCCAGGATCACCAGGCGCACCGCCATGTGCCGGCGTACCAGTGCCACGGCATCCAACAGCATGTCGAAGCCCTTCTGGGGCACCAGGCGCCCCACACCCAGCACCACGGGGATGTCCTCCGCGAGCCACGGATGGCTTGCAGCCTGCCTGGAAAGCTCACGAAGCCGCGTCCTGTCCAGGGGATTGGGGATCGCCACGATGCGCTCGGGGGCTAGGCCCATGGTGGCAGTCAGCCCCTGGGCCACGCTGCGGCTCACCGCCACCACCTGGTCTGCCCGGGCATAGACCTGCTGCATGCGGCGCAGTCTGCGGGGCTGATGATGCCATTTCGCTGCCATCATGTTGCTCTCGCGCAGCACCAGGCGCGTCTCCAGGTGGGCGCATTGCAGCGCGGCCACCACCAGCTCTGCGGCAGCCCCAATGGTGCTGCACAGCAGGGCATCGAAGCGCGCATTGTCAAGCTCGGCGGCCAGGGCGGGTGTGAAGTCCAAAAGACCCGCCCAGGGGGCGAGGACCTGCGACCAGGAAGCTCCGTGGCGCAAAACATAGCCGCGTGCCGCAATGCTCAAGGTGCGCTTGAGGGTGGTCACGGCCGCGCCTTCTGGGATGCGCCCGCAAAGCGCCCCCCCCGGTTTGGCCACCACGAGCCGCACCACATGGCCGCGGTCGGCAAGCGCCCCGGCCAGTTGCAGCATGACCTGCTCGGCACCGCCCCCTTCCAGGGCTGGCAGGAACAGGCCCAGGTGGGCCATCAGAACGCCCGCTGCAGCAACCAGCGCCGCCAGGGAGGCAGGCCCGCGGCATGGAGTGCCTTGCGCCAGGTGCGCTGGATGGCCCAGCGTCCGCCGGCATGCCAGCCCCTGGCATCGAAGCGCGCCTGCAGCGCCTCGAGCCAGCCGCGTGTCCAGGCGAGGTCCTCCTGGGAGGCAGGAACAGGAAATGGCTCGGCCTTGCCCCACAGCCGATGATGCCTGGCGAGGCTGTGGGCATCATGGGGCATGCCCAGCAGATCCAGGGCCAACGCCTGGGCTTCCATGGTCTTGCTCATGTTGAGCGTGGCAGCGCGGCGGGTGATCTGCCCCTCGTGGCGCCCCGCCCACACCAGCACATCTGGCAGGTTGGCCAGCTGGTGCTCCTGGCTCAGGCGCACCAGCAGATGGTAGTCCTCGGCCACTGTCATGGCCTCGTCATAGCCCAGGCGGCGCAGCACCTCGGTGCGCGCCATGAGCGTGCGATTGCGCAGGCAGCAGCGAAACACCAGCATGGCCCGGATATGTTCCGGGGCAACTGGCTCGCGAATCACCCTGCTCTGCAGCGCCGCACCCTCGCACCATTGCATGGCGCCACCTAAGGCGGCAACCTGGGGATGGGCGTCGAGCCAGGCAACCTGGAGGCCCAGGCGGCTGGGCAATGCCCAGTCGTCGCTGTCCAGGTAGGCAAGATAGGCGCCCCGGGCCAGGGCCAGAGCGTGGTTGCGTGTGGCGGGAATACCCTGGTTGGTGTCGTGGCGCACCACGCGCAGCCTCTTGTCCTTGAAGCCGCAGAGCGCCTCGGCTGTACGGTCGGTGGAACCATCGTCCACCACCAGCAGCTCAAAATCACCAAATGCCTGTGCCAGGATGCTGGTGATGGCCTGTACCACCAGCTCGGCCCGGTTGAACGTGGCAATGGCCACGGTGACCCTTGGGCTATGCCCGGGCATCAGGCTGGGGCTGGGCTGCCTGGTTCCGGCGTGGTGCGCCAGGTCAGCACCGGGTGTCGGGCGGCGGCCACCTCGTCCACCCGGCTGATGGGCAGCAGATGAGGCGCTTGCTGCAGCAGCTCAGGCTGTGTGCGCCCCTCCTCCATGATCTGGCTCATCACCATGATCAGGCGATCGAGCTCGTCCTTGGTCTCGGTCTCGGTGGGCTCGATCAGCAGACACTCGCTCACCAGAAGCGGGAAGTAGACCGTGGGAGCATAAATACCGAAATCCAGCATGCGCTTCGCCACGTCGCCAGCGCGAAAACCATGGCGTTCGGCCTCTGCGGCCAGCGTCACCACGAACTCATGGCAGGCCCGGCGCTGCGGGTAAGCGAGTTTATAGCCTGCCTGATGCAGGCCATGGGCCACATAGCTTGCATTGAGCACCGCATGGCCCGAGATCCGCGCCAGTCCCGCCGTACCCAGCAGGCGCAGGTAGGCATAGGCGCGCAGCTGCACGCCCACATTGCCCAGGAAAGCCCCCAGCACCCCGATGCTCTGCGGGCGTTCCATGGCGGTGGCAAGCCTGAAGACACCATCTGTCTCCAGGACATAGGGCAGCGGCAGATAGGGCGCAAGGCGCTTGCTTGCGGCCACGGGGCCCGCCCCGGGGCCGCCGCCGCCATGGGGCGTGGCAAAGGTCTTGTGCAGATTGAGATGCAAGGCATCGAAGCCCATGTCCGCCGGGCGCACCCGGCCCAGGATGGCGTTGAGGTTGGCGCCATCGTAGTAGCACAGGGCCCCTGCCTCATGAACCATGCGGGCGATCTCGGTGATGCGCCGCTCGAAGGTGCCAAGCGTCGATGGATTGGTGAGCATGACCGCCGCGGTTTTCCCAGAGAGGGCAGCGGCCAGTGCTGCGGTATCCACGTCGCCATCGGGGGTGGTGGCGATCTCGCGCACCTTGAGGCCGCACATGGCGGCACTGGCCGGGTTGGTGCCATGGGCACTGTTGGGCACCAGCACCTCGGTGCGCTGCCCATCACCTTGATCGCGATGGTAGGCAGCCATCATGGCGAGTGCCGCAAGCTCCCCCTGGGCGCCACCCATGGGAGCCAGCGACACCTCGGGCAGGCCGGTGATGGCAGCCAGCATCTGCTGCAGCTCGGCCAGGGTGGCCAGCAGCCCCTGGTTGTGGGCATCGGGGGTATGGGGATGGCGGGTGACAAGGCCTGCAAGGCTCGCCACCGCATGGGCTGCACGGGGATTGTACTTCATGGTGCACGAGCCCAGTGGATAGGTGTTGGTATCCACCGAGAAGTTGCGCTGGGAGAGCCTCGTGAAATGGCGCACCACCTGCAACTCCGAGAGTTCCGGCATAGCGGGCGGTTTGCAGCGCAGCAGATGGGCCGGCAGGTCATCCAGGGCCTGGCGAACATCCTCTCCTGCAACCAGCGTCCCGGCACGGCGCCCGGGCTTGCTGTCTTCCATGAGCAGCGGCACGGCAGGGTGGGGTTGGGGCTGCACTTGTTGCCCGTCCATCAGCGCGGCGCCTGGCGCGCCGAGGCAGGGATCGTACTGCCCGCCACCGGCAGTGCGCCACGGCCATGGATTGGGTTACCCTCGAGGTTCACAGTCGCCATGATGGTTTTCCTGATTCAGGCCATGCAGCATGTGCCGCAGGGCATCTTGCACAATGATGACTCAGCGCCCCAGCACCTGGGACATGGCCATGGCCAGATCCTCGATCTGCGCACGGCTCCTGGTTTCCGTGGCGCACAACAGCAGGCAATGGTCCAGTTTCTTGTCGTGACACCCCAATGGGAAGCCAGCCAGGAAGCCAAGATCTGCCAGGCGCTGCCACACCGGCTCTGCGGCCACGCCAAGATCCATCACCACCTCATGGAAGAAGGGGGCCGCAAACAGGCGGCGCACGCCAGGAATGCGCGTGAGGCGCTCGGTCAGTTCCCTGGTGCGTTCATGACAGGTGGCCGCCTTGCTGGCCAGGCCCTGTGGCCCCAGCAGGGCCATGGTCATGGCACTGGCCACCACGCACAGCCCTTGGTTGGTGCAGATGTTGGAGGTGGCGCGTGCCCGGCGGATGTGCTGCTCCCTGGCCTGCAGCGTCAACGTGAACGCCCGGCGGCCCTGCCGGTCGCGGCTTTCCCCCACGAGGCGCCCCGGCAGTTGACGCACATGGGCCATCCTGCACCCCAGAAAGCCGAGATAAGGCCCGCCGCCTGAAAGGGGCAAGCCCAGGCTCTGGGCCTCACCGCAGACGATGTCCACCCCATGGCGGCCCCACTGCCCAGGTGGGCGCAACACAGCGGCACACAGCGGATTGACCACGGCGATGGCCAGTGCCCCGTTCGCCTGCGCCCAGTCCACCAGGACGTCGGGTTCTTCCAGCACCCCATAGAAGTTGGGCTGGGCAACGACCACTGCCGCCACTTCTGCCGCATCCATCCTGCGCCAGGCGGCCTCGTCCATCCTGCCGCTGCCGTCATGGGGCAAGGTGATGATCTCCACACCGAGCCGCGATGTCATGGTCGTGGCCACCTGCCGGTAGACAGGATGCACGCCATCGGCCATGAGCACCTTGTGCAGACCCTTTTTGTGGCAGCGCAGCGCCATCAGGATGGCTTCGGCCAAGGCCGAGGCTCCATCGTAGACCGAGGCATTCACCACATCCACCGCCAGCAGTTCGGCCATCATGCTCTGGAACTCGAACATGATCTGCAGGCTGCCCTGGCTGGCCTCGGCCTGGTAGGGTGTGTATGGGCTGTACAATTCGCCGCGGCCCAACAGCTGGCTCACCACCTGGGGGATGTGATGCTCATAGGCCCCGGCGCCGGCAAAGGAACACAGTGGACGATCCTGACTGGCCCGGGCCTGCATCAACTCGAGCAGGCCCTGTTCGTCCAGGGCCTGCTCCAGGCCGGATGGCAGCGCGATGGGCTCCTGGAGCAGCAGCGCCTGGGGAATCTCGGCAAAGAGATCATCCAGCGTCCCAAGACCCAGCGTGGCCAGCATGGCCTGGGTTTCGGCTGCGGTATGGGGAATGAATGGCATGGGGGCGCGACCTGTCAGGGCTGGGTCTGGGACTGGACCAGGGCATCATAGCCGGCCTGGTCCAACATGTTCTCCAGCGACCCCATGGGATAGAGCAGCAGCAGCCAGCCCTGCCCCATGGGATCTTCGTTGACCAGCTCTGGATGATCGACCAGCGCCGCGTTCACCTCCAGCACCTCGCCAGAGACGGGGCTGTACACGTCCGAAGCGGCCTTGACCGACTCCACCACCGCCACGGCATCCCCCGCGGCCACCTGGTGCCCCACCTCGGGCAGCTCCACATAGACGAGATCACCAAGTGCCTGGGCTGCATGCAGCGTGATGCCAATACGCAACGCGTGCCCCTCCTGACGGACCCATTCATGGGTCGGGGTAAACCAGCATGTTTCTGCCACCTGAGCCTCCTGGCCGTTCATCAGCCTGACTTCATTGCCCCATGGGTTGGCGGCGCGGCCACGTGATCTGGCCGCGCCGCACCAAGGGCGGCTCCACCACAGCCACCGGATGCAGTCGCTCCCGGATGGCCACCTGCAACTGTTCTGCCGTGGTCGCACAGGACAGATCCAGCCGCGCCAGGGCAATGCCGCAACCCATGGTGGGGCTGTGACCACCGCTGGTCACCATGCCCACCTGGCGATCCTGCAGCCACAAGGTCTGGGCGGCGCGCAGCACGCCCCTGGTCTGCAGCACCAGGCCCACCCGGCGAAACCGATTGACATGCTCCTGGAGTGCCTGGCGGCCCACAAAACATCGGTCGAAGGGCTCGTGGGCCACGGTCCATCCCAGCCCCACCTCTTCCGGTGTGGTATCCCGATCCATATCGGCGCCATAGAGATTGAGCCCGGCCTCGAGCCGCAGGCTGTCCCGGGCGGCCAGGCCGCAGGGAACAACGCCCGCCTCCAGCAGATGATTCCACAGGCCAGGGGCCTGGTCGCCAGGCAAGACCACCTCGAAACCATCCTCGCCGGTATAGCCGGTACGGCTCAGCATCCAGCCGTGGCGTGCCGTGCCCTGGGGCCCTTCCCATACGGCAAAGGAGCGCTGGGCCGCAAGATGCGGCGCCACATCGGGCAGCACGGCGGCCAGCTTGGCCTCGGCCTGGGGCCCCTGCACAGCCAGCAAAGCGCAATCGGGACGCGGCACGAACTGGACGGGTTCACCCGCAGCCAATGCCTGGAGATGAGCCAGGTCAGCCGTCTTGGTGGCAGCATTGACCACCAGCCGGTAACGGTCCGGCCCCAGCCAGCTGACGATGAGGTCATCCAGGATGCCGCCGCCCTCGTGGAGCATCACGGTATACAGGGCGCGACCTGGGTTCTTGAGCCGGATGATATCATTGGCCATGGCCCGGCGCAGCAGAGCCATGGCCCCGACACCGGCCACATCGATGATGCCCATGTGGCTGCAGTCGAATACGCCGCACCCCTGGCGCACCGCGTGATGTTCCCTGAGCGCCGAGCCGAAATGCAGCGGCATCTCATAGCCGGCGAAAGGGGCCATGACAGCACCGCCGTCATGCTGCACCTGGTGAAGAACCGTTTTTTGCAAGGTATCGCTCATCTGCTGTGGATGAAAGGGCTCCGATCAAAGAGGTTGCATGATATCTTTAGTTCAATCAAAGAAGGTAAATAGCCAAATAGCCATGATGCAGCATTATAACCCTGATACACGCTGTGGCGCTCGGCTGCTGTCCAACCAGCGACCGCGCCCCGGAAGGAGGGGCAGGTCATACCTGGCAGAGCTGGTCGCCCTGCTCTGCCTGGTCACATCGCTGCAGGCCATGGCTTGGCGCCAGCCAGGCCGGATCGCGGTGCGCCTCTTCGTCATCACCATGTTTGCCGACGAGACCAGGCCCTGGCTGGAAGAGGAAACCTGGTCCAGGAGCCTGTCTGTCCAGGGTGCCCATGGACCCGTACACTGCAATGAATCCGGGCTTTGCGTCACCGAGACCGGCATGGGCAAGGCCAATGTGACCGCCTCCATGACCGCCATCCTGCTGGACAGGCGTTTCGATTGGGATCATGCCATCCTACTCACAGCAGGTATCGCCGGCGCCAAGCCCGACCGGCTCACCCTTGGTGGCGCAGGTCTCGCACGATTCTCGGTGGACTATGACCTGGGGCACCACCTGCTGCCCAGCGCCCCGGGGGACCCCTTGTTCCTGCCCACCTCCTTCATCACAGGCTCTGAAAGTTTCCAGCTGGATGAGGCATTGCTGCAGGCCACCTTCCAGGCCCTGCAAGGAGTGCCATTGGCCGACAGCCCCCAGGCCCAGACCTACCGGGCGCACTATCCCGGGCAGGCCGGCAGGCAACCCAAGCTCGAGATCTGCGATACCATCGCCGGCGACGACTACTGGCATGGCGCCGCATTGTCAGACCTCGCCTCCAGGATCGTCCAGGAGCGCACCGGGGGACGCGGCACCTATTGCACCACCCAGATGGAAGACTCGGCTGTCGCCCTGGTGCTGCAGCGTTTCGGCCTGCTCGGGCGCTACATGAGCCTGCGCACCGTGTCCAACTTCGACCAGCCCTTTCCAGGCCAGAGCGACCAGGACTCGCTCAGTGCCGATTCGGGAGGGTTTGCCATTGCCGCCCAGAATGCCCACCGGCTGGGTCGTGCCCTGTTCGACCATCTCCTGCGTCATCCTGATCTACCAGCCCCGGGCGATACACCCAGGATGACTGGAACACACCAGCAATGATCCGCCTGCATGAACCTCCAGCCCGCTGCCCCATGCGGGCTGCCATCGATCCCGGAACCAAGCGTTGGCGACACCCACTAAAAGCGCATGCCAAAACCCACCTCGCAGCGAGGAGCACGCCATGCGGCCGCCTGTGATCCATCACCCCGGATGGCCCCGCCACCCCAAGGATCCCGGCTGTGAGTCTGGCTGAACAACGCCCGGCGCAACGGCCACGGCGCTGGCGCTGGTGGCTGCTGGCTGGCCTGATCCTGGGCGCCCTGTTTGCCGTGCGCCAGTACCACCTGACGCAGCGCAGCGCCACGGCACCACTTGCCGCAGCACCGATCCCCATCACCGCAGCGCCGGTCCGCCAAGGCGCGCTGCCGGTCACCTACCGCTCCATAGGCACCGTGACGCCGCTGGCCACCGTCACGGTGCGCACCCGCATCAGCGGCTATCTCACCCGGGTCGCCTTTCAGGAAGGGCAGATGGTGGCCAAAGGGAAACTGCTGGCGCTGGTGGACCCAAGACCCTACCAGGTGGCCCTGCGCCAGGCCCAGGCCGTCCTGGGGCGCGACGAGGCGCTGCTGGCCAATGCCGAAAGGGACCTCGAGCGCTACCGCCAGTTGCTCACCCAGGACTCCATCGCCCGCCAGCAGGTGGATACCCAGGAATCCCTGGTACGCCAGTACCGCAGCACGGTGCGGATGGATCGTGCCGCGGTGGACGACGCCCAGCTCAACCTGGACTACTGCTCCATCCAGGCGCCCATCAGCGGCCGCATCGGACTGCGCCGGGTGGATGAAGGCAACTATGTGCAGCCCAGCGACCAGGATGGCCTGGTGGTCATCACCCAGATCGAGCCCATCAGCGTGATCTTCACGCTGCCCGAAAGCCGCCTGCCCGATGTGCTGCCCCGCCTGCAGCGGCATGATGAACCCCTGACGGTCACGGTCTTCGACCGCAATGCGGTCAGGGCATTGGCCACCGGCACCCTGCTGACACTGGACAACCAGGTGGACACGGCCACCGGCACGGTGCGCGCCAAGGCATGGTTCGACAACAAGGACCAGATGCTCTTTCCCAACCAGTTCGTCAACGCCGAGCTGCTGATCACCACCAGAAAGAATATCCTGCTCGTCCCCAGCCGGGCGGTACAACAGGGCGCCAATGGTCCCTTCGTCTATGTGGTCAGGAATGGCCATGCCCATGTGCGCGCTGTCACCACGGACATCGAGGCGCGCGGGGAGACAGCCCTGCTGGAAGGACCAGCCCTCGGCGAGCATGTGGTGACCGATGGCGTGGACCGGCTGCGCGAGGGCGCGGCGGTGCAGGTGGTGCCAGCGGGAGCGGACGCCACGACCCAGGATTCACCCCCTGCATTGAACACGCCGGCGGCCCCCAGCACGTCATCCCCATGAATCCATCACGGCCCTTCATCCTGCGTCCGGTGGCCACCACGCTGTTGATGGTTGCCGTACTGCTGGCGGGCCTGGTGGCGGTGCGCACCCTGCCCATCGCCGCCTTGCCCGAAGTGGACTACCCCACCATCCAAGTGCTCACCTTCTACCCAGGCGCCAGCCCCGATGTGATGACCACCGCCGTCACGGCTCCCCTGGAACGGCAGTTCGGCGAGATCGCGGGTCTGAAGCAGCTCTATTCCACCTCCAGCGCCGGGGCATCGGTGATCACCATGCAGTTTGTCCTGGACCTGGCGCTGGATGTGGCCGAGCAGGAGGTGCAGGCCGCCATCAACGCCGCCTCCAACCTGCTGCCCAACGACCTGCCCGCTCCGCCCATCTACGCCAAGTTCAATCCCGCCGATGCCCCCATCCTGACGCTGGCGGTCACCGCTCCCACGCTGCCGGTGGTGGATACGGTCAACCTGGTGGAAACACGCCTCGTGCAGAGGATTGCCCAGCTGCCCGGCGTGGGCGTGGTGGACATCAACGGCGGCCAGCGCCCGGCGGTACGCATCCAGGCCGACCCCCGGGCGCTGGCCGCGAAAAACCTCAACCTCGACGATCTGCGCACCACCATCGCCAATGCCAACGTCAACATGCCCAAGGGCAACCTGGACGGCCCGTGGCGCTCCTTCAGCATCAATGCCAACGACCAGCTCACCGATGCCGCGCTGTATGCCTCGCTGGTGATCGCCTACCGCAACGGACAGCCGGTCTACCTGCGCGATGTGGCCAGCGTCGTCCATGGCGCCGAGAACAAGCATCTTGCCGCCTGGATGAACACCACGCCTGCTGTGATCGTCAATGTGCGCCGCCAGCCCGGCGCCAACGTGATTGCCGTGGCAGACGGCGTGAAAACCATCCTGCCCATGTTGCGCCGCTCGTTGCCCCAGGCGGTCTCGGTGCAGGTGTTGAGCGACCGCACCACCACCATCCGCGCCTCGGTACACGACGTGCGGCTGGAACTCATGTTCTCCATCCTGCTGGTGGTGCTGGTGATGCTGCTGTTCCTGCGCCGTGTGGCCATCACCGTGGTGCCCAGCCTTGCCGTGCCGCTCTCTTTGGTGGGCACCTTCGCCCTGATGCATCTGCTGGGCTACAGCATCGACAATCTTTCCCTGATGGCACTTACCATCGCCACGGGTTTCGTGGTGGACGATGCCATCGTCATGGTGGAAAACATCACCCGCAAAATAGAAGACGGCGCCGCTCCCCTGGAGGCCGCCCTGGAAGGCTCGCGGCAGATCGCCTTCACCATCATCTCGCTCACCATCTCGCTGGTGGCGGTATTGATTCCGCTTTTGTTCATGCAGGAGGTGATCGGCCGGCTCTTCCGGGAGTTCGCCATGGTGCTCACCATCACCATCCTGCTCTCGGCCGTTGTCTCCTTGACGCTGATCCCCATGCTCTGCGCCCGGGTGCTCCAGCACCGGGGCGAGGCGCGCTGGCTGTGGCTGGAGCGTGTCGTCGCCGGCTACGGCCGGCTGCTGCGCCGCGTGCTGGCCCAGCGCCAGATCACGCTGGCTGTGGCCATCGCCACGCTGGTGCTTACGATCGCACTCTACATGGTGGTGCCCAAGGGCTTCTTTCCCGTCCAGGATACAAGCCTGTTGCAGGGTGTGCTGGTAGCCCCCCCCAACACCAGCTTCCAGGCCATGGGCCGCTATCAGCTGGAGGTGGCCCAGGGGCTGCTCCAGGATAGCGAGGTGGTGAGCCTGTCTTCGTTCGTGGGCGTGGATGGCAGCAATACCACACCCAACACGGGCCGCTTCCTCATCAACCTCACACCCAAGAACCAGCGCCACGGCGCCATGGAGGTCACCATGCGCCGCCTCAAGGAGCAGGCCGACAAACTGCCTGGCGTCACCTTGCACCTGCAGCCAGTGCAGGATCTCGCCATCGACGCCAACTCAAGCCGCACCCAGTTTCAGTTCATCATGCAGTCGGCCGATCCCGATGAGCTTGCCGCCACCTCGCGCCGCCTCATCGACCAGTTGGTGCTGCGCCCCGAGCTGGAGGACGTCTCCAGCACGCTGGAAGACAACGCCATGGTGGCCCACCTGGAAATCGACCGCGACCACGCCGCTCGCTTCGGCATCACGCCGGCCACCATCGACAACCTGCTCTATGATGCCTTCGGCCAGCGCATCATCTCCACCATCTTCACCCATTCCAACCAGTACCGCGTCATCCTGGAAAGCGGCCCCTCCTTCCAGAGCACGCTGGATGCGCTCAAGGATTTCTACCTGCCCTCGGCCTTCGGCGGCCAGGTGCCATTGCGCTCGCTGATCACCGTGCAACAGACCCGCGGCCCCTTGCAGGTGGCCCACATGGGGCAGTTCCCAGCGGCCAGCATCTCCTTCAACCTGGCCCGCGGCGTGTCACTGGGAGCGGCCATGGCGGCCATCCAGGAGACCCAGGACCAGATGGGCATGCCGCCTGGCATCATCACCTCGTTCCAGGGCCAGGCGCTGGCCTTCCAGGCCGCGCTGCGCAATCAGCCGCTGCTGATCCTGGCGGCCATCGTCACCATGTACATCGTGCTTGGCGTGCTGTACGAGAGCTTCATCCATCCGGTGACCATCCTCTCCACACTGCCCTCGGCCGGTGTGGGCGCCCTGCTGGCGCTGCTGGCAAGCGGCACACCGCTCGACATGATGGGCGTCATCGGCATCATCCTGCTGATCGGCATCGTCAAGAAAAACGCCATCATGATGATCGATTTTGCCCTGGACGCCCAACGCAACCAGGGTAAAACGCCGCTCGAGGCCATCGAACAGGCCTGCCTGCTGCGCTTTCGCCCCATCATGATGACCACCCTCGCCGCCATGGGAGGGGCGCTGCCGCTGATGCTGGGCAGCGGCGTGGGCTCGGAACTGCGTCACCCCCTGGGACTCACCATCGTGGGTGGGTTGCTGGTGAGCCAGGTGCTCACGCTGTTCACCACGCCTGTCATCTATCTTGCCTTCGACAGCGTGGCGCAGCGCCTCAGGGAGCGCCGCCGCCCGATGCAGCACGCCACACCATGAACCTCTCGGCGCCATTCATCCGCCGCCCGGTGGCCACCATCCTTCTTGCCATCGGCACCGCCCTGATCGGAGGCCTGGGCTATGGCCTGCTGCCGGTCGCCCCGCTGCCCGACGTGGACTTTCCCACCATCATGGTGCAGGCCAGCATGCCGGGTGCCAGCCCCGAGACCATGTCCACCACGGTCGCCATGCCGTTGGAACGGCATCTTGGCGCCATTGCCGACGTGGAGGAGATGACCTCCCAGAGTTCGGTGGGCGCCACGCGCATCGTCTTGCAATTCAATCTCAGTCGCGACATCAATGGCGCGGCCCGGGATGTCCAGGCCGCCATCAACGCCGCCCGGGCCGACCTGCCGGCAAGCCTGCGCACCAACCCCACCTACCGCAAGATGAACCCCGCAGATGCCCCCATCCTGGCCTATGGCCTCACCTCGGCACACTTGCCCCCCCAGGTGCTCTATGATCGGGTGGCCAACAACCTGCAGCAGAGCCTCTCGCGGGTCTTGGGTGTGGGTCAGGTGGACGTGGGCGGCGGCTCGCTGCCGGCGGTGCGCATCCAGGTCAATCCACACGCCCTGTTCCAGTATGGCATCGGCCTCGAGAATGTCCGTGCCGCCGTGGCCGCGGCCAACGCCAACACCCCCAAGGGGGCTATCGAGGGCCCCGACCAGCGCCTGCAACTCACCAGCAACGCCCAGGCCACCAGGGCCGCCGACTATCGCGACTTGATCATCGCCTACCGCAACGGGGCTGCAGTACGCCTCACCGATGTGGGCCTCGTGAGCGACAGCGTGGAAGACGAGCGGCGCATGGGCTTCGTCAATGGTCAGCCGGGGCTGATTCTGCTGGTCTACCGCCAGCCCGGGGCCAACGTCATCGAGACCGTCGCTGCCGTCAAGGCGACCATGGCGCAGCTGCGCCATACGCTGCCCATGGACGTGGACATCGGCCTGGCGCTGGACCAGTCCACCGCCATCAAAAGCTCGCTCCATGAGGTGGAGATGGCGCTGCTCATCGCGGTCATCCTTGTGATTGGCGTGGTGACGATGTTCCTGCACAGCCTGCGGGCTGCGGCCATCCCCAGCGTGGCGCTGCCGGTCTCGCTGCTCGCCACCTTCGGCGTGATGTACCTTGCGGGCTTCAGTCTCAACAACCTCTCGCTGATGGCGCTCACCATCGCCACGGGTTTCGTGGTGGACGATGCCATCGTGGTCCTGGAGAACATCGCCCGCCACCTGGAGCTGGGTGTCTCCCGGCTGGAAGCCGCCAGGCGTGGCGCTGGCGAGGTGGGCTTCACCGTGGTCTCCATCAGCCTCTCCCTGGTGGCGGTCTTTCTGCCGCTGGTGCTCATGGGCGGCATCGTGGGCCGCCTGTTCCAGGAGTTCGCCGTGACGCTGACGGTGGCCATCATGGTCTCCATGGTGGTCTCGCTGACAGTCACGCCGATGATGTGCGCCTACATGCTGCCCAGGCCGGGACTTGCACCGGAACGTCATGGCCCAAGTGGCCTGTGGGACCGCATCTGGCTCTACCTGGTGGAGCGCTACGAGCGCTCCTTGCCCTGGGTCTTGCGCCACCCCAGGATGATGCTTGCCTTTTTCATTCTGCTGGTGGTGGCCAACGTGGGATTGTTCATCATCCTGCCCAAGGGCCTGTTCCCGGAGCAGGACGGCGGGCGCCTCATGGGCCGCATCCGGGCCGACCAGAACGTGAGCTACCAGCAGATGCAGCAGAAGATGCGGGCCTTCATGGCCATCATCAAGAGCGAACCCGCCGTGGACCAGGTCATCGCCTTCACCGGCGGCCGCGGCCAGACCAACAACGGCTTCGTGTTCATCGCCCTGCATCCCAAGGGTGTCCGCGCGCCGCTCAAGGTGGTGATGGAGCGCATCCGCAAGCGCTCGGCCGGCATCGCCGGCGCCAGGATGGTGCTGTTTTCCCCAGACAGCATCAAGGCCAGCGGTCGTGAGAGCGATGCCCAGTACCAGTACACGCTGCAGGGCGACGACCTCGACGCCTTGCGCCTGTGGACCGACCGGCTGACCCATGCCCTGCAGCACAACCAAGCGCTCGTGGATGTGAACAGCGACCAGGAAGAAGGTGGCCTGGAGGTGCGGTTGCACATGAACCGCGACGAACTGGCCCGCCTGGGGCTTTCGGTGAGCCAGGTGGGCAGCAACCTCTATGACGCCTTCGGCCAGCGCCAGGTCTCGGTGATCTATGGCACCTTCAACCAGTACCGCGTGGTGCTGGAGACCGCCTTGCCCTTTCGGGAATACCCAGAACAAATCAATGGCCTGCGTATCACGCCCGGTGGCGGCATGGTCAGTGGCACCCAGGGCAGCAACGCGCTGCGCGGCACGGTGAGTGCACCCACCAACCAGGGCGCGCCTTCTGCCACCGAGATCGCCACCGACACCGCGCGCAACCAGCGCCAGAACCAGCTCGGCAACATCGGCCGCGGCGGGGCGTCCACGGCGGCCGCCGTGAGCCCGGCAAAGGAAAACACCATTCCACTGGCAGCCTTTGCCAGCAGCACCTACGGCACGACCCCCCTGGTGGTCAACCACCAGGGGCCCTTCGTGGCGAACACCATCTCCTTCAACCTGCCCAAGGGCGTCACGCTGCAGCAGGCCACCGACGCCATCCAGCACACCATGGCGGCAATCCACGTCCCGGCCACCATCATGGCGGACTTTGCGGGGGCAGCCAAGATGTTCCGTCAGTCGGTCTCCAGCCAGCCCATGCTCATCCTGCTGGCGCTGTTCACGGTATACATCGTGCTGGGCATCCTCTACGAAAGCTATATCCATCCCCTCACCATCCTCTCCACACTGCCCTCGGCCGGCGTGGGCACCTTCCTGGCGTTGCTGCTCACCGGCACCGATCTCAGCATCATGGCGCTGATCGGCATCATCCTGCTGATCGGCATCGTCAAGAAAAACGCCATCATGATGATCGACTTTGCCCTGGACGCCGAACGCCATGAGGGTCTGGGCCCCGCCGAGAGCATCCACCAGGCCTGCCTGCAACGCTTCCGCCCCATCATGATGACCACCGCCGCCTCGCTGCTCTCGGCCGTGCCGCTGATCATGGGCGGTGGCGAGGGTTCCGAGCTGCGCCGCCCCCTGGGTATTGCCATCATGGGCGGGCTGTTGCTGAGCCAGCTGGTGACACTCTACAGCACGCCTGTGATCTACCTGCTGCTGGACCGCTTTCGCCACAGGAAACAGGCGGCAACCACCATGGCCCAGCCGACCACATCATGAAAAACCCCTGGCATGCGCTGCGGCCCAAGGGGCTACCCTGGCCTTGCAGCGGTTTCATGGCGGTCATGGCTCTGGTGCTGGCTGGCTGTGCCATGGGCCCGGACTACCGGCGCAGCAGCGCTGCTGTACCCAGCCAATACAAGGAGCTCCAGGGCTGGAGGCCGGCTGTGCCACAACCCATCGACGCCAACCAGCCATGGTGGGCGCTCTATGGGAACCCGCAACTGGACCAGCTGCAACGCGGGGCCGTGGTGAACAACCAGACGCTGCGTTCCTGGGAGGCGGCCTGGCGGCAATCCGAGGCCGCGCTGCGCCAAGCCCGCGCCGGGCTGTGGCCGACGCTGTCGGGCTCAGGCGCGGTGCGCCGCTCGGGCACCATGGGTCATGGCAATCGCCTTGAGCTGCCTGCCGGCCTCGACAGCCAGCTGGGGCAGTCGCTGGACACCAGCGGGTTCGATACCGCGCGCAATCGCACCACCTACAGCACGAGCCTCGATGCCCTGTGGGACGTGGACCTGTGGGGACGCATCCGGCGCACCGTGGAAAGCCAGGCAGCCAACGCCCAGGCCAGCGCCGCCGATCTGGCGGCAGCGCAGCTCTCCATCCAGGCGCAGCTCGCCAGCGCCTACTTCCAGCTGTGCGCCCAGGACGAGAGAATCGCCATCCTCGAGCAAGCCGCGGCCGCCTACGAGCGTTCCTTGCGCATCACCCGCAACAAGTATGCCGTGGGCGTGATCACCAGTGCTGATGTGGCATTGGCGCAGACCCAGCTGGAAAGCACCCGGGCCCAGGCCGTCAATGCCAGGATCAGCCGCGCCCAGCTGGAGCACGCCATCGCCGTGCTCACCGGCCAACCCCCGGGGGACTTCACCATCGCCAGGACCGCACTGCCCCAGGAGGTGCCCGTGGTGCCTGCGGGGCTACCTTCCGCCCTGCTGGAACGCCGCCCCGACATCGCCGCCGCCGAACGGCGCATGGCGGCGGCCAACGCCCAGATCGGCATCGCCCAGACGGCCTTTTTTCCCGATCTCACACTGAGTGGCTCGTTTGGCTATTCCAGCTCCGCCGCCGACCGCCTCTTCAAGGCGGCGAGCAACGTCTGGGCCTTCGGCCCGCAGCTGGCAGAAACTCTGTTCGATGCCGGCGCGCGCTCGGCGCGCCTCGCCCAGGCAAAAGCCTTTCACGAGCAGACCATGGCCGACTACCGCAGTACCGTATTGCTGGCCTTCCAGCAGGTGGAGGATGAACTGGCCAGCCTGCGCCAGCTGGAAGAACAGACCGCCATCCAGGGCCGCGCACTGGATGCCGCCC
The DNA here is from genome assembly GCA_011620135.1 of Gammaproteobacteria bacterium. Classification (GTDB taxonomy): domain Bacteria; phylum Pseudomonadota; class Gammaproteobacteria; order WOZS01; family WOZS01; genus WOZS01. The sequence goes on from WOZS01000024.1 coordinate 24,763, forward strand.
GGGAGGCCGAACGCCTGGAGACCAACCAGTACCTCGCCGGCACCGTGGACTACACCAGCGTGGTCACCGCCCAGCAAAACGCCCTGGACAACGAGCAGGCCATGCTCACCATCCAGGAAGCCCGGCTGGTCTCCAGCGTGGCGCTGATCCAGGCCCTGGGCGGCAGCTGGCAGCAGCCAGCCCTGGCAGCCCGCACCCTACCCAACTACCAGACGCCAGTCCCGCCGTCAGGCCCGGCAATGCCACAGCCAATGCCCCGGCAATAGTCAGCCGCTCCGCCGCCGGGGGCGACGGTGCCGGTCGAACCGCATCACCCGGGTGCCGGCCAGCCTGTCGTGGAGCATGGCCCCGCGGCTGTCCCACAGCCCCCACCAGATGCCGAGGCCGCCCAGCCCCAATCCCGCCACCATGGCCAGGAACCGCCAGCTTGCACGGCCCAGAGAAAGAGGCGTATCATCGTCATCGGTAGCCACCACGCGCAGACCCCAGGCGCGCATGCCCAGGGTCTCGCCGGCGCGGCTCCAAAAAAAGATGAAAAAAGCGCCCGTGCATCCCCAGAGACAGGCCACATACCACGGATAAAGGGCATCGCCTGGTGCAATGGCCTGCCCACCATGCGCCATGAGGAATACCAATGTCACAACGACCCATACGGCAAGCAGCAAAAGACAGTCATATAGGCCAGACAGACAACGCCGCCACCACAGCCCCCAGCGCTGCCGCCGATTCAACCATCCTTCCCCTGCATGCGCTTTCAATACTGAACATCCTCATAGGCACCACGCCGCGTATCTGGTGGCGCTTGCTCAAAGACAACCATTTTGCCATCGACTGGCCCTTCCTGCCGCGTTGCGCCTATGTCTCTGCCGTACAGTTCGGCAACGTGCTACCCGCCTTCCTGGAAGAACGCCGCCACGGCAAGGCCATCGCCGCCACCCAGATCGTGGAGCCACCGGTGTTCATCCTGGGCCACTGGCGCGCCGGCACCACTCACCTGCATTACATGATGGCCCAGGATGAGCGCTTCTGCAGCCCCAACAACTACCAGTGCGGCCGGCCCTTCGCCTTCCTGGGCAATCACTGCCAGGGCACGGAAAACAGCTTCCTGGCCAGGCTCATCTCGGGCCTGGGCCTCATTCCGGACAAGCGGCCCATGGACAATGTGGCCGCCGCGCTGGACATGCCCCAGGAAGAAGAATGGCCCCTGTTCCTGGCCTCCGGCCGCTCACCCATGGGCAGCTGGATCTTCCCGCGCCACGCTGAGCACTATGACCGCTATCTCACGCTGCGCGATCTTTCAGCAGAAGAACAAAAAACCATCGCCGAGCTCCACATGTGGTTTTACAAAAAGCTCACGCTGCGCTTCGCCGGCAGGCGGCTGCTGCTCAAGAATCCGCCGCACACAGGGCGCATCCGCTTCCTGCAGGCCCTCTTTCCGGAAGCGCGCTTCGTCCATATCCACCGCGATCCGCAGGATCTGTTTCGCTCCATGCGCATCTTCTACGAGCGCTATGTGACGCTGCAGACCATGCAGCGCATCACCCAGGACCTGGCGGACGAGACCATCCTGCGCCGCTTCGAGATTCTCTACCAGGCCTATTTCGATGACCTGGCCACCTTGCCGGCAAACCGCCATACGGAGGTCTCGTTTGCCCAACTGGAAACCGACCCGACAGGCGAACTGCGGCGCATCTACGAAACGCTGGACCTGGGCGGCTGGAATGCCTACGAGCCGCGGCTGCGCGCCTACCTCGGCACCATCACCAACTACGAGAAAAACAAACTCAGCCCACTGCCCGACCACATCCGCGAGCGCATCGCCCGGCGCTGGGGACCCTGGGCCAGCCGCTGGGGCTATGCGCCATGATGACCAGGCATCTTGTGCTGGCGATGGCTGCAGCCATCGCATGGGGCTACCCCGTCTCCCAAGCAGTCAGCGCCAACCTGTCCAAGCCAGGGGCCTGCTTCAGCACCCAGGCGCTGGAGCGCTTCGCCGCCGCCTATGCGGCAGCCCACCACATCCGGCAGCTCTTTGGTCCCAGGGTGGAACAGGCCACCGACCCACACCAGGCCGAGACGCTGATGCAGGAAGCCGATGCGGCGGTGGACCAGGCCATCCGCGACCATGGCCTCGATGTGCCGAGCTTCTTCATGATCGAGGAGGCTATCTTTGGCTTTCGTGGCGTGGACTTCGGCCCCAATCGCGACAAATACGGTCTCAGCCCCCAGGAGATCCAGCATATCGTCGAGCTGGTACAGCGCAAGATGGCCCAAGGCGGCCAATGATGTTCTGACAAGACCCTCAACGTCAGCGTACCACGTGGGGGGGGCTCTCATAGGGTTCCGTGAACAACCAC
>WOZS01000044.1 GCA_011620135.1 Gammaproteobacteria bacterium
GCGGGCTAGGTCATACATGTATTTTTTGTCCTGGAAGCTCGAGAAGGTAAAGGTGAGGCTCTTGCCGGGCAGGCCACCAAAAGTCACCATCAAGCCATACCCGGCCCCCTGGCCAGCACACTCGAAACCCAGTTCACGCCCCTTCAGGCCGTTCACCTTGGTGGGCAGGTTGTACTTGAGGCGGCATAGGCCGCCGGTGAACTCGTCCAGGGTGGTTTTGATCCCGTCGATGACGCCATTGATTGATTCCGTGATGGGGTCGACGAGGTTAGGCCGCACCGCGCCGCTCACGGTCTCCCGGATCATACCGGGATCGCTATAGCTGGCCGTGATCTGGTAGGCACCGGGGCGCGCCGGGATAGGTGGAATGACCAGGCTGTACGGTGGTGTACTCCCTAGTGCCCGCGTGATCAAACTTTGGCGCGTGATGAAACCCGCCTCCAGGTGGTGCACGATGTTCGCGGGCAGGCCCTCGATGGGTGTGGAGGGCAGCTCGCCCAGTCCAGGCGGCAGCGGCGGCTGATCCTCGAACACGGGCAACTGTATGCTGTGCCAGGCGGTGCGGGTCACGGTCACAGCGTGGGTTCCCAGAAGGGTGGATGGCTGACCGGGCTGTTCGATCACTCCCAAGCCGTTGTCAAGGGGAAAGCTGGTGCCGGAGTCCACATAGGTATCCTCGGCGCTGACCTCGGGCAGGTATTTGGCCAGCCCGGCTGCGGTAATGGCATCAACCGCCTGGGCCGCTCCCGGGCCGAGCAACACGCTGGCCGCGATGGCCGGAATGATCGCCTTGCTGCAGATAGCAGATAACTGTTTCATGAAACCCCTCTATTTATCTATTGACCTCGAGACTCACTGCACAAGCAAAAAACTCACTGGACGACAAGCAATGCTGCCAGGAGCCTGCTGCCCACAGCCAGTGCTTGCCCCAGGAAACCCATCAGATAAATGCCACTTTCGCATGGGTTTAATAACACATAACAACAAAAGCTGTCAAGCCCTCATCATGGGGCTTCACGCTGAGACAGCCAAGCCCCGCGCCACGGATGCGGTCAGGTGGCCAGCCAGACCGAAAATCAAGAGGTGCCTTGCCTGTCGGGGGCCAGCTGCTGCAGGCCATGCTCCAGGTCGCAGCGCAGGTCGCCCACATCCTCGAGCCCCACCGAGAGCCGGATCAGGCCCGGGCCGATGCCGGCCTGCTGGCGTTGCGTGGCACTGAGCCGGCCGTGGGTGGTGGTGGCCGGATGGGTGACGGTACTTTTGGCATCACCAAGATTGCCGGTAATCGAGAACAATCGCAGGGCGTCGATCATGGCAAAGGCCGCCTGCTGGCCACCGTGCACCTCGAAGGAGACGATGCCCCCCGGGCCATCCTGCTGGCGGCCCATCAAGGCATGCTGGGGATGTCCGGCAAGACCTGGAAAATGGACGCGGGCCACTCCGGGCTGCCCGCTCAGCCAGCGGGCCAACTCCAGGGCATTCTGGCCGTGGGCTGCCATGCGCAGTGCCAGGGTCTCGAGCCCCTTGAGCAGCACCCAGGCATTGAATGGACTGAGACTGGGCCCCGCGGTACGGATGAAGCGATAGACCATCTCGCCCAGGCTGCGCTCGGCAAAGGTGATCACTCCTCCCAGCACGCGGCCCTGGCCATCGAGGTACTTGGTGGCCGAATAGAGGACGCAATCGGCGCCCAGGGCAAGAGGCCGGCACAAGACCGGCGTGCACAGCGTGTTGTCCACCACCAGAAGCGCCCCATGGGCATGAGCCATGGCGGCCAGTGCAGCGAGGTCCACCACATGCAGCAGGGGATTGGTGGGGCTTTCCACGAAACAGAGCCTCGCGCCCCTTCGCAGGGCCTGCTCCCAGGCAGCGAGGTCGGTGGGTGGCACAGCGACCACATCGATACCGAAGCGGCTCAGGTGGTTTTCGAACAACCCTGTGGTGGCGCCGAACAGACCCTGGGCATAGAGCAGCCGGTCGCCCGTCTTGAGCAGCGCCAGGCACAGGCTGGTGATGGCCGCCATGCCCGAGGCCGTTGCCTGGGCCATGGCGGCACCATCCATGGCCGCCAGGCGCTCTTCCAGCATGCGCACCGTGGGGTTGCCGAATCTGGTGTAGGTATCCACCCCGGGAACATCGGCGGCAAAGGCGCTGGCCGCTGCGGCGGCGCTGTCGAAGACGAAGCTCGAGGTGAGAAACAGCGCTTCGGCGTGTTCCCGGGCTGCACTGCGCCAGTGCCCGGCGCGCACCGCCACCGTGGCCGGTTGCCAGGCGGGGTCGTCAGCAGTATGGCTCACCGCTGGGCCTGCTCAAGAATGTATGGCATCGGCCAGCACCTCGGCGGTCGCCGACGATTGATCGGCGGCAGCGGCGGCGCCCTGCTGGGGCCACTGGGCCCGGGCGGTGTCGCTCCTGGCCTGCGCCAGGGTCCGCAGGTAGGCAGGGTCCGGGATGCCGGTGATGTAATGCCCGCTGAAGCAGGCGTCCTCCAGGGGGCCCAGGGCGGGGTTACTCTCCAGGATGGCCCGATGCAGATCGGGCAGGTCCTGGTAGAAGAGACGCGCTGCCCCCAGTGCCTGGGCGATTTCTTCATCGGTGCGTCCATGGGCAACGAGCTCCTCGCTGCAGGGCAAATCGATGCCGTAGAGGTCGGGGAAGCGCACCGGCGGGGCCGCCGAGGCAAACGACACCTCGCTGGCGCCGGCCTGGTAGGCCATGCGGATGATCTCCTTCGAGGTGGTGCCGCGCACGATGGAATCGTCCACCAGGAGCACGTGGCGGTTGCGAAACTCGGAGATGATGGGGTTGAGCTTGTGGCGTACCGAGCGGCTGCGCACCTTTTGCCCCGGCATGATGAAGGTGCGCCCGATGTAGCGGTTCTTGATGAAACCCTCCCGATATGGCACGCCCAGGGTGCGGGCCAGCTCCACGGCACATGGCTGGCTGGTATCCGGCACCGGGATCACCACGTCGATGCCCGCCTGTTGCCCACAGCGCAGAATCTTCTCGGCCAGGAAGCGCCCCATGTGGATGCGCGCCTCATGGACCGAGACGCCATCGAGCACCGAGTCGGGCCGGGCCAGGTAGACGTACTCGAACACATCGGGGCTCCAGGAGCGCGCCGGGACCACCTGGATGGACTGGGCCACGCCGGCATTGCTGACCACCAACACCTCGCCGGGCGCAATGGGACGTACATCGCCAAAACCCAGGCAATCCAAGGCCACGGTCTCCGAGGCCACCATCACCGCATCACCGCGGCGCCCCCAGACCAAGGGCCGAATGCCATGGGGGTCGCGAAAGGCAATCAGGCCGAAGCCCACCACCAGCGCCACCGCTGAATACGCCCCGCAGCAGCGCCCGTGCAGCGCTGCCACAGCCGCCACGCAATCCTCCACGGTAAGACCGATGCGACCCCGGCTTGCCCGATCCAGCTCCTGGGCCAGCACATTGAGCAACAGCTCGGAATCGCTCTGGGTATTGATGTGCCGCCGGTCCTCCAGGAACAGGGAATCCTTCAAGGCATGGGCGTTGATCAGGTTGCCGTTGTGAGCAAGGCAGATGCCAAAAGGCGAGTTCACATAGAATGGCTGGGCCTCATCGGGACCGGAGCAGCCCGCGGTAGGGTAGCGCACATGGCCGATGCCCTCCCGACCCTTCAGCCGCAGCATGTCCTGGGCGTGGAATACATCACGCACCAACCCTTCACCTTTGACCATGACCAGATGGCCGCTATCACAGGTCACCATGCCGGCGGCATCCTGACCGCGATGCTGGAGCATGGTCAAGCCATCATAGAGATCCTGGCCCACCTCGCCCGAGGCCACCATACCCACAATGCCGCACATCGCCTTGCTTCCCGGCTCATGCCATGTCATGCCAAAGATTCATTCAATCATAGCGGAAGTGTTTGTTCAACTGAGGCGGCAGGCGCTGGATGATCAGCTCTGCACCATGCAAAAACGGCGGCAACAGGCGGGCCTCATGGAACATGGTCATCCTGGGCAAGGGCGTGAGTCCGGCCAGCAGCACCAGCAAGACCACGATCAGGCTACCGCGCACCACGCCCAGGATGCCACCGAGCACCCGGTCCATGGCCTGCTGTGCCGGGGTGCGCAACACCCGCCCCAGCAAGGCTCCCGTCAGCTCACCAACCACAAAGGCCGCCAGCAGGACCAGGGCACCGGCTCCCATCCAGCGCGCCACCGGCTGGGCGAGATAGCGCTCGAGCCACCTGGCGAGCCATGCTCCATACTGGGCAAAGAGCCACAAACCGGCGGCAAAGGCGGCAAGTGCTGTGATCTCTCGCACGAAACCCCGGAAAAAGCCCGTGATCAGGGAAAACAGCAGCGTCACCACGATCAGGCCGTCTATCCATTGTCCGCTCAATTGTCCGCTCAGGATCCCCTGCATCCCATCAATGCCTCATCCTCAAAGGAGAGGCCCTACCCAACAGATGTCTCCTCATTCACCAGGCTCATTGCCAGACACCATCTCCCAATCCAGAGCAGCGGCCAGGCGCTGGATGCCTGGCTCCAGCCAGGCTCGCAGCGCCGCATCCTGCCACCACGGATGGCCAGACAAGCTGGTAGCCCCCATGAGCAGCGCCACAAAGAACAGCTGGCGCACGGCACACGCCGCGCCCAACAAAGCACCCATCGCCTTCGAGGCGCCCGTGGGAACAGGACGGCCATCGAGCCAACGCGCCACCGGGGGACTGCGCAGGACGAGCGTATTGATCCCCATCACCACAACCGCGGTCAGCAATGCCGCCACCACGCCCTGGTTGCCCCCGAACCAGGCCGCGGCTGCAGCGATCCTGGTATGGCCATAAATCCATTGGTACACCAGTCCCCATACCAGCACAATGCCCAGGAACTCGCCCACGGCACCTCCCAGCAGCGCCAGAAGCTGGCGCGGCGCTCCATGGCGCATCCCCAGGGTGGCACGAACCGCCACCAGCAGGAATACCGCCAGATCCACAGGAGAAAACGATACCACCCTACCCTCCTGGTTGACCTGATGTAGGATGTCAAGGGTTGCTCACCACCTGCCCCCGCAAGCCCCGGGCCTCGAAGAGGCGTTGGCGCAGCGATTCGGCCACGGCCTTGCTGCTCACCTGGCCCACGCGCACCCGATAGAGCGTCTTGCTGCCGCTGCGCACCGGGCTTATGGAAGCTGGAAAACCCACCTCGCTGAGGCGCACCGCCATGGCATGCGCCTTGGCGGGGTCGGCCAGGGCAGCCACCTGAACCGCATAGCCACTGGCGGTCTGTGCATATGGAGCCGTCCGCGGTGGCACAGGAACCGCAGGCACGCTGCGGCGGGCCTGGGGCGCTGGTTGTTGCTGGCGGGGGGCGCCGGGAACAGCGGGTCTGGAGGACTGGGCTGG
>WOZS01000074.1 GCA_011620135.1 Gammaproteobacteria bacterium
GCATCATGACCATCCTGGTCCAGGGCATCCTGCTTGCAGGCCACTTGCAGGTTCCGGCCTTTTGGGGGGCGACCAGATGATATCAGGAGACGGGGCTTCGCCAGCAGCCGACCGGGCAGACGCGCAGGCTTCAGGGGCGATCACCATCACCATCGATGGCATGCCTTGGCACACCGCGCCGGATGCCTCGCTGCTCAGCTGCCTCAATGCCTGCCATGGCCATTTTGCCTCGCTGTGCGTTCACCCGAGCCTGGGTCCCATCGAGCTTTGCGACACGTGTTTCGTGGAGGTGGATGACAACGTCATGCGCGCCTGTGGCGTCGTGGTGCGTCCGGGCATGGTGGTGAAGACAAAGGGCAGGGCGAGCGCCCTGCGGCAGGAGGCGCTGGCCCGGCTGCTGCGCCGTCATGACCTCTACTGCACCATCTGCGACAACAACGACGGCCATTGCGAGCTGCAGAACCTGGTGCGCCACATGGGCACGCGCCACCAGCCCAGGCCCTATCGGAGCCGGCAGATGGCGGTAGACGACTCTAACCCCTTCTACCAGTACGACCCCAACCAATGCATCCTGTGCGGCCGCTGCGTGGAGGCCTGCCAGAACGTGCAGGTCAATGAGACACTCTCCATCGACTGGTCGGCTCCCATGCCCCGGGTGCTGTGGGATGGTGGCGTGCCCATCGATGAATCCAGCTGCGTTTCCTGCGGCCATTGCGTGACTGTCTGCCCCTGCAATGCCTTGATGGAAAAGACCATGCTGGGCATCAGTGGCCCCTGGACCGCCATGTCGCCCCAGGCCACGAGGCACCCCAGGCTCACCCATGCGGCCATCGACTACGTGAAGGGGCTCGAGAAGATCACGGGCTTCGGTCCCATCATGGAGCTCGCTGCTACCGACCAGATGCTGCGCGGCACCGAGCAGCGCCGCACCAAGACCGTCTGCACCTACTGTGGCGTGGGCTGCAGTTTCGATGTGGTGAGTATGGGGCGCCGCATCCTGCAGATCCAGCCCGTACCCGAGGCACCCAGCAACGGCATTTCCAGTTGCGTCAAGGGCAAGTTCGGCTATAGCTATGTATCCAGTGAGGAGCGTCTCACCACGCCCCTCGTCCGCGAGGATGGTCGGCTGCGTCCTGCGAGCTGGGATGAGGCCCTCGGTCGCATGACCGGCACCTTTGACGCCATCGCCAGGAAACATGGTGGGGATGCCCTGGGCTTCATTGCCTCCAGCAAGTGCAGCACCGAGGAGGCCTACCTCATGCAGAAGCTGGCCCGGGCGGTCTATGGCACCAACAACATCGACAACTGCTCGCGCTACTGCCAGAATCCGGCCACCATGGGCCTCTTTCGCACCGTGGGTTATGGTGGGGATTCCGGGCCCATGGAAGACCTGCATCATGCCGATTGTGTGTTGATCGTGGGCTCCAACACCGCAGAAAGCCATCCGGTGCTTGCTACGCGCGTCAAACGCGCCCACAAGCTCCATGGCCAGGTGCTGGTGGTGGTGGACCCGTTGCGCCACGAGATGGCCAGGCGCGCCGATCTGCACCTGCGGCCCCGGCCGGGCAGCGATATCTACTGGATCAACGCCATCTGCCGCGCCCTGGTGGAGCATGGCCTTCATGACCGGGATTTCATTGCGGATCACACAGCAGGCTTTGCCAGCTGGGAAGCGGCCCTCAAGCCCTTTACCATGGAGCGTGCCTGCGAAATGACCGGCCTCGCCATGAACGAACTCCAGCAGTTGTTCGGGTTCGTCAGCCGCAGCAAGCGTCTTGCCATCCTGTGGGCCATGGGCATCACCCAGCACAGTGCCGGCTCCGATACCTCCACGGCCTTGAGCAACCTCCTGCTCCTGGGTGGCCACTATGGCCGGCCCGGGGCGGGCGCCTATCCGTTGCGCGGTCACAACAATGTGCAGGGCACCTCTGATTTTGGCGCTCTTCCGGGCTTCTATCCCGGCTACGAGCATGTGGACGATGCGGCGGCCCGCAGCAAATGGTCCGCCTTCTGGGGCGTGGCGTTACCCGAGAAAGAAGGCCTCACCAACCACGGCATGGTGGCAGCTGCCCTCGAGGGCAGCCTCAAGGGGCTCTATATCGTCGGTGAGGAGATGGCGCTGGTGGATGCCAACGCCAACAAGGTGGCGCAAGCCCTTGCGCACCTCGAGATGCTGGTGGTGCAGGACATCTTCCTGTCCGAGACCGCCCGCTTTGCCGACGTGGTGTTGCCGGGTTGCCCCAGCCTCGAAAAGGAAGGCACCTTTGTCAATACCGAGCGGCGTATCCAGCGTTTCGAGCCCGCCTTTTCCCCCCTGGGCAACAGCCGACCGGACTGGATGATCCTGCGTGATGTGGCTCGTCATGCAGGGGTTGACTGGTCCTACGAGGGTCCGGCGGCCATCATGGCCGAGGCCGCCGCAGGCTCGGCCATGTTTGCGGGTGTCTCCTACGCGCGCCTCGAGGGCTATGCCTCGCTGCAATGGCCCGTGGCCGCCGATGGTACGCCGACCCGCATGCTTTTTGCCAACCGGGTTTTTCCCCTGCCAGGTGGCAAGGCGCGCTTCTATCCCTTGGGTGAACACGTGCCGCTGGAGCAGGTGGATGAGCAGTACGATTGCCACCTCAACAACGGCCGGTTGCTGGAGCACTTTCACGAAGGAAACATGACAGGCCAAAGTCCCGGGCTGCGCGCCAAGGTGCCCGATGCCTTCCTGGAGATCAGCCCGGAACTCGCGCAAGAGCGGGGCATCGCAAGCGGCACCTGGGTGCGCGTCGTCTCGCGGCGCGGGGCCATCAAGGTACGCGCCGAGATCAGCGAGCGGGTGCGCGGCAAAGAGCTTTACCTGCCCATGAACTCGAAGACCGAGCCCATCAACCGGCTCACAGGCGATGCCGTGGACAAGGACACCGACACGCCGGCCTACAAGGAGCTGGCTGTCTATCTCGAGGTGTTGCAGGGCGGCAAACCGCAACCGGTGCTGGGCAGCAATCATCCCCGTTTTGGCCACCCCACGCCCCGCAGCGGTGTGGAAGCGCAGCGCAAGCGCCAGCGCGGCGATTATGTGGGGTTGGACCAGCCTCTGCCCGAAGACAGCGGGCTGTAAGCCATGGCCCAACGGCTCGGTGACGACCAGCTGCCCCATGTCCATCCAGAGGGGCATGATCCAGCTCTGGAGGAGTGGCACGCCTGTCTCAGGGCATTGCACGAGCAGGGCCTCTTGCGCTTGCTGCACGCCACGGTCAGCGCCACCCCGCAGCTGGCCGAAAGGGTGGTGATGCTGCTCAACAACCCGGCGGGCCTGCGGGTGAGCAACAATATGACACTGCTGCTGCAGGCTGCGGGCCGTATCGAACCAGAGGAGCTGCAGCGCTTGCTCAAGGCCCTGACCATGGCCGTGGATCTGGCCGGAGCAGGGTATGCCGGCGGGAAGCCCAGCCGGTCGTTGCGCGTGCCCTGGTGGCGCCTGGCCAGGGCGCTGCGCTGGGGGCTCGGCGGCTTCATCGCTGGCCTGACGGGCCAGGCCACCCACAAGCCCCGGTGAATGACGATCCGGCCATTGCCCCCGCCTCGGTATGGTGCTTCCAGCAGGGCGCCCTTGTACCGCGGCACGACAGTCTGGCTGTGGAGGCCCCGCTGACCATGCACATCGGGCCGGCTGCGGTCATCACCTTGCGCACGCCCGGAGCCGATGAGGAACTGGCCGCGGGGTTTGCCTTCTCGGAAGGTCTGCTCACCGCAAGGCGGCGGCTGGTGGCCATCACCCAGCACACCCCGGATGCCGTGGAAATCGCGCTCAGCGCGCCCCTGCCAGCTCACTGGGGCCGCAATACCGTGGTCAGCGCCGCCTGCGGTGCCTGCGGTGGGCAGGCGTATCACCTGGAGGAAGGGCTGCGCCCCATTGCGGCATCCAGCATGTCGCTTGCCCCCGGCCTGCTGCTTGGGCTGTCGGACCGGCTGCACCAGGCCCAGCAGGTGTTTGCCCTAACAGGAGGGCTGCATGGCTGCGCCCTGTTCGATCAATCAGGCGCGTTGCTCGCCGTCCGCGAGGATGTGGGGCGCCACAACGCGCTGGACAAGCTCATTGGTTGGGCGCTGCTACAGGGCCAACTGCCCTTGTCCGGGCACATCCTGATGCTGAGTGGCCGGGCTGGCTCCGAGCTGGTTTCGAAGGCCATCCGGGCCGGCATCGCCGTGGTGGCGTCCGTCTCGGCGCCCTCGAGTCTTGCCGTCGACCTGGCACGGCGTTTTGGTGTGACGCTGGTGGGCTTCCTGCGCGGTGAGCGCTTTGTCTGCTACAGCCACCCCGGGCGCCTGAAAGAAGCGGTCATGATACTGTCATCTTGAAAAAGCCAAACCCTTCATTTCATGATTATAAGAAACAAGCCCATGGAGGAAACCATCATGGACACCCAACAACCCCATGCCAGTTCCGAAGGCATGCCAACCACACCACTCACCAGCCAGGCCGCGCGGCGCAAGGTCTACAAGGGGCAGCGCGGCTGGGACTATCGCAAGCTGGATTTCGACGCCATCGATCGCTCCGCTGTGGTCGGGGACGAACTTTTGTTCTATCTCCTCATGTGCGGCTCGTTCGTGGAGATCATGGCCGACCTCTATACCTCAAACCTGGTGCGCTACTACGAGGGCGAAGAGGAACTGCAGCGCTGGCTTGAGCAGACCTGGGAGCGCGAGGAGATCCAGCATGGCCAGGCGCTGCGCGCCTATGTGGCGGCCGTCTGGCCGCAGGTGGACTGGCAGCAGGCCTTCGATGGCTTCCGTGTGGAGTATGCCCCTTTGTGCAACGGCGAAAACCTGGAGCCCAGCAAGGCGCTGGAGATGGCGGCACGCTGCATCGTGGAGACGGGCACATCCAGCTTCTATCGCGCCTTGTACAACTATGCCACAGAACCCGTGCTCTGCCAGCTCCTGGCCAACATCAAGGCCGACGAGGTGCGCCACTTCAAGTATTTCTATACCTTCTTCCGGCGCTTCAACCAGCAGGAAGGCAACCCGCCGCACCGCGTGGCCGCGGCCTTGTGGCGGCGCATCCGCGAGATGCGCAGCGAAGACATCCGGCTCGCCTACAAGCACGCCTATCGTAGCAGACACGGCCGGGGCATGCCTCCTGGCCAGTTCGAGCGCTTCTATGCCCAGGTGCGCCGCTGGGCCAAGCAGCATTATCCCTACCGCATGGCCTTCGAGATGGCTACCCAGCCGCTGCCATTGCCGCAGAGCATGAAGCGCTGGATGGCGCGCCCCGCCATGGCGTTGCTGAAGG
>WOZS01000041.1 GCA_011620135.1 Gammaproteobacteria bacterium
CCCCCATGGCGCTGATGCAGGAAAAGGCCATGAAGGGATGCATCTATGGTTCGGCGAGACCCCGGGTGGACATGCCCCATTTCATCGATCTCTACCGTTCAGGCAGACTCAAGCTCGATGAACTGATCAGCCGGACCTACAAGCTGGAACAGATCAATGATGCCTTCGATGCCCTGCGCCATGGCGAAGTGGCCAGAAGCGTCATCCAGCTGGCTGCCTGAAGCAACCCTGCCTGTATCCTAAGGGAGAGAGACACAGGCCGGCAGGTGATGTAGGTGATGCATGAGCAGTTGTGTCCCTTGTTCAGGTGGGCAAGGGGCACAGGCCGGGGCGCCGTGACCTGCTCATCGCCGACAACAGAAGAATCCATCCCATGAGTCCAGCACATGGATAACGAGCACCCGGTGCGCGGCTTTCTGGGAAAGCAGAGCGCCACAAAAGGCGTCCAAGAAGGCTACACGGGCACCCAAGGGCTACCCCTGGCCTATCAGGGTAGCCATTGAGACGCGGATACCATGCCCCTGCTGGTCCAGTGCGATCTTCTGATGGGCCGGTGGCACCTTATGGCTGCTTGCGGTGTGGGGCTTTGAGGCTGGAAACCAGCGCTACTGGCTGGTTTTGTGACAGCAAGCGCACAAGCTGTGCTACGATTATCCTTGACTTACCTGCACACAGGAAGGGAGATATCCATGGAGCCGATCATTTTTTACGAAAAACCGGGGTGTGCCGGCAATGCCCGGCAAAAGAAGGCGTTGCAGGATGCCGGTTACCAGCTGGAGGTGCGCAGCATCCTGGCCGAGGATTGGACGGCAGAACGCCTGCTTGCGTTTTTTGGCAAGCTGCCCATTGCCCAGTGGTTCAACATGTCGGCCCCTGCTCTCAAGTCGGGGGCCATCGATCCTGGTGCTCTGGATCGGCAGCAAGCCCTGGCTGCCCTGTTGCAAGATCATCTGTTGATCCGCCGTCCCTTGCTGGTGGTAGCCGGGCGTTATCTGGTAGGGTTCGAACCCGGGATGGTACGCGAGGCGCTCGGTGTGGCGCTCCGGGAGCCTCTGGAGCAGTGTGCCCGCCAAGGGGCGAACACAACTATGGTAGTATAATGGGAATCATTTAGCGAAATGAGTACCGTAGGATAGTCCTTAAGGTGTTTTATGGTTGTATCATGGGAATGATTCACATATGCATCTGTAATGCGTCTGCATGAGCTTCCCAGGGGTGGCAGAGCGGTCATCACGGCTATATATGAGCTGTCGGCCGAGGACGTGATTGCGCGGCGTCTCATGGAACTGGGTTTTGTCCCTGGTGAGCCGGTGCGCCTGTTGGCCACAGGCCCCCTGAGTGCAGAGCCTTTGCTGGTGCAGGTGGGCAGTACGCGCTTTGCGCTGCGCATTGCCGAGGCGTCGCGCATCGAGGTGGCGATGGAAGGTGAGAGCGGATGACAACATTGCGTGTGGCCCTGGTGGGCAATCCCAATTGTGGCAAGACCGCTCTTTTCAACCAGTTGACCGGCAGCCGCCAGAAGGTGGCCAACTACGCCGGCGTCACCGTGGAGCGCAAGGAAGGTCATCTCACCACTGCGGCGCATCATGATGTGTTGGTGGTGGATCTGCCTGGTGCCTACAGCCTGGCCGCCACAAGCCCTGACGAGGCGGTGACCCGGGATGTGATCCTGGGCCGCAGGGCCGATGAGCCATCGCCGGACCTGCTGGTCTGTGTGGCCGATGCCACCAATTTGCGCCTGCACCTGCGCTTCGTGCTGGAGCTTTTGGCGCTGGGCCGTCCCATGGTGCTGGCGCTCAATATGGTCGATGAGGCGCAACGCCGCGGCATCCACATCGATCGCGCTGCCCTGCAGCTGGCCCTGGGTATCCCGGTGGTGGAAACCGTGGCGGTACGCCGCGGTGGGGCCATGGCACTCATCAAGCAGCTGGACCTGGCGGTGCCGCCACCACAGAGCCACATTGCCACTCAAGATATACATGCCCAGGTGCGCACCCTGTTGCAGCAAACGGTCAGCATGCCCAGAGTCACGGATCGCCGTGACGAGGTCATCGACCGCATCGTGCTGCATCCGGTCTGGGGCCTGGTGCTTCTGGCCGCCGTGCTTTTCCTGATGTTCCAGGCGGTCTTTTCCTGGGCCGCTCCCCTGATGGATGCCATAGAGGCTACCTTGCAGGCCAGCGGACAGGCCCTGCGGCATGTCTTGCCAGAAGGGGCGCTGCGCAGCCTGCTGGTGGATGGTGTGATTGCCGGGGCCGGCAGCGTGCTGGTCTTCCTGCCGCAGATCATCATCCTGTTTTTGTTCATTCTGGTGCTGGAGCAGTCGGGTTACCTGCCCCGGGCTGCCTTCTTGCTGGATCGCATCATGATGACAGCCGGGCTCACCGGGCGCTCCTTCATCCCGCTGCTCTCCAGTTTTGCCTGCGCCATCCCTGGCGTCATGGCGACACGCACCATCCAGAACCCGCGTGACCGGCTGGTCACCATCATGATTGCCCCGCTGATGACCTGCTCGGCCCGCCTGCCGGTCTATGCCTTGCTGATCGGCGCCTTCATCCCGCAGCGCAGTGTCCTGGGTCTGTTCAACCTGCAGGGTCTTGTGCTCTTTATGCTCTACCTGGCGGGCATCCTGAGCGCGTTGCTGGTGGCTGCCGTGTTGAAAAAGCTGCGGCACGACACCTCGGAACATGCGCTGTTGCTGGAGCTGCCGTCCTACAGGCTGCCCAATGTGCGCGACCTTGCGCTTGGCTTGTGGGAGCGGGCCACCATCTTCCTGCATCGCGTGGGCGGCATCATCCTGTCGCTGACCATCCTGCTGTGGTTTCTCTCCAGCTACCCTGCGCCACCTGCAGGATTCAGCGGTGCAGCCATCGACTACAGCATGGCCGGCCGCATCGGCCATCTGCTGCAGGTGGTCTTTGCTCCCATCGGTTTCAACTGGCAGATCAGCATTGCCTTGATTCCAGGGCTTGCCGCCCGGGAGGTGGCGGTGAGCAGTCTTGCCACTGTCTATGCCATCTCCGGCTCCGATACTGCAGCCGCCGAGCAACTGGTGCCCATCCTGGCCTCGCAGTGGTCGCTGGCCACTGGGTTGTCGCTGCTGGCCTGGTATGTTTTTGCCCCGCAGTGTCTGTCCACGCTGGCTGTCATTCGCCGCGAGACCAACTCCTGGCGCAGCACGGCACTGTGCGCCGGCTATCTCTTCGCGCTGGCCTATGTGGCCTCGCTGGTCACCTACCAGGTGGCGAGGGTTTTGTGGTGAGTCCCTACGAGGTCATCCAGGATGTGCTGGTGGCAGTCATGCTGGCGGCGAGCGGCGGGTATCTCGCCTGGAGGTTGGCCCCAGGGGCAGTCATGCGACTGCGGCGCACGTGCGCCTTCTGGCTGATGCGCCCCGGCCATCCCCGCTGGCTGCGCCATCAGGCGCGCTGGATCATGCCTCGCACCCAGCCTGCCACCGGCTGCAGTCGGTGTGAGGGGTGTGCCCCATCCATTGCTGTTTCCAGGCGTTCCCGGTGCCACTGAATCACGGCCCATCCCGGGGTTGGCACCGGGTCGCAGTTGTGGTGGGATGCTTGCTGCACTGATCCAGCTGTTGCCAATGAGCCCCCCTGGCTTTGATGATCACAAAAGGCCGCTCCTGGTGCTGCAATGCCTCTGCCTGCTCCAGCAGGGATAAAAGTCAAGCCGCTGCAGAATCTGGACCGAACCGCCAGATTGTGATGGTTACTGTGGCATGGTCCGCTACTCATCAAACCGTGATGCGGGCGGCACGGCATTGAGGGCAGCACGCGCCTGCCGCCAGTCTGGGTAATGTGCATCGAGGATGGCGGCAAAGCGTTTGTTGTGGCTGGGCTCGATGAGGTGGGCCAGCTCATGGGCGATGACATATTCCAGGAGCTCGGGTGGCCTTGTGACCAGCTCGATATTCAGCCTGATATGGCCTGTCCTGGGGTTGCAGCTGCCCCAGAGTGTTTTCATGCGCCGGGCCGACCAGCCGCTGGCCCTGACGCCCATTCTCGCTCCCCATGACAGCAGCAGTGGCGGCAGTGCCTCGCACAGCACGGTGTGGTGCCAGGCGCGCAGCACCTGGGCGCGTTGCACAGCATTGCTTCCGGGGCGCACCTGCAGCAGCATCACCGCGCCGTTGAGCCGCACCGACGGTCTGGTAGCCCGTTCCGCCACCTGCAGCAGCAATGGCTTGCCCCAGAGGCAATGGTTTTCGCCGTCGATGAACTGCCGGCGTACCAACTGCGCCTGGGCCTGAAACCTCGCCTGATGGTGGATCATCCATTCCTGTCGTGCTGCCACGAAGGCCAGGGCGGTCTCATGGCGTACACCCCTGGGTACCGTGAGGCTCACCCGGCCATCGGGCGGATGCACCACCAGGCGCATGGTGCGCACGGCCTTGCGCTGCACCACGATGCAAAATGTTCCCAGCGTGATGATGTCAGCCACGGAACAGTATTCCCCATGACAGCAGGCCTTTCTTTGCCCCAGGCCCTCGAAGCTATATCAGCGCAGGCACGCCGCATCGTCCGCATCAGTTGGACGCCCTTGCTCTTTTCGGCATGATACGCCTCGAAGCTCATGTTGCCCAGCACCGAGAGATGGCCTGCTATTATGCGCCATGCCAGCGCTGGAGACGAATGGCTCGATGATATGGAGCTTCTGGTACCGGCTTGGCTGAGCTGAATGCGAATTTTTGGGTTATGTCGTGTCTGAAAAGGAGCCCGCAACATAATCGAACAAGACGAGAATCAGGAAGGCCGGTGCGCCGACCGACCTGAGCGCTGGTCGGCCAGCCGCAAGAGCAAGCTAAAGAGCTCGTGCTGCGCCTGTTGCGCAGCGAGCCGGCAGATGCCGTCTCGCGCGAGGTGGCATGCCGATATGCCAGATCGAGCAAGCGAACCGACCTTGATGCCCGATATTTGGTATCGTAGATGGTATGTGGTTATCAATGGGGTGCTTGATGCAGATGTGTATGGCGATGATGCATAACATCGGCAGCAGGACCGCCAGGATGGCCAAGCCAGAAGATGTGCATGCCGGCTTGATCAGCCACGACGCCGTATAAACCAAAAACGAGCAAGGGCGGCGCTTGCTTGCCCTTGCAATCTTTTCTCAATGCGAGGCGGGAGGCGGACATGACCGTTGTCGATCCAGTCTGTGGCATGCATGTCGATGAAGATCGCGCCGCTGCGACGGCAGAGCATGCGGGCCAGCGGTTTTACTTCTGCTGCGCGGGCT
>WOZS01000016.1:0-1423 GCA_011620135.1 Gammaproteobacteria bacterium
GATACACATCATTTGAGTATTGCGGATCCAGCATAAAATAGCCCTGGATAGGCATGACCGTAAAACCTGGGGGCCCTTCTGGAGGAGCTGCCTCGGGAGGCGTGGGCTCTTGTAGAGGGAGTGCCTTAGGCAGCGTGGTCTTTGCAAAGGGAAGATAAGAATACAACCCAAAAAAACCACAATTTTCAAAAAAAGCTGGGTTCCATGTGGCATCGGCCGGCGGATTATCCACCATATCCACCACGGCTGCAGCCCCTTGAGCAAAACCGCCAAGACCAATATGGGTGATATCGATCTTGCCCTGCAGGACATCATCCCGCAGCACGCAATAGGGAACAGTTGGCGCAGCTTGTGGATCCCCTTGTTGATCCTCTGGTTCCGGGCAGACCCCATGGTTTTCCATGATCACTTGCTCCGGCGTACCCGGCGCAAAGGTATAGCGACCCTGGATGCCCCGCTGTTGATCGATCATCTGATCCACAAACAGCGGAGATGCAGCGAAACTGCCCTGACCAGAATACGGGGAGTTGGTGATCTGCCACAGCACACTGAGCACCTCCTGGCGCCGGTCCAGAATGCTCGCATTGTCGGTACAAATCTTCAGATGATCATTCCAGTCCTGGAGAGCGCTCAAATAGTTCTGCAGCAATTTCATATAATCAGCAGAGCGCGCGCGCAACCATCGTGTATACCTGATGGTGTTGTTGAGGATCGGCATCGTTCCGTACTGCCGTATGGCGCAGGCCGCCTGGCGCAGAGGACCAGGCGTTGGTGGGTTACCGGTCGGTGGTGGGTTACCGCCCTCCTCGCACTTCGGGGGGAGGGCACGAGGGCCGTCATCATCCTGTGGCGCGGCCCAGTAATGGGCAGCTGGTGTCTCCGGAGCTGGCGTCTCGGGATCAGTATCACCTGTATCAAGAAAAGGAATGAAATACCAGCCTGGCACATCGAACAGTGACTCGGGTGTGGTTGCCTCAAAGCACTGATATTCCAGCCGCAGTCCATCGGCGCCAACCAAGGAACCCACGGTAGCCACCACGTCTTCAAAAAAAGGCTGCACCGTAAGGCCAAGAAAGGCCAGATAGGGCTCATCCAAACCAAAATCATTCAAGGTGCTGATCAAGGTGGTGTTGCTGCCCACCCAGCGGTAATAGCAAGGTCCCCCTGAAAGTCGCACAGGTCCTTCGGTCGGATTGTATGCAGGATCACTGGTGGCGGGCCGGGGGTGCCCTGCTTCATAGGCAGCCTCGATGCTCTGATTTACCACACGGGTAATGGGCGTATTTTTCAGCTCGGTGGCATCGTAATGCTGCACCTGGACCACCACATAGCCATGGCTCACCAGATGGTGCACCAGGTGATAGTAATTCCGAAAGGGCTCATTGGGCCCATGGGACCAGACGATCAATGGATAGCGATAGGA
>WOZS01000016.1:1523-4967 GCA_011620135.1 Gammaproteobacteria bacterium
TCCGAAAGGGCTCATTGGGCCCATGGGACCAGACGATCAATGGATAGCGATAGGACGGGTTGGCGTGCACACGATCAGGGGGTGGCACCGTACCTCCGTTGGGGCCGCCGGGATAGGGCTGGTAATTGGGATCGGGGTAGCAGTGGGGGTCTGGAGGCTTCGGTGGTGGCGGTCTGCCGATGGGTGGTGGCGGCTCTGGCGGGGGTAATGGATCGCATACCTCACCCACCACAGATTCGGGCGGTGGAAAAGTGAGTGTGGCGGGCAGATCCCTGGGCCAGGATACCTTGATCACGATGCGCCGGTCAGCAAAGAAAAGATTGGGGATGCTCATGGTGGGGAACGTCAAGACCTCATAGGGACCATCATCCGGTCCGTACAGGCCATCCCGGAAGTCGGGCTGTTGGGCCATGCCGCGCCCTGGGGTCACAAGCAGCGGGATGACTGCCGCCCACAGGAGCGGCAACCCGTGCCGCAGCCTGCGAACTGTTCGCCCCATGCCTACCATCACAAGCGCCTCCTGCATCCGTACCGCCCAAAAAACAGTTCAGACCATGTGGCCCACGAGCCATCGGTTGTGCCCATGCATTGCCGGATCCCCGGCCCCACAATCTGTCATCAACCCCCAGGCATGGTGACGGCGCTCAGGCGGCCGCCCCGCCCCAGAACGTAGGCCCTATTGCCAAGCAGCGCAGGGGCAGCGACAATGCCGTCTCCGTCGATACGCCGGTACCAGAGCAGCTTACCATCCGCCTTGGCAAAGGAAAACAGATACCCCTCCCCGTCGGCGACGATCACCTGGCTGCCAGCCTGGGTTGGCGCTCCTGGCCTGCGGCGCTGCAAGACCTCCTGACGCCACAGCGTGGCTCCCGTATAAGGATCCAACCCCACCAGGGTGCCATCTTCCTGCACCACATACACGCCTTCTGCCACAGCAGGGCCGTGATAGGCAGAAAGATCATGCCGCCAAAAGAGGAGGCCCGTGGCAGAAGACAAGCGCGCCGCCGCCCCCTGGAAACCGGCGATGTACGCATCGGCACCGGAGAGGGCAACGTCACCATCGATATCCACCAAGCGTTCCACCACGGAGCGCCCCGACGGTTGCTGCAGGGTCTGGTCCCACTGCACCTCACCCGAGGCCAGCGCCAAGCCCACCACATGGCCGTTGTCCAGCCCGGTGATGGCCCGGTCCTCAGTCAATGCCGGCGTACTCACGCCGCGCAGCGTCAATTCCGGGATCTCGCCATCATAATGCCAGAGCCGGTGGCCATCGGCCGGATCAAATGCACTGACCCGTCCATCGGCGCTATGCACCACCACAGGGCCTCGACCGGCCACGGGCACACCCAGGGGCTCGCTGTCCACCACGCCGCGCCACAAAAGCCGGCCATTGTCACTGCTCAAAGCCAGCACATCGCCATCCATGGTGCCCACCAGGACCATTTTTTCGCCCATCCCAGGACCGGACACCAGTTTTTCCCTTGTCTTGGTGCGCCACAGCAAGCGCCCATCGCTCTGCCAGGCCGCGACACGACCATCGGCAGAGGCGGTATAGATCGCCTGGCCATCGCTGGCGACACGCAGATTCAACAGCAGGCGCTTGCTGCCCACACCGGTATGGCGTCGCCAGGCCACCTCAGGTTTGGGGCCAGCAAACTCGGGCAGCTTGGGTAATGACTGCTTGGCCGCACAACCCGCCAGCAGGCTGCCCAACCCAATCATCACAAAAACCCATTTTTTCATGGCCATACCGCCTGTCTTTGCTGTAATTCACCACGCAAACCTGGATCCCTGGCATGGCGCATCGCCTGGTCCCAGGCGTCACGCGCCGCCTTGCCCTGCCCCTGCACCCAGAGCACATCGCCACGCAAGGCAAAAAAATGAGCCTCGAAGCCCTGGGCTGGATTGTTCAGGATATCCAGCGCTGCTTGCGGATGGCCATCATCCCACAAGAGACGCGCCAACTGCAATCTGGCATCGGCCACAATCCCCAGATCCTTGCTGTGGCCCACAGTAAATCGCAGCTGTCCCAGTGCGGCATCACGGCCCTGCAGCGCCAGCGCCGCTGGCGCTGTGGCCAAGGCTGCAAGGCTTGCCTCCGCACGCTCGGCATAGTTCTCCATGAGTCGCTTGGTGTGTGACAACGCCTGGATGGCCTGATCCTGGCGCAGGGCATCCATGACCTCGGCATAAATCCCGGCAGCCTGCTGCGCCTGCTCCTGCCGATGCTGGCGTTGATAGGCCAGCACCCCAAACCCAATCACCAGGGCAGCACCAAGAACAGGGGCAGTCCAACGCATGGCCTGGGGCCATTTCCTCCACCAGGGGCGCACGGCGATCGCCTGGGCAGGCCCCTTGTTCAACATGGCAACGCAACCTGATCCAGATTGGATGCATCCGCCAGCCAGCGGGGCAGCACGTTGGGCAGTTCTCTCATGGGCACGCGTTGCTGTTTACCCTGATGCTGCAAGGATTTGATGGTAACCTCCTGCCGGGCCACCTCCTCCTCACCCAACAACAGAACCACCTTGGCGCCGTAGCGCTCGGCGCGACGCATCTGCCCCTTGAAGCTCCCTTCGCCGGTATGCACCATCACCACCTCTTCAGCCAACATAGTGCGCAATGTCTCACCGAGACCCAGGGCCATGGCGCGCGCCTGCTCCCCCATCGAGGCCACGAACACGGCTGCCTGCAAGGGGGATTGCGCAACATGAGCCACCTGCATCAAGGCAAGCAGGCGCTCGAGCCCCATGGCAAATCCTGCCCCAGGGTACGGTGCCCCCCCCAGCAAGGCACACAGGGCGTCATAGCGACCCCCGGCAAGCACCGTATCCTGGGCCCCCAACTGGTCCGTCACCCATTCAAAGACAGTCAGGTTGTAGTAATCGAGACCACGTACCAGCTGGGGGGTCAGGTCATAGGCCACGCCACAGGCCTGTAGCAGAGCGATCAACCGGGCAAAATACTCCTTGCTGTCCGCATCCCAATAATCCTGCAAGCAGGGTGCTTGCGCCATCACTGCCCGGATATTTTCGTCTTTGCTGTCAAACAGACGCAACGGATTCCGTTCGGCGCGTTCCAGTGCCTCATGAGGCAGCTGCTGTGTGCGCAGATAGGCCAGCAAGGCCGCGCGATGGGCGTGGCGGGATGCCGGGCTTCCCAATGAATTGAGTTTGAGCCGCACCAGGTGACCAACGCCCAGCTCCTGCAACAGCCTGGCAGCAAGCAGGATCAGCTCCGCGTCCACATCAGGCCCCTGGGGGCCGATGACCTCGGCGCCGATCTGATGAAACTGCCGATACCGACCCTTCTGCGGCCTTTCATGGCGGAACATGGCTCCGCGATACCAGAAACGCTGCTCATGGCGAAACCAATCATGCTGCAAACCTGCGCGCACCAGGACAGCCGTCCCTTCGGGACGCAGGGCCAGCCAGTCTCCCTGCC
>WOZS01000051.1 GCA_011620135.1 Gammaproteobacteria bacterium
TGATCGAAGAGCATGGCCACCGCCATCAACTCGTCCGCCTGCGTTTGCTGGATGAAAGCCTGCAGTTCGCCCTGAACCCTTTTTGGGCTGCCCACGAATGAGCAGGCCAGCATGGCCGAGGCCTGAGCCTGCTCAGCCGGTGTCCAGTAGCTGGCCATGTCATCGATGGGCGGGGGCAGCAGGCCCCTGGTGCCCCGCAACAGGCGCACAAAGCTCTGCTGCACCGAGGTGAAGGCGTAGCGCGCCTGGGCATCATCCGGCGCCAATACCACATTGACACCCACCATCACATACGGTCTGGCCAACTGGGGTGATGGCTTGAAACGCGCCCGGTAGAGCGCCAGCGCCTCGTGCAAGGCGGCGGGGGCAAAATGCGCAGCAAAGACATAAGGCAGCCCCAGTGCGGCGGCCAGCTGGGCACCATAGAGGCTCGAGCCCAGGATCCACAAGGGCACGTGGGTAGCGGCCCCTGGAACGGCCTGCACCGCCTGGCCTGGCTGGGGATCATCCAGATAGGTCTGCAGTTCCAGCACGTCCTCGGCGAAGGTTTCCGCTGCAGACGGGCTGCGCCTCAGGGCACGCAGCGTCAGCCGGTCGGTACCCGGCGCCCTGCCCAGCCCCAGATCGATGCGTCCTGGATACAGCGTGGCCAGAGTACCGAACTGCTCGGCAATCAGCAAGGGCGCGTGGTTGGGCAGCATCACCCCGCCCGCCCCTATTTTCAAGGTTGTGGTTTGACTTGCCACGAAACCGATGGCCACCGCAGTGGCGGAGCTGGCGATACCCATCATGTTGTGGTGCTCGGCCAGCCAGTAGCGCTCATAGCCCCAGCGCTGGGCATGCTGCGCGAGATCGGCGGTGCGCGCGAAGGCATCGGCTGGCGTGCCCCCTTCCACCACGGGGATCAGATCGAGAATGGCAAGCGGCATGGTTGGCATATGTCGTGACCCTGGTCAGCGCTCCGGCGTTGCAGTCTGCCATGCCGCAGGCCATGGCGCGGCCAGCACCATGCAGCGCTCCAGCCCTGCTGCGATGTGATGCGCCAGGCTGGCGCCCACCTCGGCCATGGTGAGGCCGGGACAGTGGTCCATGAGCCTGGTCATGGCAAGCCCCGGCACGCCACAGGGGCAAAAATGTGAAAACGGCTCAAGATCAAGACTCACGTTGAGTGCCAAGCCATGGTAACTCAACCCATGACGCAAGCGCAGCCCCAACGAGGCGACCTTGGCACCATCGATATAGACACCGGGACGGCCACCATGGCGCTGACCAGAGAGGCCGAGCTCATGGAGCACGGCCAAAACAGCCCCTTCCAGAGCACACACCAGCGCCCTGGGGCCAAGCCCGGCGCGGCGCACGTCCATGAGCACATAAGCGATGAGCTGCCCGGGACCATGATAAGTGGCAAGCCCACCCCGGTCTGTAGGCACAACGGGGATGGCTGACATGGCGGGGAGATCATCTGGCACGGTACGCACCCCGGCTGTGATCACCGGCGGGTGCTCCAGCAGCCACAGCTCATCGTCCAGGAGGTGACGCTGGGGGTGGACGGCCCGCCGTGCCACCCAATCCTGCATGGCGCGCTTCGCACCTTCATAGGGCATGTTTTCTATGATATGCACCACCATGGTTTGGTACCCGGGTTGCGTGACGCTGGCTTCTTGCACGATTCTGCTCAATTGCTATCACTCACCACGGGCCAGCGCCTATAGTGCAATGCCTCAGCCACAGCCGAGGCAGGCACCGTTTTGTGGCCTTCTAGATCGCTGATGGTGCGCGCCAGGCGCAGGATACGATGATAGGCCCGGGCCGAAAAACCCAACTGCTGCATGGCGCGCTGCAACAGGGCTTCTCCTGCGGCTTCGGGACGGCAGGTGGCCTCGGTCTGCGCGATACCGAGGGCGGCATTCAATGTACCGGCACGCTCCTGCTGCCGGCTGCGGGCCGCGGTCACCTGCTGGCGCAGCTCGGCACTGCGCGGACCTGTGCGTTGCTGCATGAGTTCATGGGCCGGCAAGGCCGGCACCTGCACGAACAGATCGATGCGATCCAGCAATGGTCCGGACAACCTGCCCTGGTAGCGCCGGATGCTCTCCAACGTGCAGCGGCAACGCGGCGTACCAGCCAGGCCGCATGGGCAAGGATTCATGGCAGCCACCAGCTGGAAGCGGGCTGGATAGGTCACGCGGAACTCGGCCCGGGCCAGATGCACCTCACCTGTCTCCAGAACCTCACGCAGCACATTGAGGGCGCGGTTCTCGAAGTGCGGCAGTTCGTCCAGGAACAATACTCCACCATGGGCCAAGGAGACCTCGCCGGGCTGCGGGGGCGCCCCGCCACCCACCAGAGCCGCCGCAGACGCACTGTGATGAGGATTGCGAAATGGCCGTGTCCCATAGTGATAGCGGCCCAGGTGACCAGGGGCTGCGGAATAGATCATGGCGGCATCGAGGGCGGCTTGCTGCTCCATGGCAGGCAACAGGCCGGGCAGGCAACGGGCCAGCATGCTCTTGCCGGTGCCAGGTGGGCCGATCAGCAACAGGCTGTGGCCACCTGCTGCGGCGAGCAGCAAGGCGCGCTTGGCATTGTCCTGGCCCACTACGTCCCCCAACTCATCTGCCACCATGGTCACAGGCAGCTGGGGTGGGAAGCTGGAGAGGGCATCGAGTCGGCTGTGGCCGGTCAAGTGGTCCACCACCTGCCGGATGCTGCAGGCCACAAAGCCCTGCACGCCATCCAGGAAGCCAAGCTCTATGGCATTGGCCGCAGGCACCACCACCGAGCGGCCATCGCGCATGGCGGCATGGGCCGCAGGCAGGGCGGCACGGATGGCGCGCAGCTCAC
The DNA here is from genome assembly GCA_011620135.1 of Gammaproteobacteria bacterium. GTDB lineage: Bacteria > Pseudomonadota > Gammaproteobacteria > WOZS01 > WOZS01 > WOZS01. Next base: position 2,845 of record WOZS01000051.1, read on the forward strand.
CACCCAGGCCCAGTTCACCAAAAAACTCAAGACCGGCAAGGGCCGCTGCCGGGATCATCCCGCAGGCGCTCAGGATGGCCAGGGCAATGGGCAGGTCGAAACGGGTGCCTTCCTTGGGCAGGTCCGCAGGCGCCAGGTTCACCGTGATACGCCGCGGCGGCACGGCAAACCCGCTATTGCGCAAGGCCGCGCGTACCCGCTCCTTGCTCTCCCGCACCGCAGCCTCGGGCAGCCCCACCAGCGACAGTCCCGGGATGCCGGGGGCCAGGTCCACCTCCACAGCAACAGGTGGGGCCTGCAGACCCAGGGCACCCCGGCTATGCACCGTCGCCAGTGCCATCATCCTCTTCCGCGGCCACGGCCATTCCTGATGATGCCGCGGCGCAAGCCGCTCCATGCTGCCCTGCCTTGTCCTGGCGCAACCTGGCCACCTCTCGTTCCAGCCGCAGCAGCGCGGCCTCGAGACGCTCCATCTCATCACGAGGCACAAAGCCAGCGCGACGCAGCTCTTCCTTGGCCAATGCCCTGGTCAACGCAGCACCGTCCCTGACCCAGGAGCGCAATGCCCTGGCTCCCTTGGCTCCATATTTGCGCATCGGCGCATCCTCCCCATCATGGCATGAAACGTGCTTGTTTCCATTGTAAGCTTGTTGCGCCTGACAATGTTAAGGGATCATGGATTGACTGATTGATTTATCTTTTTGCCTTGGGGGAATAAGGCATGAAAATGGTGATGGCTATCATCAAGCCCTTCAAACTGGATGATGTCCGTGAAGCACTCTCCGACCTGGGGGTCCAGGGCATCACGGTCATGGAGGTCAAGGGTTTCGGGCGACAGAAGGGGCATACCGAATTATACCGTGGGGCGGAATATGTGGTGGATTTCCTGCCCAAGGTCAAGGTGGAGGTAGCGGTTACCGATGAGATGGTGGAGCAGGTGATCGAGGCCATCATGCAGGTGGCCAATACAGGCAAGATCGGGGATGGCAAGATCTTTGTCACCGCCCTTGAACAGGTCATCCGCATCCGCACCGGAGAAACCGGTGCCGATGCCCTCTAAACCCCTCGCCATGTCGCATCGGAGACTCATGCTCCTCCCAGGACTGCTGGGCCTGCTGACCCTGCCTGGCACCGCCACTGCGGCCGAAGCGTTCAATGCGGGCCATACCGCCTGGATGCTGGTGGCCACAACCCTGGTGCTGCTCATGACTCTTCCTGGGCTGGCCCTGTTCTATGGGGGCATGGTACGCAAGGATAACATCATCACCACGCTCTCCCAGACACTGGCCATCGCGTCCATCGCCACATTGACATGGATGATCTGCGGTTATTCGCTGGCCTTCACCGAGGGCCGGCTGATCGGTGGGCTCTCCAAGATCTTCTTGCACGGCCTGGCAGTGGGAAGCGCACAGGGGGCTATCCCCGAATCGGTCTACATGATGTTTCAGATGACATTTGCCATCATCACAGCCTCGATCATATGCGGGGGATTTGCCGAACGCATGCGTTTTGCCGCGGTGCTGCTGTTCAGCACCCTGTGGCTGCTCATGGTCTATGTGCCTGTTGCCCATTGGGTCTGGGGGCCTGGGGGATGGCTGGGCGGCATCGGGATACTCGATTATGCCGGTGGCACAGTGGTGCATATCAATTCTGGCGTCGCTGGCCTGGTGGCCGCGCTGGTACTGGGCAAGAGGCGACAGTTCGGCAGCGAACTCAGCAAGCCACACAACCTGGTCTTGACCATGACGGGAGCCTCGTTGCTGTGGGTCGGCTGGTTCGGCTTCAATGCCGGCAGCGCGCTGTTGGCTGATGGCCGCGCCGGCATGGCCATGGTGACCACGCAGGTTGCCACAGCGGCAGCCACCCTATCCTGGATGTTTGCCGAATGGGTTTTTCGCGGCAAGCCAACCTTGCTGGGGCTTGCCTCCGGGGCTGTGGCCGGCTTGGTGGCCATCACGCCAGGCTCAGGATTCGTGGGGCCCGAGGGGGCGCTGGTGATTGGTTTCGCCAGCGGGTTATGTTGTTTTTGGTCGGCTGTTTATCTCAAAAATTGGTTGGGCTACGATGATGCGCTCGACGCCTTTGGGATCCATGGTGTAGGCGGCATTCTCGGGGCCCTGCTGACAGGCGTCTTTGCCACGAAGGCCATCGGGGGGACTCCTGGCCTGCTGGAAGGCAACCCAAGCCTCGTGGCCCTGCAGTCCTTCGGTGTCATTGTCACCGTGGTCTATGGCGCCCTGCTGACCTGGGTGATTCTCAAGGCCGTGGATGCCCTTGTGGGTCTGAGGGTCTCTGAAGAAGAGGAGTTTGAGGGGTTGGACATCAGCCAGCATGGCGAACAGCTCTACGACTGACACAGCTGCGCGACGCCTGTTTCGCGCCGGGCTCATCACCATGCGCAGCGATGGCTCCCTTTTCTCCCGGCGTGATGGGGCCATGCTGGTGTGCAATGGCCGCATCCGCCTGGTGGATACCTTCGATGAGCCACCTGCCCATGACGAGCTGGTGGAACTCGATGCCGTTTTGCTGCCAGGGTTTGCCGATGTGCATACCCACTGGGTGCAGCATCATGTGCGGGGGCGTTTTGGCGGCGATGTGCTGCAGTGGCTCGAGCAATACATCCTTCCAGAAGAAACCACCTTTGCCGATGCCCGGGTGGCCCAGCAGCGGGCCCAGCGGTTTTTCAACGACACGCTCCAGGCCGGAACGGTGATGGGAATGGCGTATTCCAGCGTGCATCCAGAGGCATTGGATATCGCCATGGCGGAAACCACCGGCCGCTGGCGGCTGGGCAATACGCTCATGGATCGTCTGGCTCCAGCCCAGCTGCTGGAGTGGGCTGTGTGCGATCCCCATGCCCTGGAGGAACTGGCGTTGCGCTATGGCCGGGAACGTTACGTGTTGACCCCACGCTTTGCCCCGGCGCTCAGCAAGGGATTGCTCGAACAAACAGGCGCCCTGGCCAGGGAGCTGGGGCTCTGGGTCCAGACACACCTCAGCGAATCGGTGCATGAGGTGGCCCTGCTGCACGAGCTCTTTCCCGAGGCGCTGGATTATGTGGATGTGTATGATCAGGCTGGACTGGTCACAGCGCGCAGTGTCTTTGGCCATGGCATTCACTTGAGCGAACGGGAATGGCGCTGCCTGGCGCAGCGTGGCGCCTGGCTTGCGCACTGCCCTTCCAGCAACGAGGCCCTGGACAGCGGCCGCATGGATCTGGAAGCAGCGCGCCGTTTCGCAGTGCCCTTCGCCCTGGGTAGTGATGTGGCCGCAGGACCCAGTCACAGCATGCTCCATGTCATGCAGCGTTTCCTGGCCGTGCATCGGGCAGCAGGCATCCCTGTGGAAGCCCCGGTGGCCCTCTATCATGCCACTCTTGCCGGCGCCCAATGTCTGGGCTGGCAACATGACCTGGGCAGCCTCGAACCCGACAAACGTGCTGATTTCGTGGCCATGCCCCGTCCTGATGGTCCATGGCAACCAGCGGGCTATCTGGAAGAACTGCTGCGAGGCAGCATGACAGAACTGGAACAACGCGCCCAGGGCACCTATCTGGCCGGCACCCTGATCACTGCCTCCCAGGCGCAGCATGGTTCTCCCGGGATCGGGACCAATACCAAGAGCCTTCATGGATAGCCAGAAAACCAGCCAGACGATCCAGGACTGGGTCCGCCGCCTGCCCAAGGCCGAATTGCACCTGCACCTGGAGGGCACCCTGGAACCCGATATGTTGCTGCAACTGGCGGAGCGCAACAGGATACTCCTGCCTTATGATTCGGTAGAGGCCGTGCGTCGCGCCTATGCGTTCACCGATCTCGCCTCCTTTTTGCGCCTGTATTACCAGGGGACATCCGTCCTCTGCCATGAAGCCGATTTCTACGAGCTCACCATGGCCTATCTGCGTCGCGCCAAGGCTGACGGCGTGGTTCACGCCGAGGTGTTCTTCGATCCCCAGGCCCATATCGAGCGCGGCATCTCCTTTGCAGAGGTCATCGAGGGCATCCACCATGCCCTCGAGGATGGCGCCAAGGAGCTGGGCATCACCTGCCACCTGATCCTGTGTTTTCTGCGCGATCGGCCTCCCCACGAGGCCGCGGCTGTCCTGAGCCAGGCCAGGCCCTACCTGTCCTGGCTCTGTGGCGTCGGGCTCGATTCCGCAGAACGAGGCCATCCACCGGAATGGTTCATGGAGGTCTTCGAGCGCGCCCGCAGCTGGGGGCTGCACGCCGTAGCCCATGCCGGGGAAGAAGGTCCGGCCGCCTATATCCGCCAGGCCATGGATGTGCTGCACGTGGAACGCATCGACCACGGCGTGCGCTGCGAGGAGGACGCGATGCTGATGGTGCGTCTCGCCCGGGAGCGCATGCCGCTGACCGTCTGCCCCCTTTCCAATGTCAAGCTGGGCGTCTTCAGCCGCCTGGAGGACCACAATCTGGCACGACTGCTGCAACGGGGACTGTGCATCACGATCAACTCCGATGATCCTGCCTATTTTGGGGGGTATGTTGCCGACAATCTGTTGGCAAGTGCCAGGGCCTTGCAGCTGGATGCCCAGACCATCGGTGTGTTGTGCCGCAACAGCCTGGAAGCCAGCTTTCTGTCACCCCAAGAACGCCTCCATCACATGAATCAACTGGATGCCATCATGGAATCATCCGGCAATGGCTGAGGCCGCTGTACCTCTGCTGAGTATCCGCGGCCTGCGCAAGATCTATGGGCAGACCGTGGCCAATGATCACATCGATCTGACCATCGCAGCAGGCGAGGTGCATGCCCTGCTGGGAGAAAATGGCGCTGGAAAAAGTACGCTGGTCAAAATCCTCGCTGGGCTCACTCGCCCCGATGGCGGCACCCTGCACTGGCGTGGAGAACCCGTTCATCTGGACAGTCCCAAGACGGCACGCCGGCTGGGCATCGCCGTGGTTCTGCAGCACTTTGCCCTGTGTCCTGGGCTCACCGTACAGGAAAACCTGCGCCTGGCCGGCCTTGATCGCCCAGACCTGCAGCGCTTCAAGACACAAGCGGCTCGCTACGGGCTGCCTGTCCCACTTGATTCCTGCGTCATGCACCTGAGCGCCAGTGAACGCCAGCGCCTGGAGTTGTTGCGCTGCCTGACCCAGGAAGCCCAGCTGCTGGTGCTGGATGAGCCCACCGCCATGCTGGGGCCAGCCGAATCCAGAACCTTCATGACCCTGATGCGCCAGCTGGCCGCGGAAGGACGGGCTGTGGTGTTGATTACCCACAAACTCCAGGAGGTTCTGGAGGTGGCCGATGTGGCCACCGTCCTGCGCCGAGGTCGTGTGGTGGGTCGGCTCACCGACCTCGATGCCGCCAACGCCAGGGATCTCGCCACCATGATGGTGGGGGACCTGCCGCAGCTCCAGCCTGCGCCACGCACCCCACCCCGTCAATTGCCAGCCCTGACCATGCATCGCCTGTCCACTGCCGCGCATCGTGACCATGGTGTTGCTCTGCAGGAACTCTCCCTGACCGTGCGGCGTGGGGAGATCCTCGGCATTGCCGGCGTGGCCGGCAATGGTCAAGAGGAACTCCTGGCAGTCCTGAGTGGATTGCAACGCACTAGCCCTGCAAGCCTGCTCCTGGAAGACGAGCCCTGCGGCCATCTGGGTGTGGCGGCGCGGCGCACCCTGGGCCTTGCCTATGTGCCCAGCGATCGGCTCGGCGTGGGCACTGTGCCCAGCATGACTCTTGCCGAAAACGTTCTGCTGACTGCCTCCGGCATGAGCCAGCTGGGTTGGGTCCGACATGGCAGGCTGGCCGTCAGGACCAGGGAGATTCTGGCCCACTTCCATCTGCACCAGCCACCTCAGACCAGACTTGCCGATCTTTCGGGCGGGATGGCGCAGCGCTTCTTGGTGGGCCGCGAGATCTCCGCCCAACCCAAGGTGCTGCTTGCCGCCCACCCCACCTGGGGCGTGGACGTACGCTGCGCCCAGGACATCATCGCAGCCCTGCTGGAATTGCGCGCCAAGGGGTGCGCTGTGGTGGTGGTCTCCGAGGATCTGGACGAATTGTTTGCCCTGGCTGACCGCTTGGCCGTCCTGTATCGGGGTCAACTGTCGCCGGCATGGCCCATGGCCGAGGTGGATGAGCATCGCCTGGCACAGGCCATGGCCGGTCTTGCGCCCACAGCGGGCATTGCCGAGCATCATGCGCTGGCTGCGGGCTGATACAGCCCTGCTCTCAGGTCTTGCGGCCATGGTGCTTGGTGCGCTACTCACCGCCCTGGCCATGAAAATGCTGGCTATACCGGCCATTGAGACGATCCAGGTCTTCTTCGTGGATCCCGTTGCCGATGGGTTTGGTCGCCGCCAGTTGCTGATCACCGCCGCCCCCCTGTTTCTCTGCGCCCTGGGGCTGTCAGTCGCCTTCCGGGGGGGCGTGCAGAACATCGGTGCCGATGGTCAGCTCATGAGCGGGGCCATCTGTGCAGGTGGCCTCGCTTTAGCCCATCCCCACATGGGCGTCCTGCTGCTGCCGGCCTGTGTTCTTGCCGCCGCAGCAGGCGGCATGCTCTGGGCAGCCATCGCTGCGGCACTACGGATTTGGTGTGGCGCAAGCGAGCTGTTGAGCAGCCTCTTCCTGGTCTATGTGGCCCAGCTGATCCTCACCGCCTTGGTGAGTGGACCATGGCGGGAGCCCGGCGGTTATGGCATGGAAACCGGCCCCCTGCCCGATGGCGCCATGCTCCCGGTATGGGGCGGGCTGCACGCCGGCGTGTGGCTCCTCGCCATCCTGGGCATGCTGTGGTGGCTTTTGGAGCGCCATCTGGTGATGTTCTTCAGGTTGAGGGTCCTGGGGGAGGCCCCTGAGGCAGCCCGCTATGCCGGTTATCGGTCAGATAACCTGATCTGGGCAGCCATGCTGCTTTCCGGGGCGCTGGCGGGTCTGGCTGGATACCTGCAGATTGCAGGCCCTCTGGGACGCCTCAACCCGGATCTCAGCTCTGGATATGGGTTTGCGGCCATCGTGGTGGTTTTTGCCGGTCAACTCGGTTGCCTTGGCATGGCGCTCACCAGCTTGTTGGTGGCGTTGCTGCGGCTTGGAGCGGAAAATGCCCAGATCGCCATGCATCTGCCGCAGTCTGTGGGCTTGCTGTTCCAGGGGGTGTTCCTGGTGAGTTTTCTGCTCTGCCAGCGCTGGGTCCCCATCCTGCTGGAGCGCATGGCCACAATGACCACCAGGCGGCGCACTGCCCATGGTGCTTGAAAGCGCCTTGCTGGATGCCACGGCACGCTCGGCAACACCCTTGCTGCTGGCTGGGGCTGGCGAGCTGGTCTGTGAGCGGGCTGGTGTGCTCAACCTGGGCCTCGAGGGCTTGATGCTGATGGGTGCGGCCAGTGGTTTCGTGGTGGCCTCGGCAAGTGGCAGCATGGCCCTGGGCCTTGCCACAGCAGCTGGAGCGGCGGCAGGGCTTGCCCTGCTCTATGGCCTGCTCACCATCCATGCCGCCCTCAACCAGGTGGCCTGCGGATTGGGATTCGTGATGCTGGGGGCGGGGTTGGCCACGGTTATTGGCCGTGATGCGCCTGGCCAGCTCCCGGCTGGGGTTTCCCTTGGGGGAATCCCATGGCTGGAGCGTCTTCCAGGGGTAGGACACGCCCTCTTTGGGCAGGATGTCATCGCAGGATTTGCGGTGGCGCTCGTGCTGATCATGGCCCTGTTCTGGCGCAGCTCCAAACTCGGGCTGTGGCTGCATGCCGCAGGGGACGCCCCTGATGCAGCGCGCGCCATGGGGGTGCCGGTGCGCCTGGTGCGCCTCATGGCCGTTGCCTTTGGCGGTGCCATGTCTGGTCTCTCCGGGGGGTATCTCTCGCTCATCTATACGCCCATGTGGCAGGAGGGCATGACAGCCAATCGTGGCTGGATCGCGCTGGCCCTGGTGGTCTTTGCCGGCTGGCGTCCAGTGCCCTTGTTGCTGGGCGCCTATCTTTTCGGCGCCTTGGGCAAAGCCAAGGAATTCGCCCAGGCGCTGGGCTTGGCAATCTCTCCCTATGCCCTGGACGCCTTGCCCTATCTGGCAACCATCGCAGTGTTGGCCATGCTGTCACGAAATCGCTTTGGCGCACCCCGCGCCCTGGCTCGGCCATGGCCGAGCTAGCAATGGTTTGCGCCCTTGCGTTTCCTGGAGGGAATCATGATGAAGGTATTGCTGTTCCTTGTTTTCTGCCTGCCTGGCCTCGTCCGGGCAGAGCCTCTCAAAATCGGCTTTGTCTATGTGGGGCCCATAGGCAATGCCGGCTGGACCTATGCCCATGACCAGGGCCGCCTTGCCGTGGAACGTGCTCTGGGTGACCGTGTGCGAACCACCTATGTGGACAGCGTGCATGAAGGACCCGAGGCGGAACGAATCATTCAACAACTGGCTCGCAGTGGGCACAAGCTGATCTTCACCACCTCGCTGGGCTTCATGAATCCCACCTTGAATGTGGCCAGGCAATTTCCCGATGTGGTCTTCGAGCACGCCACCGGTGACCGGCGTGCCAGGAACGTAGGCACCTACAATGCCCGATTCTATGAGGGTCGCTACCTCACTGGGCTCATCGCCGGCAAGATGACCAAAAGCGGCATCATAGGCTATGTGGGTTCATTGCCAGTTCCTGAGGTCTACCAGGGGCTGATCGCCTTCGTGCAGGGCCTGCACAAGACAAATCCCAAGGCCACCGTGCGGTTGATCTGGATTAATTCCTGGTACGATGCCGCAAAGGAAAGAGAGGCCGCAGAAACGCTGATCGCCCTGGGGGCTGATATCATCACCCAGCATACCGACTCCCCAGCGCCGGTCCAGGCAGCCGAAAGCCATGGCATTTATGCCTTCGGCTACGATAGCGATATGAGCGCATTTGGACCCAAGGCCCATCTCACGGCTACCATCGAGGAGTGGGGGCCTTTTTATACCCAACGCGCGCAGGAGGTCATGAACCACACCTGGACCTCTCGCGATGTCTGGGGTGGCCTGGCAAGTGGCATGGTCAAGCTGGCACCCTTTTCAGACGCGGTTCCCCAGGCAGTGCGTTCCCTGGTCGATGAAGCCAGAGCCGCCATCATCTCGGGCAAGCTCCATCCCATGACCGGCCCCATCAAGGACCAAAAAGGGGTGCTGCGCATCAAGAAAGACGAAACCCCGGATGACGCCGCGCTCAAGCGACTGAACTGGCTTCCCCAGGGCGTGGGTGCGACGGGAGGTTAGAGATGCCGTGGCGGTATTGTGACCGTCAACTTGTGACCGTCAACTTATGGCCGTCAACGCGCCTGCCCGGAACCCTTCATTGCTTGACGGCTGGCGCAGCCGTTGCGGTCCTCAACCAGGGCTCCTTGGAGGGCTGCCGCCGCAAGTACTACGAGGTCACCGAGCACGGCAAGGCGCAGCTTGCCGAACAGCGCAGGCAGTGGGACACCGCCACCCGCACGCTCGGCGGGCTCTGGGGCATCGCGACACCGGCGGTCGGCGCATGAGCGCGGACCTGGAGGCGCGGATCGGGCAGTGGCGCACCGCCGTGCTGCGCGGCCGCGTGATCGACAACGCCGACGCAGACGAGCTCGAGGGCCGCCTGCGCCAGCAGATCGCCGATTTCCAGGCCGGCGGGCTCCACGCGGACGAGGCCTTCCTCATCGCCGTGCGGCGCCTCGGCGAGGTCGACCGGCTCACCGCCGAGTTCGCGCGCGAGCACGGCGAGCGCTTGTGGAAGCAGCTCACCCTGCCCCGCCCCGACGAGGACCGCCGGCGTCCCTTCACGAGCATGCTCGCCTTCGCCGGCCTCGCCGCGATCCTCATTCAGCTCGCCAGAATGCTTGCGGTCGCGTCCGGCACAGGCGGGCACTGGCTCTTCGGCAACCTCGGGTTCTTCGTGCTGCCCGTGCTCGCCGCCTACTTCGCGGTGCTGCGGCGGATGCCGTGGCGGCGCGTGCTGCCGCTCGCCGGGATCGTCGGCGGGCTCGCCCTCGTGGTGAATCTGTTCCCGCTTGCGACCTCCGGCAGCACCGAGCTGCTGGTGGCAATCCACCTGCCGGTGGCGCTGTGGTTCGTTGTGGGGGCGGCGTACCTCGGCGGCGGCATCCGTTCATCGGCGCGCAGGATGGACTTCGTGCGCTTCAGCGGGGAGTGGGCGATCTACTACGCGTTGATCGCACTCGGCGGCGCGGTACTCCTCGGCCTGACGGTTGCGGTGCTGAGCCTGATCGCCCCGGGCGCGATCAAGCCCGTCATCACGTGGGTGCTGCCGTGCGGTGCCGCCGGTGCGGTCGTCGTCGCGGCATGGCTCGTCGAGGCCAGGCAGAGCATCATCGAGAACCTGGCCCCCGTGCTCACCGCGATCTTCACGCCGCTCTTCGCCGCGATGTTGATCGGCTCCGTGATCGCCTATGCGATCAACGGCATCGGGCACGACTTCGACCGCAACCTGTTGACCGTGTTCGACGTCCTGCTGCTCGTGGTGCTCGGGCTCGTGGTCTACGGCATCTCCGCGTGCGAGCCGGGCAGTGCGCCGGGGGCCATGGATGTCATCCGGCTCGTGGCCGTCGTCGCGGCGATCGCGCTCGACCTCTTCGTGCTCGTGGCGATGTTCGCGCGGGTCGGCGAGTACGGGTTCACCGCGAACCGGTTCGTCGCGCTTGCGCTCAACCTGATTCTGCTCGTCAACCTCGCAGGGTCCGCGTGGCTCATGCTGCGCCTGCTCGGCGGACATGCCCCGGCGGCGCGCCTCGAGCGCTGGCAGACCGGGTACCTCGCGGTGTTCGCGGCCTGGGTGCTGTTCGTGCTGCTCGCGGTGCCGCCGATGTTCGGGTTCGCCTGATAGATGGCGGTGCCTGTGGACAAGTCGGGCGCGGACGCCGGATCGCCGCCCACAATCCGAACCATGCACACGCTAACACACTAAAGGGTGTTTGCTGATTCCTGCTGGCCAAGCTGGAACATGGCCGCCAGGTCGGCCAGCGCCTGGGCCTGCTCGGCCAGCTCGGAACTGCTGGCAGTGATCTCTTCCACCATGCCAGCCGAGTGCTGCATGCCGCGGTCCAGCTCGATGACCGCCTCGCGGATCTGACGCAGGCCCACATCGCCCTCGCCCATCCTGCTGGTGATGCCTTCCATGCGCTGTGCCACCGCAGCACTGTCGTTGACCACGGCACTGATCTTTGTCACGCCGGCGCCGATGGCCTGGGCCCCTTTCTCCGTTTCCTGCTCCAAGCCATCCAACCAATCCCGGATCAACTCGGTTTCCTCTCCCACGCGCTGGGAGAGACGGCGCACTTCCTGGGCAATGACCGCAAAGCCGGCCCCCATCGCCCCAGCCCGCGCCGCCTCGATGGAGGCATTGAGCGAAAGGATGTTGGTGGCAAAGGCAATCTCCTGGATGGCACGCAGTATATCGGCCGTTTTTCTGGATTGCTGGGCGATGGCGGTCATGGTGGCCACCATGCTATCCATGGCCGTGCCGCTCTCTCTGGCGGAAGCTGCCATGGACTGGGCTATCTCCCGGGTAGCCTGGGCCTCCTGGGCGGTAGCGGTCACCGCATGACCGGTTTCCTGGATGGAAACCGTGATGGTTTCAAGACCAGCTGCCTCCTGGGCAGTACGCTGCGCCAATTCCCTTTGGCCGACGGCCAGCTGGTTGGTTGCCTGGGCCAACTGGAAACTGGCGTCCTGCAGACGGCGCACCAGGTCTTGCAGCAGTGACACGGTGGTGTTGTAACGCTGCTGGATGCGCACGGCAACCCCATGCACCTCTTGGTGATCGGTCTGCAGCAACCCGCCGGCCAGCTGTTCCAGCAGCTTTTCGGTATAGGCGATGATCTGCTGCAACTCGTTTTCCTTGGCCTTGATAGCACCCAGGGGCATGCAGCTCATCACCAGCACCTGTGCGCACCCGAAGGCTGCCCCGGATGCCTGCTGACGGGCCATGCGCACCGGCACCGCCGTGCCATCCCTGTGGCGGAATGTCGCCTCCCAGAAGGTTGCCTGGGTGTCTTGCCCAACAGACTGTGCCGGCTCTTGTTCCCCGCTGGCTAGCAGGACATGCCACGGCTGGCCCATCACCTCGTCCAATGCCATGCCCAGCATGGCAGCAAAGGCCGGGTTGGCCCAGAGAATGGGTGAGGACATGTCTTCACAGACGAACAGGCCATTGGCCACGCCCATGGCCACCTGGCGCCAGGCCTCCAGGGAGTCCCGGACTTCCTGCTGGGCCTGCTCCATGGCTTCCTCGTAGCAGCCGGCCACATTGTGCGCCAGGCTGCGCAGATGGCGCAGCCCCTGGTCATCGACACCCATGGACACAGCCTTGTCCATTAGCCGATAAAAGGCCTCCAGGAACCAGATCAGGCGTACCCCATAACGCTGGTGGGCAGTGGCGAGCCGGAAAGCCAGCTCCTCCGTCGCTTCGCCACGTAACGCCTGGGCGATGGCGGCGGCGATGGTCTGTTCCAGCCTGGCGTACCCTGGATGATCATGCAGGGCCTCTATACCCTTGACACCCAATGCCACCTCGTATGTGGCAAGCCATGCAGGATTGGCCTCCACCTGCCTGGTCTGATACCGTGCCAGATGGCGGGAGACAGAATCAGCGTCGATCTTGGTCATGGTCTTGGTGTCTATAGCCATCTCCTCAGGAAGAAATCAAGAATCTCAAGAGCTCGAGTCGCTCCGGGATTCGCAAACAGCTGGTAATCCACAGGTACTACAGCCGTTCATGGCTGTCACACGGCATGCACAGACATGGATGAGCATTGCGCTTCATCCCGCAAGCACCAGGTGTGTTCCCATGGCCGTGCAGGAGAGCAATGCTGCGGCCATCAGCCGCCCAGGTCGCCACCTTGCTGCGCGCTGCCGATAACCGGCTGTTCACCCTGTACAGGAGAACATCAACCTGGCGCGCCTCGAGGATGGCCAACATGAACTGGAGCCCGGCTTGTGCCATGGGCATGCATTGCTGCAGATCAGCATGCGCAAGCCCGACTCACTTCCACTCAAAGCTATCGACCATCCCCTCGAAGTCCCGATTCACCTGGTCAAAAACGCTGGCAGGCGCCCGCAGCACCAGGCCGGCCACGTATTTCCTGTCAGCAGAGCCGATGGCTACCGCACGGCCCCGGTAGCCTGGCGGCAGGCCGTCCTCGCCTTCTTCCAAGATGGCATCCTCGAAAAGACCCTTTTCCACGAATGAATGCGCCATCGAGGGCACCTTGACCACGGCCACATACACCACGGTATCAGCAGGACCGGTCAATTGCAGGACGGGCTTTTCCGGGGAGAGATCCTGGAGCGCGCTTTGCAAGGGCCCGGGAAGCTCGTCGATGGGGATCATGCCCCAGACCTCATCTGGCACGCCATCCAACTGCTGCAAGGACCAGGTATCAGGATAATCCATGACATAGCGGCTGTGCTGGAAGGTTGCCGCAAGAGCCGTGCCCCGCACCGCAAGAAGACCAAAAAAGGCAAGAACCACAGCGTGGAAAAAACCGTTGCCCTGACGCATGCTGCATGCCTCCTCTGTCACCTCAATATATATGCCCTCGACCAGCACCCTATGGCGCGGCCACGCATCTGCGCAACATTATTACTTACCACCCTATCGTCCCAAATGCAAGCATCTCACGGGTCATGAGCCGCTTGCCTTGCCTCCAATGGTCTGCTGGATGAAGGCCGCAGTATGGCGGTGCAGTTCCTGCAAGGCTGGCTCGTGCAGATAGACCATATGGCCGGAGCGGTACCAATGGAAGGTGATATTGGCGCGCAGGTTCCCGGGAATGGGCAGGTGGTCCATCTCGTAGAGCGCTTCGGCAAAAGGGGTCGCCAGGTCAAAATAACCGCCATGCACCTGCACCTTGAGAGCGGGGTTGCGCTTCATGGCCATGGCGAGGTCAGGCAGCACGTCAGCCCCCGGCAGGGCATGGGGGGCCTCTGGCGGCTTGTGCTTGAAACCCCAGGTGCGCCACAGCGGGCTTGTGGGCCTGAAGCGTTCCTGTTCCCCGAAATGCAATGTCTTGCGCGCATAGTCATTGAAGGCGGCCACATAGGCCGCGCCAATGGCCTGGTCCATGGGGTCGTATTCGGCCTCTTCAGCCAGCGGATCAAGGGCTGGTCCGGCATAACGGGTATCGAGGCGGCCTGCTATGCGGCCATCCTTGGCCAGCAGCTGCTGGCGGAATTGCCCTGGCGTCACCCTGAGCGATGCCTTGATGAAATACTCAGCCGGCAAGCCTGTATAGGCATGAAGCTTTCCGGCCAACCGCTGCCGGTCCGCCGCGGGTAGGCTGCCGCCAGCCCACAGCGCCTGAGCATAGTCGCTGGCGGCAAAGTGCTGCACATCCCTGATGAAGGCATCGAAATCCGCTGGCATGGGCTCGAGCTGCCGGTGGTACCAGGCGGTTGCGGCATACGTCGGCAGGGCCTGCACCAGACCCTGGTCCATGCTGGGCAGCAGCTTGGCAAACTCCGCCACATTGGCGTAGGAGAGAATCTGCGAGAGCAGCATGATCCCGTTGAGATCGATGCTGTACTCTTCCTGGAGCACATGGGCCAACAAGGCCGCACGCATGGTGCCATAGCTCTCGCCAAAGAGATACTTGGGCACATTCCATAGATCATACCTGGTGAGAAAGCGGGCGATGAAGGCCGCAAAGGCTGCGGCATCCCCATCCACATTGTAGAAAATCTCAGCTGCCCTGGCAGGATCCTGCACCCTGGAAAAGCCCGTTCCCGGGGCATCGATGAAAACCAGGTCGCTCACATCCAAAAGGCTCGATGCATTGTCCTGCATCACATAGGGAGCGGCTGGATTGTGAACACCTTCATTGACCACCACCCGCTTGGGACCAAAAGCCCCCATGTGCAACCACATCGAGGCAGAGCCGGGCCCCCCGTTGAACAGGAAGGTCACCGGCCGGTTCTGGCCGCTTTTGTAGTAGACATAGAACATGCTGGCCAGCGGCTCGTCTGGTTTGCCCCCGGCGGGCTTCCGGGGCGCCTCTTCGGCCGCATCGCCTTGCAGGTCTTCTTTGGTGAGCACCAGCCGCCCGGCAATGGCCTCATAGGCCAGCCTGCCTGCAGCGCTGGACAGCACGCCCTGGCTTTTGACTGCCTCATCCCGGGCTTGCTGGGCCCCACATGCCTTGTCTTCCTTGGATTGACCATGTTCCATCATGGAACAATGCTGCCCAAAAGCCTGGGGCAACAGCCCCAGGATACCCAGCAACCCCACAAACACCTGCCGTCTCATGCTTTATTTCTCCTTATTTATTGTGCGCTTGCCATATCCCTGGTCTGGCAGGTCAAGCCGAAACATCCCCCCATGGTAGAACAAGAACCATGCCATCCTTTCCTGCTCCAAGCGTTTCTGGTGCAATACACACAAAACCATCATCGCTTGCCGCAAACCAACCCGAGGCATCATGCTCACCACAAAGCCCGAACTACCCGTCAATCTGCGCCTTCATGGGCGGTCCTGCCTGGTGGTGGGTGGCGGCCCGGTGGCAGCGCGCAAGGCACACCAATTGCTCTCGGCTGGAGCCCAGGTCACCATGCTGGCGCCACAGCTTTGCGCTACCGCCCGGCATCTGGTGGCAAGCCATGGGCTGCTGCATTGCAGCAGATCATTTTCTCCGCAGGATCTCTCCGGCATGATGCTGGTGGTGGCAGCCAGCGACAACCAGCCACTCAATCACAAAGTGGCGGCATCATGCATGCAGCAGGGCATTCTCGTCAACGTGGTGGATGATGGGGCACGCTCCACGCTGACCTTTCCGGCGGTGGTGCAGCGCGGTGTCTTACAGGTAGCCATCTCCACAGCCGGTCATGCCCCGGCCCTGGCCCGGCGCCTCAAGACCGAGCTGGAAGCCCGGCTGCCTGCCTTCCTCGGTCCGCTCACCGAGCGTCTGGGAATGCTGCGCCCCCAGGTCAAGCGGCTGGGTGACATCAAGGCGCGCCGTGCTGCCTGGAACCGCCTGCTGCACCATCCAGCTCTGGCTGCGGACCCTGATCCTGCTGCGCTGGAGGAAGCCATGGCCGCCATGGCGGCGATGCCATCCGCCAGGGGCCATGTGGCGCTGGTGGGTGCCGGCCCAGGCGATCCCGAGCTGCTGACGCTCAAAGCCCTGCGCCTGCTGCAGGTCGCCGATGTGGTCGTCCACGACCGGTTGGTGAGCGCCGCCATCCTGGCCCTGGCCAGGCCAGAAGCCACGCTGATCAATGTGGGCAAGACACCCCAGGCCCACAATATCTCCCAGGAGGAGATTGCCGAGCTGTTGATCCGACATGCCCAGGATGGTCTGCTGGTGGTGCGTCTCAAGGGGGGCGATCCTTTCATCTTTGGCCGGGGTGGAGAGGAAATGGAAGCGCTAGCGCAAGCCGGTGTGCCCTTTTCGGTGGTGCCCGGCATCACCGCAGCCATGGGCTGTGCTGCTGCGGCGCTGATCCCGCTCACCCACCGCAAGGGCGCACAAGGGCTGCGCCTGCTCACTGCCCACAGGCAGACCAACTGGCTGGAACTGCCCTGGCAGGAACTCGCCCAAAGCAAAGATACCCTGGTCTTCTACATGGCGCTGGGCATGCTGGAATGCATCGTCGCTGGGTTGCTGCAGCATGGCATGGCAGCCACCATGCCCGCAGCGCTCATTGAGCAGGGCACCATGCCTGGGCAGCGCGTGCTGCGCACCACGCTGGCAGCACTTGTCCAGCAGGCAACGGCCATGGCCATCTCCAGTCCCGCTTTGCTGATTGTAGGTGCCGCATCTGCCCTGGCGCAGACATCGTTGCCACCGGGCAGCGCTTATCCTTTTGGCGATGCAACCTTCGGCAAGGCAGGCACCGGCAGCAAGCAGGATGCTTGATCCTCGCGTCTTGTGGCGCTCACCGCCAGATGCCCCTGTTGCAGGTTGACCACCAGCGCCCCACTGCATGCGGTGGCACGCTGCATGCTGCCCTGGGCAGCATAGCTTTGCACCACCTGGGCTGCCGGATGGCCATAGGCGTTGCCGAAGCCGGCCGAATAGAGCACCCAGCGTGGCCGCGCTACGGCCACCCAGGCCGCCGTGGCTCCCTTTTTCGCCCCATGATGGGGGGCCACCAACACATCCAGCCTGGGACTGGCGCCGAATGTCAGCGCCAGATCGTCCAGGTCAGCGCCTTCCAGGTCCCCGGGCAGCAACAACCGCCTGCCAGCGCTTTCCATCAGGATCACACAGCTTGCGGCATTGCCAGAGCGCCCAGGCGGGGGATGCAACACGGCAAAGTGCACGCCATCCCACCACCAGTGCATGCCGATACGGCATGGTATGCCATTGGCCAGGCCCGCATGCGGCTCACCCAGCAACACCCAGGCCGGCTGCATGGCCTGCATCACCGCAGCCAGACCGCCGCTGTGGTCCCGGTCGTCATGGCTCAGCACCACCCCATCCAGGCTGCCGATGCCGCGGCTGCGCAGGTAAGGCACCACCACCCGCGCCCCGGCGTCACTCCCGGTGAGGCTCGCAGGACCGGTATCATAGAGCAATCGATGCCCGGCGGTTTCCACCAAGACCGCCAGCCCCTGCCCCACATCCAGCACCGTCATGCGCATGTCCCCTGGCGCAGGGGGCGCTTCCCGCTGGGTGAACAGCAAGGGGGCCAGCAGCACCACAGCAAAGCTGCGCAGCGGGATACCGCGCGGCGCCAGGGCCAGCAGGCAGCCCAGGCCAGCCAGCAGCACCGCCCACACAGGCGGCTGCGGCATGGGCCATATCCCCCATGGCTGCCGGGCCAGCCAGTCGAGCCATGGCCAGACCCAATCCACGCCCCGGGCGAGTATCCTGAGCACCCAGCCTGACCCGGGCACATCCAGCCCCAGAGCCAGCGTCCCCACCAGGGCCAGGGGCGCCAGCAGCAGGGAGCACACCGGCACGGCGATGAGGTTCAGTGGAGCGCCCAGCAGCGAGAGGCGCCCCAGGAGCCAGGCTGCCACGGGCGCAAGCCCCAGCGCCACAACGACCTGGTCGCGCAGCAGGGCATGCACATGCCCGGCTCGCTGCACCCGGCCAGCCACCCCATAGCCCAGGAGGGCCACCGCAGCAAACGACAAGGCAAAGCCCGGCATGCGCACCGCAGCCGGGTCCAGCAGCAGCACCATGATCGCCGCCAGCGCCAGAATGCGCCCTGGGCGCACCCCACGTCCCATCCCCAGCATCAGCAACAGGGCGAGCGCCATGACCACCGCCCGGCGCGTGGGAATGGACCAGCCTGCCAGAGCCCCATAGACCGCCGTGGCCGGCATGGTGATCCAGGCTGCCCAGCGCTGCGCTGGCAGAAGCATCGTCAGCCGATGAAAGCGGCTCATCACAAAGCGCGCCACAAAGAAAAACACCGCCGCCACCATAGCCACGTTCTGGCCGGAGATGGCAATCAGGTGGCTGAGGTCAAGATTGTTGAGCACGTTGAAGGCCGCAGCATCCAGCCGCCCCTGGTCGCCGATCGCCAGCGCCCGGACGATGCCGCCGCCTGCTGTGGCCGGCAGGACGCCATCCAGCCGGCGACTCAATGCCGCCCGCAAGGCAAGTCCCGGTCGCATGGCCTGGCAATGGGCCAGAACGTGGGTGCCCTCGCCAGGGCGCACCGAGCCGATGGCAGCGATGTGCTGGGCTTCTGTGAGCTTGCTGGCATCCGCCAGCCCAGGGTTGCGCAACGCATGCGGGGCGCGCAGCGTGGCCTGTACCTGCCAGCACGAGCCGGGCTGTGGCGCACCTGTCCCAGGGGGCTGCCACCACCACAGGCGCACAAAGGTGCTGGATTTTGGCTGCCAGGGGCCTGCCAGGACCCGCTGCACCGCCATGTCGAAGGTGAAACTACCCTGGCGCTGCGCCGGCAAGCTGACCACCTGCCCCACCAGGGTGATGCGTTGGCGAGCCACGGCAAGCCGGGTGTCCTGGTAGCGATGAGCCTGCAGGCCACCCCAGGCAGCCCCCACAGCAAGACCTGCGGCAAGCAGTCGCCATGTCCCCAGCCATTGGCTCAACAACAGCGCCATACCGCCTGCCAGCAGCAGCGCCAGCTGCTGCATGTCGGGCAGCCCAGGCAGGCTATGCAGCGCCCAGGTGCCACATACCATGCCCCAGGCAAACCAGATCATGGCATCATGGCAGAGCGAAAAACGCCCGGGCGTTGCAGGCGGTCTGCCAGGCAAGGGCAGCCACATCATCGCCTCGCGCCCGGGCAAGGGCGGCGGCCACATGGCCCAGCCAGGCAGGCTCGTTGCGCCTGTTCCGTGGCTTGACAGGCAGATCCCGGGGCAACAGATAGGGAGCATCGGTCTCGATCATGAGCCTGTCGGCCGGGATGTCCTTCACCAGCTCCAGCAGATGGACGCCGCGGCGCTCATCGCACAGCCAGCCGGTGATCCCGATCCACAGCCCCAGGTCCAGATAGGCATGCAGGGTATGGCGTGCGCCGGTAAAGCAATGCACCACAGCACGCCTCGGCCGATGGGCACGCAGCACGGCCAGCATGTCGGGGCCTGCCTCGCGCTCATGCAGGAAAAGCGGCATGCCGTATTGTTCAGCCAGTTCCAAATGCCAGCCCAGCACCCGGCGCTGGGTGTGCGGGTCACTGTGGTGACGATGATAGTCCAGCCCGGTCTCGCCCACGGCGCGCACCAAAGGGTGCTGCAGCAAGGCGGCCAGCTCGGGCAGCTGGTGTTCGGCCAGCGTGCCCGCCAGATGGGGATGCACGCCCGCTGTGGCCGAGAGCAATACCGGATAGCGCTCAGCCAGGGCGAGCGCTGCGGCACTGTCCTCGAGGCTGCAGCCGGTGATCACCATATGCACCACGCCAGCGCGCTGCGCCCGTTCCAGCACCTGATCGCGGTCGGCAGCAAAGTCTGCGTGGGTGAGGTTCACGCCGATATCGACCAAGCTCAAGGCATCTGGCGCAGCACCAACCTGATGCAGCACCTTTTCCTGCTGTGATGGTTCCATGAGGCTCCCGCCCTGCAAAACAGTCTGTGGTCATTATATCTTCCTGTTTCAGGCTTCCCATGCCAGGCGCCTTGTCTTGACAAGGCAGCCAGTGCGGCTAGCCTTGAACAAAGCAGCAAGGCAGCCAGCATGGCGCAGCACATTCCAGAGGAACCATGAGCGACAACGCAGACGAACTGCTCTTTGCCGTGGAAGACGGCGTGGCCTTGCTCACCCTCAACCGCCCCGAACGGCGCAACGCCTTTACCGCCACCATGATCGAAACCTGGCGCGGGCGCCTGGAAGAATGCGCCCGGCGCAGCGATGTGGGTGCTGTGGTCCTCACCGGAACCGGCAAAGCCTTTTGCAGCGGTGGCGACATTGGCGGCATGGCCCAGGGTGCCGCTGACATGGACAGCAGCAATCCAGGTTTTCTCATGAAAAACTTTCTCTGGGGGCACATCCACCGCATCGCGCTCACCCTGGAGCGCCTGGACAAGCCCATGATATGTGCCCTCAATGGCTCGGCCACAGGAGCGGGGCTGGACATGGCCCTGATGTGTGACATCCGCTTTTGCGCCGCACACGCCAAGCTCGCCGAGACCTACAGCAGCATCGGTCTTGTGCCCGGCGACGGCGGCGCCTACTTCCTGCCGCGCATCGTGGGTGTGGCCAAGGCGCTGGAACTGTTATGGACCGGCGATTTCATCGATGCCGCAGAAGCCCTGCGCCTCGGCATGGTCAGCCGCATCTACCCCGCAGAAGAACTGCTTCCACAAACCATGGCCTTTGCCAGAAAGCTGGCAGCACGGCCGCGCCTTGCGGTGAGCATGATCAAGCGCGCCGTCTATCAGGGGCTGCGCAGCGACCTGTGGAGCCACCTGGACCTCATCTCCTCACACATGGCAATCGTCGCCCAGAGTGCAGACCACCGCGAGGGTGTGGCCGCCTTCCTGGAAAAACGCGAACCCAGGTTCAACCAGGACAGCTGATACC
>WOZS01000066.1:0-21714 GCA_011620135.1 Gammaproteobacteria bacterium
GGGGAATGCCGCTGCCACTTGCTTGAGGAAAAAATTTTTCCGTCAACCATACCAATAGGCCGACGCCAAGTGGTGCGAGCACTATATAAAACAACACAAAATGTGCAAACCACGCCTTCTGTAAAAAGCTCATGGTATCTGCCAGCTGCGCGAAGAAAATCGACGCGCAGCCAACGACAATGGAAGCCAGCCAAAAAAAGATCTGCAGCCGCCACCGCACAAGACCGTGTTTGAATTGTCCAAGGGGTTTCAAGTGGGACTTTCCCTTTTTTCTTTCATTTTCTTGAGGCGGCAAACCACTTGCGCCCGGATCATGCCAAGCATCCTGGTGGCCTTGGTCATATTTCCAGAAGCTCTTTGCATGGCTTTCGCCAGCAGTGAGCCCCAGCAGGGCTCCGGCTGGCCGGAGAGGCGGAAAAGGGGACGTCAGTGGCGGCTGTCTGAGAGCGTGAGGCACCCCATGGGAGCTCCGCGCGGGCACACCACACACCAATGCTCAGTTGCGGTTACGGTCCACCAGGCGCTCCTTGCTGATCCACGGCATCATGGCGCGCAGCTTTTCTCCGGTCTGTTCCAGGGGGGCATCCTGCAGATGCTGGCGTGACCGCTTCAGGCTTGGGGCACCGGCGATATGCTCCAGGATGAACTCCTTGGCAAAGGCGCCGGACTGAATCTCGCCCAGGATCTGGCGCATGGCCGCGCGGGCCTCGGTGCCGATCACCCGTGGACCCCTGGAAATATCGCCGTATTCTGCGGTGTTGGAGATGGAATAGCGCATGGTACGCAAGCCGCCCTCATACATGAGGTCGACGATCAGCTTGAGCTCGTGCAGGCATTCGAAATAGGCCATCTCTGGCGCGTAGCCGGCCTCCACCAGGGTGTCGAAACCGGCTTGCACCAGCGCCGACAGGCCGCCGCACAACACGGCCTGCTCACCGAACAGGTCGGTTTCCGTTTCTTCCCGAAACGAGGTGGCAATGATACCGGCCCGGCCGGCACCGATGGCACAGGCATAGGCCATGGCCAACTGTTGCGCCATTCCGGAGGCATCCTGGGCCACCGCGATCAGGGCGGGCACCCCCGAGCCGCGCTCATAGGTGCTCCGCACCAGGTGGCCAGGGCCCTTGGGGGCGATCAGCACCACGTCCAGATCTTCCCGGGGTTCAATCTGGCCATAATGAATATTGAAACCGTGGGCAAAGGCAAGCGTTGCCCCCGCAGGGAGGTTGTCGGCAAGGTCCTTGCGGTACAACTCGCCCTGGCGCTCATCGGGCACCAGGATCATGACCATGGTGCTGGAGCGAACCGCTTCGGCGGGCTCCATGACCTGGAACCCCATGGCCTGGGCCTTGGAGCGCGAGGCGGAACGTTCCGGCAGGCCTACCACCACCGGCACGCCACTGTCGCGCAGGTTCAGGGCATGGGCATGCCCCTGGGAACCAAAACCGATGATCGCTACCTTTTTTCTGGCGACCAAGCTCAGATCGCCATCCTTTTCGTAAAAAACCTTCACTGGTATCCCCTTTTCGACTCTTGCCTGGAACGGGTAGAACAAGCCGCCACAGGCTCGATGCAGCCGCTTTGCGCTGCTGGCTCAGCAAAGCAGAACAGCACTTCGCCCTGCTCACCACCACGAACACAGGCGGCGGCGCAACCAGAGGCAACCGGCCCCATACCAAGACAGGGCCGGTAGGCGGATATGCTCCTCAGAGTTGAGTGGCGTTCTTGCTCAGGTAACCTGCCACACCCTCTGCGGTGGGCTTCATGCCTTCTTTGCCCTTGCTCCAGCCGGCCGGGCATACCTCGCCATGCTCTTCTGTGTACTGCAATGCCTCGACCATGCGCAACATCTCATCCACATTGCGCCCCAGGGGCAGATTATTGACCACCTGATGCTGCACCACACCAGATTTATCGATCAGGAAAGAGCCACGGAAAGCGATCCCCTCGGTTGGATGCTCGATGCCATAGGCCTTGACGATCGCATGTTGCACATCGGCGATGATGGGAAACCCGACCTTGCCGATACCGCCCTTGTCCCGGGGCATTTCACGCCAAGCATAATGGCTGTTGGCTGAATCGATGGATGCCCCCACCAGCTGCACACCCAACTCCTCGAACTTCTGTCGCCTGTTGTCATGGGCGATGATCTCGGAGGGGCAGACAAAGGTAAAGTCCAATGGATAAAAGAATAACACCACGTATTTACCGCGAAAACTCGACAGGGTGAAATCGTTTTTGATCGTCCCGTCGGGCATGACGGCCTTGGTGGTGAAGTCCGGTGCTTGACGGCCAACAAGTACACTCATGTGACATCTCCCGTTATTGCTTCCTTTAAGGTAACTCAATGGGCTGCCTTTTGCGCTTCCGCAGCAGCGCTCAGTGACGACCCGGGCAACCGCCCCTTGGATCTCCCCTCACGTCCCACCATTTCATTATATCTGGTTTTTCTGGTGAGTGGCATGCCCCATGGTCGAGGCCTGTTGCACCAGGTCAGTTGCTTCCCGGGACAGCGAGGCGGCAGCATCGACCAGCTGTTCCACCAGCGCCGCGTTGTTCTGGGTCAGCCGCGTGATATCCCGCAGGGCCTCGGCAATCTGATCCATGGCACCTGACTGCTCGGTGCTGGCCTGGGTGATCGCTTCCAGCAACTGCCCCAGCCCCGTGTTGCGCCCCTTGATGCCTGTCAGTGCCTGATGCATCGTGGTCACGGCCCGTTGCCCGGCCTCGACGATCTGCGCATTGCGCGCCATCACCCGCGCCACATCCGCGGCGGCCCGGGCGCTACCCTGGGACAGTCGGCGCACCTCGCCTGCCACCACGGCAAAACCCCGGCCCGCTTCCCCGGCATGGGCCGCCTCGATGGTGGCGTTGAGTGCCAGGATATTGGTATGGAAGGCAATGCTGCGGATGACCTGCAGAAAGGACCCCACCTCCTGGCTGCTGCTGGCGATGGCCGTCATGGTGGTCAGGGCTTCATCCGCGGAGCCTGCGGCATGGAACGCCGCCTCTGTCACCAAATGGGCAAGCTCAGTGGCCCTGGCGGCGCGTTGCGCATTGTCACCAGCCGAGACATTGGTCTGTGATGTGGCGTTGCTGGACTGCTCCAGGGAGACGGCCTCCTCTTGCAGGCGTTGGCTCAGGCTGTGGGCGCCCTGTTCCACGGCATGGGCTGCCTGCCGCACAGCTCCTGCGCTGCCCTGCAACTGCAAGGCGGTCTGCTGGAGCACCCCGGCCAGGCTGTCCATGGCCTCGCCCAGGACGGCATGCTCGGCCTCGAACCGTTCATGCCAGCGCATGCTGAAATCCCCAGAGCGCAGGGCAAGCAGCCCCTGGCGCACCGTATCGATGACCTTTTGCAGGGCAAGGGCCAGCTGCTTGCGTCTGGTGACATCGGCCATGGTGACAATCCAGCGATCCTCCTGGCCAGGCAAGGGTTGGTCGAAGCTCTTCATGCGCACCTCGACCCAAACGCGGCTGCCATCACGCCGCTGGTATTCCTTTTCCCACATGACCGGTTGACGGGTAGCCACGAAAGCGCTGATCTTGCTGCGATCCAGTTCGTGGTATTCGGGCGGCGTGAAGTCAAACTGATTGAAACCCGGACTATAAAGCTCTTCTGTGGAAATATCCAACAAGCCGGCATGTGTCTTGTTGGCGTCATGCACATGACCATGGGAATCCCCCACCAAGATGGCCACAGGCGCTGAATCGAAAAGGTCGCGGAAATAGGCGCGCTGCTCTTCCATGGCGCGCTCCCGTTCCTTGAGGGCGCTGATATCGCTCAGCGTGAGCAGATACGTGATCCCAAGATGGCGCCGCATGTCGTCCGGCAGGCGCGTCATGGCACATATGAGCGGCAGCGCACCGCGCTGGGGATGCCTGAGGCAAAACTCGCCTGTGATGGCATGATCGGACCTGGCCTGCTGCAACAGGGCGCGAAGGCGCGCCTGCTGTTGTGGTTCCAGGACGATCTGATCCAGCTGCGTGGCGCCGATCATGGCCTGATAGGACCTGTTCATGAACAGCCGCACACCCGTTTCGTCCAGAGCGGCTATCGGTAAGGGCAACTGCTCCAACGCGGCATACCATGTACCCCGGGCCTCCAGCAATTCTTTCTTGTGGGTCTCAAGAGCTTGCAGCAACTCGATGCGGCGTTGCGTCTCGTTGGTCATGAGGCACAAAAAAAGCGGCTCCGGATCCTGGTCAGGCCATATACCCAGACAGGTGTCTGTATTGCCGATCAAGAGCCGGCGGCCATCCTTGGTGGTCATGGTGGCTTCATAATAGACACGCCGGGCCTGCCCTTCGGCCAGCTTGCCAATCTCGGCAGCGATGCGCGGCAGGTCGGACTTGTCGAACCGATTCAGCCAGTTGAATGTGGGCTCGGTACATTCCTCCTGGGAATAACCGAACAACGCACAGCAGGCCGCGTTGACCGCCACAGCCCGTCCATCGCCGCGAAACACCGTGGCCGCTTCACCAAGCTGCTGGAACACCTCCTGCCAGAACAATGGGGATATCTGTCCAGCCGATCCGGGTGCCAGCCTGGCTTGCAACCTGGCAATGAGCCTGCGCTGCCTGGGAGAAAGATCAGCAGAGGGGATTGTGTCCTGGCCCGCAGCCAGGGCCTCTAGTGCCGCTGTCAAGCCATCGGTAGCGATGATCATTCCTCCCAATGCATCATTTAGTTATTTCAGGCTTTTAGGCAGGTTTCAGGCATGTGGTTCAGGGCAGGCGCCAGGTCGTCTCCCCCCGGGCAATGGCGGCCACGCCGGTACGCACCACTTCCTGGATATCCGCTGTGGGCAGGGTGCGCAGGAAGGCCTTGATTTTCTCGCCATCACCGGTAACCTCCACCGTGTAGCAGGTCTCGGTCACATCCACGATATGGCCACGGAAGATCTCGGTTAACCGTATGATCTCATCGCGCATGGCTCCTTGGGCCATTACCTTGACCAAGAGGAGCTCGCGCTCCACATGCTCCTTTTCCGTGAGCAGCAGCACCTTGACCACCTCGATGAGCTTGTTGAGCTGCTTGAGGATCTGTTCCACGATCTCGTCGCTGCCCGAGGTGACGATGGTCATGCGCGACAGCGAAGGATCCTGGGTGGGGCCCACGGTCAAAAGCTCGATGTTGTAGCCCCGGGCCGAGAAAAGCCCGGCCACCCGGGACAGAGCGCCTGATTCGTTTTCCAGCAGGACCGAGATGATATGCCGCATCACACCAGGATCATTTCATTATGGCCAGCGCCGGTGGGGATCATGGGATAGACGTTTTCTGTGGGATCGGTAAGCACATCCACGAAAACCAGCCGATCGCGCATGGCCAGTGCCTGTTCCAGCGTGGCACGCAGTTGTTCCGGCTCCTTCACCTGGAAGCCCACATGCCCGAAACTCTCGGCCAGTTTCACGAAATCCGGCAGGGCTGCCATATAGCTCATGGCATAGCGCTTGGCATAGAAAAACTCCTGCCATTGACGCACCATGCCCATGTAGCGGTTGTTGAGGTTGACCACCGTGATGGGCACCTGGTACTGCAAAGCGGTGGACAGCTCCTGGATGCACATGATGATGCTGGCCTCGCCTGTGACACAGATCACCTGGTCATCCGGGCAGGCCAGCTTGGCCCCGATGGCTGCCGGCAGACCAAAACCCATGGTGCCGAGGCCGCCCGAGTTGATCCAGCGGTTGGGCCGATCGAACTTGTAGAACTGGGCTGCCCACATCTGGTGCTGGCCCACATCCGAGGTGACGATGGCCTCACCATTGCTCAGCTGGTAGAGCTGCTCGATCACCTGTTGTGGCTTGATGACCGCACTGTGTCGGTCGTAGCGCAGGCAATCGGCGCTGCGCCAACCCTCGATGGCGGCCCACCACGCCGCCAGCGCCTCGCCGTCTGGACGCCTGCCCGACTGATGCAGCAAGGTGAGCATGTCGCTCAACACCAGCTTCACCGAACCCACGATGGGCACATCCACCTTGACGGTCTTGGAGATGGAGGCAGGGTCGATGTCCATATGGATGATCTTGGCCCTGGGGCAGAACTTGCTCACGTTGCCCACCACACGGTCGTCGAAACGAGCGCCGATGGCCACCACGACATCCGCCTCGTGCATGGCCATGTTGGCCTCGTAGGTGCCATGCATCCCCAGCATGCCCAAAAACAGGGGATCGGTACCGGGGAAGCCGCCGAGACCCATCAGCGTATTGGTCACGGGAAAACCCAAAAGCCGCGCCAGCTCGGTGAGTTCGGCGGCGGCCCGATCCAGAATCACGCCGCCCCCTGTATAGAGCACAGGCCGCCTTGCCGTCAGCATCAGCTGCAAGGCGCGGCGGATCTGGCCGGGGTGCCCCCTGGTCACGGGGCGATAGGAGCGCAGCTCGATCTCCTTGGGATAGACGAAGCGTCTTTTGGCCTGGCTCACATCCTTGGGGATGTCTACCAGCACAGGGCCAGGACGGCCGGATCCTGCGATATGAAAGGCCTTCTTGATGGTCACGGCGAGCTCGGCCACATCCTTGACCAGGAAATTGTGCTTGACGCAGGGTCTGGTAATGCCCACCGCGTCCACTTCCTGGAAGGCGTCGCTGCCGATGACCCTCGTGGGCACCTGCCCAGAGAGCACCACCAGGGGGATGGAATCCATGTAGGCCGTGGCAATGCCTGTCACCGCGTTGGTCACCCCAGGCCCCGAGGTCACCAGAGCCACCCCGGTGCGCCCCGAGGCCCTGGCGTAGCCATCGGCTGCATGCACGGCCCCCTGCTCATGGCGCACCAGCACATGACGGATGGCATCCTGTTGATCCAGAGCATCATAGAGATCCAGAACCGCTCCGCCCGGATAGCCGAAGATATCGATCACTCCTTCCTGGATCAGGGCCTGTACGACGATCTGTGCCCCTGTCAGCTCCATCCAAGCTCCCCTGTCCCTGCCCTTGTCCTCACGCTGCTCTGTCTTTGCAACCTCACGAGGCACATGCATATCAATCCCCCAGCTCCCATCCTAGAGAACTAATCATGATATATGAGATGCATGCCAAGCAAAAGACTGAAAATGGTCAATATGCTGCCTTGGTCTGGGATCACCAAGCCCCCTGGCCCCCAAAGCTGGGTACGCCAATCCCGGTTTTTACGCTGATGCAGCTGTAGCCCATGGACTATCACCCCAGTGGATGCCATTCTGTTAAACTGAGCCCCCATGAAGGCATCCACCCTGCATCTGGTGACCCTGAGGGCTGATCCTGCCCACGCCGAGATCGCAAGCCATCGCCTGATGCTGCGTGCCGGGCTCATCGACCAGGTGGCCTCGGGCATCTACAGTTGGCTGCCGTTGGGATTGCGTGTCCTGCGCCGGGTGGAAGAGGTGGTGCGCCAGGAAATGAACGCCATCGGCTGTACCGAGTGTCTGTTGCCCATGGTGCAGCCAGCGGAACTGTGGCAGGCCTCAGGCCGCTGGGGGGCCTACGGACCGGAACTGCTGCGCTTCACCGATCGCCATCAGCGCGGCTTTTGCCTTGGCCCTACCCATGAGGAGATCATCACCGATCTCGCCCGGCGCACCATCAAGAGCCGTCATCAGCTGCCCATCACACTCTACCAGATCCAGACCAAATTTCGCGACGAGATCCGGCCCCGCTTCGGTGTGATGCGCGCCCGCGAGTTCCTGATGAAAGACGCCTATTCCTTCCATGACAACCCTGCCTCCCTGGAAAAAACCTACCAGGACATGGCGCAGGCCTACCAACGCATCTTCGAGCGGCTTGGCCTGGCCCACCGCCGGGTGAGCGCCGACTCCGGCGCCATCGGTGGCGCTGTCTCCCACGAGTTCCACATTCTGGCCGACAGCGGCGAGGATGTGATCGTCTACGACCCGGACAGCAGCTATGCGGCCAACCTGGAACTGGCCCAGGCCCGTCCTGGCCAGGCAGCGGCATACCAAAAACCGATCGTCGTGGCGGCCATGGGGTGCCATGGCGGCCCAGTGGCCCTTGTCCTTGGTTCAGGTGATCGGTTGCACCCCACCAAGGCTGGCAAATTGAGCCAACTGGCCCAGCCATTGCATATCCTGCAGGATGAAGAACTGCAAAGGCTTGGCATGCTCTCTGCCCCATGGCATGACCAGCGCTGGGAGGCCGTGATCTGGGATGAAGGGGCAGCAGCGCTGGCCCCAGCAAGCCACATCCCGCATACAGCCGATCTGCGTACCGTGCAGCAAGGAGATCCCAGCCCGGTCACAGGCAAACCCCTGCAACTGGCCCGGGGCATCGAGGTGGGCCATATCTTCCAGCTGGGCAGCAAATACTCCGCAGCCCTGGGGGCCATGATAACCGATGAAAAGGGTCAGGGACACCCCATGCTGATGGGCTGCTATGGCATCGGTATCAGCCGCATCGTGGCGGCTGCCATCGAACAATGTCACGATGCCCGGGGCATCGCCTGGCCCAAGGCCATGGCCCCTTTTCAGGTGGCCATCGCCCCGCTGCGCACGGGCAACCAGTCCGATGAGGCGGTCATGAGCGAGGCCCAGTCACTGCACGATCACCTGGAAGCTCAGGGCATCTCCTGCCTGCTGGATGATCGCGGCCTACGCCCCGGGGTCATGTTCAGCGATCTCGAGCTGCTCGGCATTCCCTGGCGGGTCGTGGTCAGTGCCCGTCTCCTGGAACAGCATGCCTTGGAATACCAGGGCCGCCATGAACCCAATGCCACGGTCGATACGCGCCATGCGGTCTTGCAGGAATTGCTCCAGCACCTGGCCTGATCCCTGGCCCTGGCTGCAGCCTGCCTGCGCCGGACTTGCACTCCTGTTGTCTCCAGCCACCTGGGCGCAACACCATGCCCCTATCGCCAGGTCATCTATCCCCCATCCCCACTCTACCCATCCCCAGGCCATCATCCAGCCGAAACATGCGATACCGCAGGCATGGTTGACGGATATGTCCCAGCGGCTGCGCCAGCGTATCCCCGACGAGGAGGAACGCCTGCGCATCCTGCACCTGGTTTATATGGAATCACAGCGCCACGACCTCATGCCGGAACTGGTCCTGGCTGTGATCGATGTGGAAAGCCGCTTCGATCCCCTGGCCCTTTCTGCCAAGGGTGCCATGGGGCTCATGCAGGTCATGCCATTCTGGGCAGCCGAGCTTGGAGCCATGGTGGGCGATCTGTTTGATATCCACACCAACATCCGCTTTGGATGCGCCATCCTGAGGCAATACCTGGACAAGGAACAGGGCGATCTTCTGCCTGCCCTGCAGCGCTACAATGGCAGCCTGGGGCAACCCACCTATCCCGCCTTGATCGTCGCTGCTTTTCGCAGCCGCTGGATGCCGCGATACAGGCCGCAAACAGCTGATAACAACACCACAAGCCCTGGGGTTCGCCCCTCTCCTGGCTGAACAGTCTGGCTTGTGGTGTGACAGCCTGTGAAGAGAGACTGTGAAGAGAGAAATGCCGCTTCATGGCGCGCTGTGGCTCCTCATGCATCGGGGCAGCAGAGGAAGGCTCCGCGGTGCTACACTGCGGCGTTCGGAAACGGCTTGTCCCGCCCCATGCCAAACACCCCAAACACATGAATAGCGATAGCCTAAGCCCATGGAGCAGGAATGAAATATGGACACATACCGGTTGCCGTCGCCTGGACCAGGTCTCGGTTCAATCGCTGGGACCTGGTCGCTGCCCTGCTCATTCTGGGTTTGCTGACCCTACTGACCACTGCAAGCAGGGGAGCTCTGCAACCATTATCTGCCATCACAGCCGCCCCCCTCCCTCTGGAGCCCAGCCATCTACCGCGCTACGCTGCCCAGACCGTCATGCGCATGGTGCTGGCCATGGCGCTCTCGCTCCTGTTCACGCTGAGCTATGCCACCTGGGCTGCCAAGAGCAAGCGTGCCGGCATGCTGCTCATCCCCATGCTGGACATTCTGCAGTCTGTCCCCATCCTGGGCTTCCTGTCGGTGGCGGTGGTGTTTTTTCTCTCGCTCACCCCGGGCAGGGCTTTTGGTGCGGAATGCGCCGCCATCTTCGCCATTTTCACCAGCCAGGCCTGGAACATGGCCTTCGGTTTCTACCAATCACTGCGTTCGGTCCCCAAGGAACTGATCGAGGCCTCGCGCAACCTGCACTTTTCGCCATGGATGCGCTTTTGGAAAGTGGAAGTACCCTTTGCCGTCCCCCAGCTGACCTGGAACATGATGATTTCCATGGCGGGGGGCTGGTTCTTCGTGGTGGCTTCGGAGAGCATCAGTGTGGGCGAGACCCAGATCAGCCTACCGGGCATCGGCTCCTACATCGCCGTTGCCATTGCACAACAGAACATGGCTGCCATCGCCTGGGCCATTGTCACCATGGCCATCGTCCTCCTGCTGACCGACCAGCTGTTCTTCCGTCCCCTGTTGTGCTGGTCGCAACGCTTTGCCGCCGAGCAAGACCCAGACAAGCCAGCGCCACGTTCCTGGGTGCTCACCATGCTGCGTCGCTCGGCACTCTTTGCCATGTTGGCCAAGCCCTTGGCCACCCTGTGGAACAGGGGCTATCGGCCTCCGGCTGCCCAGGGCCGGCTGGCGCAATACCTCCACAAGGTCCGCCCCAACAGCTGGCAGCGGCGCATGCAGCAGCTGTGGCTGCTCATTTTTCTGGCCATCTGCCTGCTGGCGCTGTGGAGCGTGGCACACTACGTCATCTTCGATCTGCCGGCGCATGATCTGGGGCTCGTAGCCCTTCGTGGGCTGGCCACCTTGGCCAGGGTCTTTGCCATGCTGGCCCTGGCCACCCTCATCTGGGTGCCGGTTGGGGTCTGGATCGGCACCAACCTGCGCCTGGCTACCACGTTGCAACCCATCGTCCAGCTCGTCTCGGCCTTCCCGGCCAACCTGCTCTTTCCCGTGGTAGCCTTGCTCATCGTGAAGTTGCGACTGAATCCGGAGCTGTGGTTGAGCCCGCTGTTGATTCTCGGGGCGCAATGGTACATCCTGTTCAACGTGATAGCCGGGGCCATGGCCATGCCCAGGGAACTCAAGGATGCAAGCCGCAACCTGCAGTTGAAAGGCTGGTTGTGGTGGCGTACCCTGGCCCTGCCGGCCATCGCCCCTTTCTACTTCACAGGGGCGATTACCGCTGCAGGAGGTGCCTGGAACGCCAGCATCGTGGCTGAGGTGGTCTCCTGGGGCGACGAGCGCCTCATGGCCCATGGCCTGGGGTCCTATATCTCGATGGCCACGACACAAGGTGATTTCGATCACCTGGTACTGGGAATCGCCACCATGAGCTTTTTTGTGGTGCTGATCAACCAGCTCCTGTGGCGCCCCCTGTACCGCTATGCCGAGCGGCGCTTCCAGTTCAACTGAGCATCACGGTCCAAACCATGCACAATCCCGCCATTGCCCACCACATCGCCCAGAATACCGGTCCGTTGCTGCAGATGCGCGATGTCCGCCAGTCCTTCCCCAAGCCTGACGGGGGCGAGTTGTTGGTCCTGGATGGTGTCCAGCTCACCGTCCAGGAAGGTGAGATCATCGGCCTGCTGGGCCGCTCCGGCTCGGGCAAAAGCACCCTGCTGCGCCTCATCGCCGGGCTTTCCATGCCCACGGCAGGCGAGATCACCTACCTGGGCACGCCGGTGACGGGGCCTGCCCAGGGCATTGCCATGGTCTTCCAGAGCTTTGCCCTGTTTCCATGGATGACTGTCATCGAAAACGTGCAGATCGGCCTCAAGGCCCTGGGTCTGCCCGAAGAAGAGATCCGGAGCCGGGCACTGGGGGCCATCGACATGATCGGCCTCGATGGCTTCGAATCGGCCTATCCCCGGGAGCTCTCCGGCGGCATGCGCCAAAGGGTCGGCTTTGCCCGGGCATTGGTGGTGCACCCCAACATCCTGCTCATGGACGAGCCCTTTTCCGCGCTTGACGTGCTCACCGCCGAGACGCTGCGCACCGACTTCATCGACCTGTGGTCGGAAGGCCAGATGCCCATCAAGGCTGTGATCCTGGTTACACACAACATCGAAGAAGCCATCTTCATGTGCGACCGGGTGCTGATCTTTTCCAGCAACCCAGGGCGTATCACCAGCGAGATCCGTATCGATATGCCCCACCCCCGCGATCGGCTGGACCCTGTCTTTGCCGAACTGGTGGAACGCACCTACGTGGCGATGACAGTGCAGGCCGGACGGCAACGACCCACAACCGGTGCTGGTCGCAGCGATCATCTGCCTGGTGCTGGCATCGGTATCATGTTGCCCCAGGCGGAGATCAATGATCTCGCCGGTCTCATCGAGGTGCTGGACAGTCCGCTCTATGATGGCCGCGCCGACCTGCCCATCCTCGCCCATTCCCTGCGCATGGCGGTGGATGACCTCTTTCCCCTGGCCGAGACATTGCAGATGCTGCGACTTGCCGACATCGAAGGTGGCGACATCCAGCTCACCCCGGCCGGACGCGAGTTCGCCCAGGCAGGCGTGGATGACCGCAAGCGCATCTTTCACCGCCACCTGCTGGCCTACTGTCCGCTGGCGGCCCACATCTGCCGCGTGCTGGACCAGCGCTCCATGCACAAAGCACCCATCACCCGTTTTCTGAACGAGCTGGAAGATCACATGTCCCCGGAGGCAGCACGGCAGACACTCCATGTGGTCATCGGCTGGGGGCGCTATGCCGAAGCCTTTGCCTACAATGGCCACGACCAGTACCTGAGCCTGGAAAACCCCTCCTAGGGCCACTGGCCGCGAACATGACATTGTGTTAGTTTATAGGATTCAAGCACAAGCCCTTGCAGCCTCGTGACATCCGCAGGGAGGAGATCATGAGATCACCAGCCAGCAAATATCGCCCGTTTCCAGCCATGCCACTTGTTGATCGCGCCTGGCCCGACAACCCCATCACCAAGCCCCCTATGTGGTGCAGTGTCGATCTACGGGATGGCAACCAGGCCCTGATCGAGCCATTGAGCAGCGCGCGCAAGCGCCGCCTGTTCGATCTGCTGCTGCAAATCGGTTTTCGTGAGATCGAGATCGGGTTTCCCGCCGCCTCCCAGACCGATTTCACCTTTTGCCGGGAGCTGATCGAACAACAGCTGATCCCGGATGAACTGACCGTCCAGGTGCTGGTGCAGGCCCGCAAGGAGCTGGTGGAGCAGACCTTCGCCGCACTGCGCGGGGTGCGTCGCGCCATCGTCCATGTCTATAACTCCACATCCGAGCTGCAGCGCCGGGTGGTGTTCGGCGCGGACCGCAACGCCATCAAGGCGCTGGCCGTGCAGGGTGCTACCCTGCTGAGGGAAGAAGCCGCCAAATACCCCGAGACCCAGTGGGTCTTCCAGTATTCCCCAGAAAGTTTCACAGGCACCGAGCTGGATTATGCCCTTGAGATCTGCGAGGCGGTCATGGATGTCTGGCAGCCCACGGGCCAGCAGCCTTGCATCATCAATCTGCCCGCCACGGTGGAAATGGCGCCACCCAACGTCTATGCCGACCAGATCGAATGGATGCACCGCCATTTCAGCAGGCGCGAGGCGGTGATCCTGAGCCTGCACCCCCACAACGACCGGGGTACGGCGGTGGCTGCCGCCGAACTGGGCCTCATGGCCGGGGCCGATCGCGTGGAAGGCACGCTGTTCGGCAATGGGGAGCGCACCGGCAATGTGGATCTGGTGACCCTTGCCCTCAACCTGTACACCCAGGGAGTGGAACCCGGGCTCGATTTTTCCGAGATCAACAGGGTGGTCCGCACCGCCGAGGACTGCACCAAGCTGCCGGTCCATCCCCGGCACCCCTATGCCGGGGAGCTGGTCTTCACCGCCTTTTCCGGTTCCCACCAGGATGCCATCAAGAAGGGCTTTGTGGCCCAAAAAAATCATCAATATTGGGAAGTGCCCTATTTGCCCATCGATCCGGCCGACGTGGGCCGTACCTACGAGGGCGTGATCCGCATCAACAGCCAGTCCGGCAAGGGTGGTGTCGCCTACATCATGGAGCAGGAATACGCCCTCGAGTTGCCGCGCGCTTTGCAGATCGAGTTTCGGGAGATCGTCCAGGAGATTGCCGATCGCACTGGCAAGGAACTGCTGCCAGACGACCTGTGGCAAACCTTCGAGGCCCGTTATCTGCAACCAGAAGGCTGTGCTGCCCTGCTGAGTTATCGTGACGAGCCCCTGGCCAGCGGCTCTCAGCAGCAGCGCCAAGTGAGTGCTGTCATCCTCCATCGGCAGCAGGAGACCATGGTCCATGGGCAGGGCTCCGGTCCACTGGAGGCCTTCGTTCATGCCATGGCCAACCATCTCGGCTTGTCCCTGCAGATCGGCGATTACCGGCAGCATGCCATCGGGCCAGGTGCTGCTGCCCGGGCCGCAGCCTATATCCAGCTGACGGTGGACAACAGGATCACCAGCCATGGCGTGGGCATCGATAGCGATGTGGTGGCGGCCGCTTTTCGGGCGGTACTGAGCGCCCTGGCACAGGCCACACCCCTGCTCCAGCAAGAAGCTCCTGGTTTGCTCAAGCAAGGCGGCGCCATCTAAGCCCTGGAGCGCCTGAGACCTGAGAGCCTGACTGTGGCGCTGGCCATCATCGTCAGCGCCACAAGGATCAGCACGGGTGCATCCCCATAGCGGCTGTATGGCGTCTCGCCGCTGCGTCCCTGGACACTGCCATGCAACACGCCCACAGTGAACTGAGGGATGATGCCCTTGATGCGACCGTGATGATCCAGCAGCGCTGTAATGCCCGTGTTGGCGGCGCGCAGCATGGGCCTGTTCAGCTCCAGGGCGCGCATTCTGCCGATCTCCAGATGCTGGTGAGGGGCGATGGAGTCGCCAAACCAGGCATCGTTGGAGACATTGACCAAAAAGGCGCTGGGTTCATCCAGGCGTCGTTCGCTGCCGAAGGCGTCCTCATAACAGATGGAAGCCCCCACACGCTGACCATGCACCACAAGCGGCGCCTGTCGAAACGGCCCGGCCAGCAGATCCTCATAGGGCAGGCTCAGGAGCTTCAAAAAGGCCTTGCCCCAGGCCGGCAGAGGAAAATATTCCCCAAACGGCACCAGGTGCCGCTTGAGATAAACCCCCCGATCCCTGCCCAGGGCCAACAGGGCATTGCCGTATTGCTCCTTGGTGTCTTTTTGTCCAGACGGCCCTGCAGGGACTTGCTTGAGCGCACCCAGCAACAGCGTGGTGCCCATCTGGCGCGCCTTTTCATCCAGAGGCTCCAGCCAATCCTCCCAGAGCATATCGGCTGGTAACGGCAGGGCTGCCTCGGGCCAGACCACCAGCGGGGTTCCCAACAAGGGGGTCGTCATGGCCAGATAACGCTGCAGGATGAACAGCGCTGCTGCGCTGCTCCATTTCATGTCCTGGGGGATGTCGCCTTGCACCAGGGCAACGTCCAGCTTCGGGCCCATCGGTTTGGTCCATTCCCGATGCATGAATGGCTGGACTACGCCAACGCACAATATGGCACCAATCAAACCCAACCAGCGCCGCCATCCACCTACCATGACCAGCCAGGCATGCGTTGCAAACCAGAAGACTGCAAGCCCGGAGACCAGCAGGACACCACCCACGGGAGCCATGGCACCAAAATGGGTATCCACCTGGCTGTAGCCCAGCAGCAGCCAGGGAAAACCACTCAAGATCCAGCTGCGCAGCCATTCCACGCCCACCCAGGCTGCGGGCAACACCAACAGCCTGCCTGGTCCTGGCGGCGCCATGATGGCTGTGATAAGTCCCACAAGGCTGGTCAGGAGAGCAAGGAGCACGATGAGGCCGGCTGCGGCCGCCACAGCCAGTGGCACAGGCGCGCCGCCAAAGCGATGCACGCTGATATAGATCCACCAGATGCCGCAACCAAAGAAACCAAGGCCAAACAAAAAACTCACCAGGGCTGCCTGTCGCCAGGTTACCCGATACAGCAAGATGGCCAGCAACACGAGGCTTTCTGCAGCCCAGCGCATCTCGAAGGGAGCAAAGGCAAGGACGGTTGATCCGCCTGCTGCCACGCAGCTGCAGGCAATGAGCCCATGGGCCCATGATCTCTTCAAGCAGTGGCCTCGCCTGCTGTGGGCAGCAGGCGGTGTGCCTCCACCAGATGGATGCGCCGGCTGTCGGCGCGAACCACCGTGAACTCGAAGTCGTCGATGGTCACCTGCTCACCGCGCCTGGGCATGCGACCCAGGCGCTGGGTGATCAGGCCACCAATGGTATCCAGCTCGGAATCATCCCATTGCGTGCCGAAGTAATCGTTGAACTCGGCAATCTCGGTCATGGCCTGGATCAGATAGCGCTCATCACCCCGAGGCACGATGAAATCGCGTGCCAGACGATCGGTCTCATCGCCGATATCGCCTACGATCTGTTCCAGCACATCCTCGATGGTCACCAGTCCCGCCGTGCCCCCGAACTCATCCACCACGATCACCATGTGGTTGCGGCTCAGGCGAAACTCGGCCAAAAGGACATTGAGGCGTTTGCTCTCGGGCACGAAGATGGCTGGGCGCAACAGCTCACGAATCCGGAAGGGTTCCTTGGATCCCGCATACCGCAGCAAATCCTTGGCCAGCAGGATACCCACCACCTCACCACCCTTCTCGTCGATCACAGGAAAGCGCGAGTAGCCAGAGTCCACCGCCAGCCGTACCGCATCGGCATAGCCTGCCTGGCGTGCGATGGTCGTCATCTGGGCGCGCGGCACCATGACCTGCCGCACCTGCATCTCGCAGACGCTGATCACGCCTTCCATCATGGCTTCGGCGTCCGCATCCACCAGACCGTGGACCTGGGCCCGCCGCAGCATGGCTCGCAGCTCGGCACGGTCCTGGGGCTCCTTGATCAGCATCCTGCGCAGACGCTGATACCAAGAGTCCGCCCCAGGACCGCTGGTACTGGGAGGTCGATCATTCATAGGGATCAGCGTACCCCATGGCCTGCAGAATCTCGCGCTCCATGGCTTCCATGATCTCGGCCTCCTGGGGCAACACATGGTCATGACCCAGCAGATGCAAAACCCCGTGGACCGTCATGTGGGCAAAATGGGCCGGCACGGCTTTATGTTGTTCCGCGGCCTCGGTGATGACCACCGGCACACAGATCACCACATCCCCAAGGTAGGGAACCGTTGCCCGGGATGGGTCATCCGCCGTGAAGGACAGGACATTGGTGGCCTTGTCCTGGCCACGAAACTGCCTGTTCAATGCGGCACTCTCATCAGCGTCCACCAGCCGAATGGTCAGCCCGGCCCGCTGGCAACGACCCGTCAGGGCCTGGCTGACCCATTCCTGGAACTGTACGGCACTGGGTGATGCTACGGCAGCACAGGCATACTGGACATCAATCCTGTAAGGAGGCTTCACCTTACCTGCAGAGGTGATCCCGTGCCGGGCCTTCATGCCTGTTCTTCCCGCTGCTGCACACAGCCTTCGGTGTACCGGGACCGTGTCTCGGCTTCCCGCTCCGACCCCTTGGCATGCTCATAGGCTGTCAGGATACGCTGCACCAGGGCATGACGCCGCACATCCTGTTTGCCGAAGCGGATCACGGCGACCCCGCCAATGCCCTCGAGGATGGAAAGCGCATGGCTCAAGCCGGATGGCACCCGGGGCAGCAGATCCACCTGGCTGACATCGCCTGCCACCACCGCCTTGGAATGCTGTCCCAAGCGCGTCAAGAACATCTTCATCTGTTCGATGGTCGTATTCTGGGCTTCATCCAGAATCACAAAGGAGCGCGACAGGGTCCGGCCACGCATGAAGGCCAGTGGGGCCACCTCGATCAAGCCTTGCTCCAGGAGTCGAGCCAGGCGCTGGGCGCCCAGGGTCTGGGTCAAAGCGTCGAACAGGGGGCGCAGATAGGGATCGACCTTCTGGGCCAGATCGCCAGGCAAGAAACCAAGATGCTCGCCTGCTTCCACAGCCGGCCGCGCCAACACGATACGCTCCACCTGATCCAGCTGCAAGGCAGTCACCGCGGCGGCCACGGCAAGAAAGGTTTTTCCCGTGCCAGCCGGCCCCTCCCCAAAGACCACGTCGTGGCATTGAATGGCTGCCAGATAATCGGCCTGGGTGGTG
The DNA here is from genome assembly GCA_011620135.1 of Gammaproteobacteria bacterium. Classification (GTDB taxonomy): domain Bacteria; phylum Pseudomonadota; class Gammaproteobacteria; order WOZS01; family WOZS01; genus WOZS01. The sequence continues at coordinate 18,058 of WOZS01000066.1, forward strand.
GTCATGGGCCGGACCGGCTGGATTCCGCTCACCTGGCCATGCAGGGCATCACAGCGCTCCTCCTGGGTGCAGGCCCCAGGCAGGACCTCGGCGACTGTCGCCCCCAGATAGGTATTGACACGCGATGCATCCAATGTCTCGTGCTCCGTAAGGCGATACAAGCCTTCCAGGGCCCGCCGCGCCAGCACGATCTCATCGTGACTGCCGGCAATCCAGAAGCGATGGCCGCGATTGCGGATGTGCACACCCAGACATTCTTCCAGGCTCTTCAGGTGCTCATCGAACTGACCACACAGGTTGCTCAGCCGGCCATTGTCCTGGGGCCATAGCTGAATCTCCTGGCGACGTACGCGACCCGCCACAGTCGGGCTACTGCCTCCTAGACAGCACGGGCCACAGGCGCATGCACCAATTCCCCCATCAGCAAGCCCTGATGATAGGCCACCACAATCACCCGAACCCACTGTCCCAGCAGGGTTCTGTGGGCTGGGATACGGATCATCCTGTTGCTGCTGGTGTGTCCCATCAACCAGTCCGGATGGTCCTCATCGACCCGCTCAAGGAGCACGACATCAGCAGTGCCCACGAGCTTTTCCTGGAAGCGGGCACCATGGTAGCGCAAGCGATCCTGCAACCGCCAGAGCCTGCGTTTTTTTTCAACCAGAGGCACGGGGTCTTCCAGCGTGGCAGCTGGCGTGCCGGGCCTGGGGCTATAGAGAAAGCTGAAACCCTGGTCGATCTGCATCTCGTCCACCAAGGAGAGGGTATCCAGGAAATCGGCCTCGGTCTCTCCGGGATACCCCACGATGAAGTCCGATGAGATGGAGATACCGGGCCGCACCTGACGCAATCTGGTCAGACGATCCCGATAGGTGGCAACGCTGTGTCCCCGCCCCATGGCCTGCAGCATCCGGTCGGAACCACTTTGCACCGGAAGATGCACATGCTGCGCCAATTGCGGCAGCTGGGCAAAGGTGTCGATGAGCTCGTCCGAAAAGCTCAGGGGATGGGAGGTGGTAAAGCGCATCCGGAGGATTCCTGGCAGGGCCGCCACATGGTGCAGCAGCAGAGGAAAGCTCGCCACCCCTCCATCAGGCAGCACGCCACGGTAGCTATTGACATTCTGGCCCAACAAGGTAATCTCTGCTGCTCCCTGCGCCACCAGGCGGCGCACCTCGTCCACCACCGACTGCAGTGGTCTCGAAACCTCTTCACCACGAGTATAAGGAACAATGCAAAAACTGCAACTCTTGCTGCAACCCTCCATGATGGAAACCAGCGCCGCGGCAGCAGAGGAACCCATTTTGGTTCTGTCCTGCGATACATCCGTCCAGTGCTCGAACTTTTCCAGATCCTCGGCATAGAGGTCCACCGTCGGCCCAGCCTGTCCCCGCCATGCCCGGCGCAATAGCGCCGGCAGGCGGTGCATGGTCTGGGGACCAAACACCACATCCACGAAAGGGGCACGCCGCAAGATGGCCTCCCCTTCCTGACTCGCCACACAGCCACCCACGGCCAGCAAGCGCCCCGCTCTGCCAGCCTTCCATGTCCGGTGGCGCCCCAGTTCGTCAAAGAGTTTTTCCTGGGCCTTCTCACGCACTGAGCATGTATTGAACACCACAGCATCGGCCGCATCGGCCCGGTCCACCAGAACCATCTCGCTGGCCTCCAGGGTCTCGGCCATTTTGGCGCTGTCGTATTCGTTCATTTGACAGCCCCAGGTCTTGATGAACACCGCCTTCCTGCTGCCTGCAACAGGCAGGGCCACCTCAGCCATATCGCACCCTTGTGCCGGTTTGGTCTGGTGCAGGGATACGCTCATGTTCCTCGAGCAAGGCATCGAGCAAGACGACCTTGTCATCCAATAACCGGGGATCACCCCTGGTTTCCACATTGAGCCGCAGCAGGGACTCGGTATTGGAAGCGCGCAGATTGAACCGCCATTTGGGAAATGTCATGCTGAGCCCATCCGTCCAGTCACTCTCCAGGGCCTCTTTTTGCAAGGCATGCTGGACGAACAGCAATGTCTCTTTGGTGTCGCCATGGAGCGGCCTGTTGCGCTCTCCGCTGATGGGAAATGCTTCGCGAGCCGTGCGCACCAAGTCGGCAAGACCACAGCCGCGCTGTTGCATGACCGCCAGCACATGCAGCCATGGCAGCATGCCGCTGTCACAGAAACCGAAGCTGCGGAAAAAATGATGACCGCTCATCTCCCCACCATAGACCGCTCCATGGCGGCGCATGGCCGACTTGATGAAGCCATGCCCAGCCTTGGCCAGCACCACCCGCACACCCCGCCGGGATGCCACATCCAGGGAATACCACAACAGCCGTCGCTCCAGGACCACCGTCTCGCCAGGCATCGCACAAGCAGCGATCAGCAGGCCAAGGACGTAATAGCCGTCCACCATGGTGCCATGCTCATCGAAGAAAAAACAGCGATCGCCATCGCCATCGAAGGCCAGCGTCAACTGGCCGCCATACCGGCGCGCCGTCTCGGCGATGCGGTCCTGCTGCTCCTTGAGCATGGGGTTGGGTATGTCCATGGGCAGGGTCTGATCAGGCTCTTCGTGCAGGCTGATCAGCGCAAAGGGCACCCGGTCGCCCAATGCCCGCACCAGAGGCCCGGCCATACCACAGCCGCACTCGGCCACCACCCGCATCCCCGCCAGAGCCTGAACATCCACCTGACCCAGCAGATAGTCCAGGTAGGCATCGCGCACCGAACCCTGCCACAGACGGCCACGACCACCAGCAGCGGGGCCATCCTGCCAAACAGCCTGGCGCAACGCCCCCAGCCCACCATGACGATCCAGTGGCATGGCCCCAGGGCCGACAATCTTCATGCCATTGTATGGCAGCGGGTTGTGGCTGGCCGTCACCATGACCCCGCCTCTCAGGCGGCGCTGCAGGATGGCATAATAGACCTCCTCCGTGGCCACAAGCCCCAGATCCAGACAATCCCCCCCCTGGGCACACAGGCCGCTGGCCAGGGCCTGGGCCAGTGCTGCGCTGCTGGGACGCATGTCCCTGCCAACCACATACATTCCGGGGCCCAGGCAACGCACCATGGCGCGACCCACACGGTAGGCCAGGGTCTCATCCACTTCTTCGGGCACCAGCCCCCGGATGTCGTATGCTCCCAGGGCACGGTGCTGGCCTGCGGCAGGGCTGCTCACATCACAGCCCAAGGAACAGGACGCTCAGCGACAATCCCAGCAAGGCGAGCCAAGTCAATGAAATGCCTGTAATCCGACCCAGAGAGGTTCCCTCGAATTGCGACAGGCCATAGGCATGCAGCGCCCGTCCGCCCACCAGCAACAGACCAAAGAGGTGCAACCAGAAGCCCCCCACACCACCGAGCTCGGCGATCAGCAGCAACAACAACCCCAGCGGCACATATTCCACCGCATTGCCATGCACCCGGATAGCCCGCTCCAACTCCACAACCTGGCCATGGCCGAACAAGACGCTGTGACGCATGCGCAGTTGCGCCACACGGCCTGCCAGGAACAGCATCAACAAACCACTGATGCCGGCATACAGCGCTGTAACCCCCACCTGATTCATACTCCCTCCTCACTCAATGTAGGCCCCATCCCCAAGGCATGGCGCAGCGCCATCAGGATGGCAGCCGTTGCCCCCCAGATGCGCTTG
>WOZS01000066.1:21814-23543 GCA_011620135.1 Gammaproteobacteria bacterium
CAAGGCATGGCGCAGCGCCATCAGGATGGCAGCCGTTGCCCCCCAGATGCGCTTGCCATCGTACTGCCACACCGGCATGGCGATTGTCTTGCCATCCACCTCACGGGCCTCCTGCAGCGGCTGCCCGGGATCCAGGATGTGCTCCACAGGAAGTGCGAAGATCTCCCGCACCTCGTGGGGATCGGCACGCGGCACAAAACCGGGACGCAGGGACGCCACCACGGGGGTCACCCAGAAATGACTGGTCATGGTCATGTGACCAGGCAGGAAACCCAAGGGCTCGAGCAGTTCCTGTGTCATGCCGATCTCCTCATGGGCTTCGCGCAGCGCTGCCTGGACATGATCCTCACCCGCCTCCAGGCGCCCCCCAGGGAAACTGATCTGGCCTGCGTGCTCGCGCAGGTGTGCGGCACGCAAGGTGAGCCATACCGCTGGTTCAGCGGCCTGCAGACTGAGGGCTACCAGCACGGCCGCTTCGCGCAGCGCCACCTGCTGCCAGGCAGGCCAATGCAGGCCATAGACAGCCTGCAGATGCGACAACTGGGCCGCGGTGGTCTGCGGCGCCTGCTGCGGGCCTTGCAGCAACCGGGCCACCAGGTGTTCGCGCAGGCTCATGAATGTCCTGGAATACCGCCTTTGGTCAAGGTGGCAGGATCCAGCAATTGCTCCAACTGCTCGACTGGCAGATTGGTCATCTCCCGGGCCACCTCCAACACGGATCGGCCCTCGGCAAGAGCCCGCTTGGCAATGGCAGCACCATTGTCATAGCCGATCACGGTATTGAGGGCCGTGACCAGCATGGGATTCATGGCCACGATGGCGGCAATGCGTTCCTTGTTGACGACGAATCCGGCGATGGCCCGACTGCCCAGAAGCTCACAACTGCGGCTTAACAGCGCGATGCCATCCAGCAGGTTCTTGGCGATGAGCGGCAGCATCACATTGAGCTGGAAGTTGCCGGACTGGGCCGCAATGGCGATGGTGGTGTCATACCCCATCACCTGGGCCGCCACCTGGCAGACAGCCTCTGGAATCACCGGATTGACCTTGCCTGGCATGATGCTGCTACCCGGCTGCAAGGCCGGCAAGGTAATCTCGCCAAGACCAGCGAACGGCCCACTGTTCATCCAGCGTAAGTCATTGCTGATCTTCATCAAGGCGGCTGCCAGTACCTTCAAGGCACCGGATAGCTCCAGCGCCGTATCCTGGCTACTGAGGGCGGTCAAGAAATCGGTGGCATGGCAAAAGGGGATGCCAGTCCTGCTGACCAGATGCTTGATGAATACGGCGGCAAACTGGGGATGGGCGTTGATGCCGGTACCCACCGCCGTCCCACCCTGGGCCAGCTGGTAGAGATGATGCAGCGTGTTTTCGAGCCGCACCCTGCAGGCGGCAATCTGGTTGGCCCAGCCATGCAGCTCCTGGGACATGCGTACCGGCATGGCATCCATGAGATGGGTACGCCCCGTCTTGACCACCCGGTCAAGCGTCTGGGCCTTGCCCACGATGGCCGCCTCCAGATCACCCAACGCCACCAGCAGCTCTTCCTTGAGGGCCAGCACGGCACTGATGTGGATGGCGCTGGGTATGACGTCGTTGCTGCTTTGGCTCATGTTGACATGGTCGTTGGGATGGACGGGATGGCCCAGGCGATGGGAAGCCAGGTGCGCGATGACCTCGTTGGCGTTCATGTTGCTGCTGGTGCCCGAGCCCGTCTGAAACACATCGA
>WOZS01000055.1 GCA_011620135.1 Gammaproteobacteria bacterium
GCGGGCCCAGGGCGCGCTGCAACCCTTGCTCAGCGCCTTGCCGGTGCCTCGCAGGTGGCCTGATGGCTGCTGTGGCCAGTGAGAGCAGCCATCATGGTGAACAGACCACAGGCGATGAACACCGCCCCTCCCAGCTCCCGAATGGAGCGGTCGGCAAAAAAGCGTGCCACGCCTGCGGCACTCCAGGAAAGCCCCAGCATGGCCGGCAAGGTTCCCAACCAGAACAGCGCCATGCCGAGCGCCCCTGCCACGGGGTGGCCGGCGAACAGGGCAAGCCCCAGGGCCGTATAGACGAGCCCACAGGGTAACAGCCCCCAGAGTGCACCGCTGAGCAGATCCCGCCAGATGCCGCGCCCTTGGCGCAGCATGCGCAGGCCAGTGCCCAGTAGCCGGCCGATCTGGGGGGCCCAGGTTTTGGGCAACAGGCGCTGCGCCCAGCCCAGCATGCCAAGACCAGCTATCACCAGCATGAGCCCGGCACTGGTACGCAGCACCACCATCATCTGTGCACCGCCATACCAGGCGCCAGGCAGCGTGCCCAGCCAGGCTGCCATGGCTCCAAGGCTCGCATAGCCCAGCAGCCTGCCGGTATGCACCAGGAGCCTGCGCCTGAGCTGGCCACCGCTCTGCCCCAGCCCTAGGGCCACAGACAGCCCGCCGCACATGGCAAAGCAATGGGGTGCCCCGAAGAGCCCCATGAGCAGGGCTGCGGGCCAAAGCATCTCGGTGGTGTGATGAATCATCTCAGTTCAGTCATGGGGGGCAGGCTCGCGTGGTTTTTCTTCTTCCATGAGTGCCCGATGGGCGTTGGCTTCCAGATCATCGAACTGTCTGCTGCGCACCGCCCACCAGAATACGCCCATGGCAAGCCCCACCAGCACCACCGAGACCGGGATCAGGAAGAACAGCGCGCTCACGGGGAAGCCGCCGCCACAGCAGAAGGAGGGTTTTTGGCCATTGACATCTGGCGTCTGGGGCCTGTGCCGGGCAGTCTGCGGGCATTGCCCACCACCAGCAGCGAACTCAGCGACATGCCCAGAGCGGCCCAGATGGGCGTGAGCCAACCACCCAGCGCCAGGGGCACCACCGCCAGGTTGTAGGCCAGGGACCACCAGGTGTTCTGCAGGATGCGCCTGTGGACAGCCCTGGCAAGGTCGAGCATGGCCGGCACATTGGCCAGGCCATGATGCAGCAACACCACATCGGCATGGGTCTTGGCGAGATCACAGCCATCCCCCAACGCGATACCGCAGTCGGCAGCAGCCAGCACCTGGGCATCGTTGATCCCGTCGCCCACCATGATGACAGCTCCAGGGTTGTCAGCCTGCAGTTGGCGCAGCGCAGCCATCTTGATCTCGGGCGTGGCCAGGGCCTGGAAACTCGCCATACCCAGCTGTTTTGCGACGCGTGCAACGGGTTCAGGGCCATCACCGCTCAACAGATGCAAACGATACCCCATGGCCAACAGCTGCTCCATGACGCCCCTGGCCTCGGGGCGCAGGGGGCTTTCCAGATCAAAGGCTGCGAGCAGACCCTGTTCGTCGCCCAGATAGATGCGCGTGATGGCCCGGTCATGCAAGGCATCTTCCGGGATGGCCGCAGGCTGTTGCCGCTTGCTGCCTTGCATCACGAAGCTCGCCTTGCCCAGGCGCACCACTTTGCCCTCCACCACGCCCCATACTCCTTCTCCTGGAACATGGGTGATGGCACTGGCAGCAGCCGCAGCCTGCTCGTGGTGGACCCTGTCGGCCCAGCGCAGGGCCCTGGCAATGGGGTGTTCGCCATGACGCTGCAACAGGGCAGCCAGCAGGCAGGCCTGATCCCGGTCCAGTCCTGGTCGCAGCAGGTGTACCTCGCCCAGGCGCATCACCGGCTCGGTACATGTGCCCGTCTTGTCGAACACGATGAGGCGGGCCTGGGCCAGAGCTGCCAGCGCCCTGGGACGCAGCAGCAGGACACCTATGGCCATGAGGCGTCCTGTGGCTGCGAGCTCCACGGTGGGCGCTGCCAGGGCGAAGGCGCATGGGCAGGATCCCACCAGAACCGCCAGCACCGCAGACCATGCTTGCGCCTCGCCCCGCCAGATCACCCAGGCGAGCACTGCCAGCAGCAGTGTGCCTGCGGCAAACCAACCAGCGATACGCTCAGGCAGGGCATGGCGCACGGTCCGCTGCAGCAGGGCTTCCTCGGCGCGCTGCCCGATGAGCGCGCGGCGGGCAGTACGGGCCGTGGTGGTAAGCAGGATATGCAGCTCGCCTTCCAGGAGCCGGGCTCCCGCCAGCAGGCAATCACCCGGTCCACAGCGACGCGGGGTGTCCTCGCCGGTCAGGACGGCATCGGAAACAAGACCCATCCCGGATGTGGCCCGTCCATCGGCTGACAGCGTCTCGCCGGGATGGAGGGCCACAGTATCGCCCACGGCCAGTTCCTGGGGCCGGACGACACGCTCCTGCCCTCCTTCGAGGCGTCTGGCCAGCGCGGTTTTTTCGCCCAGGATCTTCTGGAGTTGGGCCATGGTGCGGATCCTGGCGGCAGCCCCCAGGTAACGGGAGGCCAGCAGGAAGAACGTCACCATGGTGAGAGAATCGAAATAGACGACCCCATGACCGGTGAAGGTATGGGCGAGGCTGATGCCGTAGGCCCCCAGCAGGCCGATGCTGATGGGTACATCCATACCCACGCGGCGGGCCTGCAGATCACGCCAGGCCCCGGCAAGAAATGGTGTTGCAGAAAACAGCAGCACCACCGTGGCAAACAGCAGGCTTGCGCCGTTGAACAGATTGCGGTAGCCCACAGGCAAGCCATCGGGACCCGCTATGTAGGAGACTGCAGCAAACATCATGACCTGCATGGCGGCCATACCCGCAATACCCAGTCGCAGCAGCAAGGGTCTGTTGTGCTCGGCTGGTGGCTCGAAGGAACCAGGTACCATGGGGGTTGCCGGAAAACCCAGGGTGCCGAACAGGGCACAGAGCTGGTTCAGCCCGATCTGTTGTGGATCGAACTCCACCAGAGCACAGGAACTGGCTGCATGGACATAAGCCGCGGCAATGCCGGCACACTGGGCGAGCCTGTGCTCCAGGAGCCACACACAGGCTCCGCAGACCAGATTGTCCACCGCCAGGGTGACTTGCAGCCGGCCATCGGGCCGTGGCAAGCAGACCGCTTCCAGCAACCCGGCCTCATCCGGCTGCGTTGCCGAGCCTTCTACCAGCTCGATCCGCCCTGGAAGCGCCGTGCGATATTGGTAATAGGCCGCAAGACCCGCCTGGTGGATCAACATGATGGCCGCCTCGCAACCTGGGCAGCAGGCGGCCACGCGGCCTTCCGGCAGATCGACCGTAAAACCCCTCCCCTCGACCGGGGAGCCGCAATGATGGCAGCGTTGCCCTGCCCCGTTCATGGCATGGATGGCATGGCACCCATGACGACAGGTTGTTCCCCAAGGCCCAGGCGTAGTGGCCCTGTCAACAACCATTTGCCGTCAGCCGGGGCAAGCTCGACATACCAGTTTCCCCCTGATGCTAAGGCTGCCGGCATGATGGCGCGATAGATGCCCGGGGAACTGGCATGGAGGGACAGATGCTGGGGTTGATCCCGACTGCCCCAGGGCTGCAACTGGATCAGCAGGATTTCTGGCCGTTCATGCTGCCCTCGCAAGGTGATCTGCAGGTAGCCACCCTTTTGCTCCAAAGTGGCGGTGATGTGTTTGCTGTGAGCCTGGGCTTCCTGGATGAGGACCTGGGGTATAGCACTGCCCGCGGGATCGCCCGACAGCAGTTGGTCGGGATGGTCAATGGCCACCTTGAGCGTGATCATGCCGCCCACCACGGCTGCGAAAGGTGGCGCCATCAACCACCAGAACCCTGCCTGGCGGTACCAGGGCGCTTCCTGCCTTCCTGGGGAAGCCCGCTTCGGCATGGTCATGCGTCTTTGCTCAGGGCTGTGTAACGGGAACCAGGAAACGGCTTTCCCGCCTGGCCTGCAGTGTGGGGTTGTCCAGGGCTTGGACGTACCACCAGAAAGGGGCCGAACCTGGATTCATGCGGCTGCCGTTGACCGAAAGCCGCACCGGAACGGTCTCCACGGCCCCGGCGGCCACTGCCACCTCATGGGTGCCCAGCATGGCATCGGGCAGTCCGGAAACCGAGATCACGAAACGGTGCGGCTTGTCATCCATGTTGGCCACCTTGAGCGTGAAGACATTCTCGATGCGGCCGCCAGGCCCCTCTCGGTAGAGCACATTGCGGTCCCGTATGGCTTCCAGGCGCAGCGGCATGCGAAACAGCGCCGAGTAGCCCAGCAGCCCCAGCACGATGGTCAACAAGGTCCCATAGAACAGTACTCGAGGACGGATGATGCGAGTATGGCCGGCCTCATCCATGATCCGCTGGGAGGAAAAACGCACCAGCCCCGTGGGATAACCCAGCTTTTTCATGACATCATCACAGGCATCCGCGCAGCTGCCACAACCGATGCACTGGTATTGCAAACCGTTGCGGATATCTATCCCCGTGGGGCAGACCTGCACGCACTTGTGGCAATCCACGCAATCACCAAGCCAGGCGGGTCGTTCATCGCGCCGTCTCCTTCCCCTGGGCTCGCCGCGCTTCTTGTCGTAGGTGACGATCATGGTGTCCTTGTCGAACATCACGCTCTGAAAACGGGCGTAGGGGCACATGTAAAAGCAGATCTGCTCCCGCAGAAAGCCGGCGTTGCCATAGGTGGCCAAACCGTAGAAGAACACCCAGAAGGTTTCCCAGCCACCCCATTGCCATGTCCACATCCTGCCAATCAGGTCGCGAATGGGTGTGAAATAGCCCACGAACGTGAGTCCCGTCCAGAAGGCGAAGAGAAGCCACAGCGTATGCTTGGCGGTCTTGACGGACCACCAGTGCAGGTCGTGAGGACCTTGGTCCAGTTTCTTCTGTTTTCTGTCATGACCCTCAACCAAACGCTCCATCCAGATGAAGATCTCGGTCCATACCGTCTGGGGACAGGCAAAGCCACACCACAGTCGTCCCGCCAGGGCAGTGAAGAAGAAAAGCGTCAGTGCTGCAGCCAGCAGCAGCAAGGACATGTAAATGAAATCCTGGGGCCAGAAGGTGAACCACAGCACATGGAACTTGCGGTTTTGCAGGTCGAACAAGATGGCCTGCTGGCCATTGATCCTGACCCAGGCCATCACATAATACAGCCCGAGCAAGACCACCACTCCGATGGTGCGCAGCGCCGTAAAGCGGCCCCAGATGGGGCGTGAATAAATCTTCTCATGCTTCTTGTAGAGAGAAAGGCTCTCCTGTTTGGGTTTGGCCTTGACATCATACATGTGACGTACTCCAGGCGCCTGGATAGGCCGCCAGCATATATAAGAGATATCTGGTCTCGGTGTTATGGCGCGGCAGGCGAGTGGGTATCTGGCCTCCAAAACCAGATGAACAGGGCGCCACCCATGGCAGCCAGAATGGCCAGCGCCCATGTGATAAAAAACAAGATACTATAAAAACCCAACGCACTGGAAGCCCATGGAAAACACAAAGGCGAATACTCCAGCAGACCAACCCCGATCAGCACAGCCAAAGCTGCCACCACAAAAGATGGCCACAAAGCCGCGATCACCAATTGACGTCTCATGTCCTGCCCCCCATAGTTGCCTTGGCAGACGTTGCGCTGTTGCACCATCCCCCATCACAGGATAAAGCACCAAGGGTCTCTCTGTTCCATGGGGGGATACCCTCTGCCAAGCTATGGGTTTTGTGGGGCGTGCAGGCTCAGCACATAGGCTGCCAGCACGCGCACCTTTTCCTTGCCCAGGCGCTGTTCCCAGCTGGGCATCTGGCCGGTGCGCCCGAAGCGAATGCTGGCTTCGATGGCACCTTGCGAACCGCCATACAGCCAGATGTCATTGGTGAGATCGGGGGCACCTATCATCTGATTGCCCTTGCCTTCCGGGCCATGGCAGGCCACACAGACCGTCATGTAGCGCGCCTTGCCGGCAGATGCCACGGTCTGATCCACCTGCTGTCCGGAGAGGCTGCGCACATAGGTGGCCACTTGCTTGACCCCCTCGTCACCCAGGGCAGGACCCCAGGGCGGCATGGCGCCTGTGCGTCCCTTGAGTATGGTCTCTTCGATGCGCTCCGGGGTGCTGCCATGGAGCCATTCGCTATCCGTGAGATTGGGAAAGCCAGGCATACCACCGCCATCGGAACCGTGGCACATGGCGCAGTTGTTCAGGAACAGCCTTCTGCCGGTGCCCAGGGCCTGATCATCCTTGCTCAGAGCCGCGACACCCATGGCATAGTAATGCTGATACAGGGGATCAAAGCGTTGCTTGGCCTCTGTGGTCTCGTGGGTGTATTTTTTTGCTGATGTCCAGTGCAACAAGCCGGGAAAACCGCCAAGGCCAGGAAAGAGAATCAGGTAGATGATGCTGAATACGATGGCGCCATGGAACATGCCCAGCCACCAGCGGGGCAAGGGGTTGTTCAGCTCCTTGAGGTCACCGTCCCAGGTGTTGTCCATCTCCTCGCCCAGCTTGGCCATGCCCTTGCGCGGCTTGCCGGTCCACCACAACAGCCACCACAAGGCCACCATGTTGAGTATGGTGAGAATACCAATATAAAGGCTCCACCCCCACGTCATGGCGCGCCCCTCTGCTCAGTGTGCCGCTGCTCCTCCTCCTCGATCTGCACGGGCATCTGCGCCATCTCGTCGAACACCTTTTTTCGCCTTCTGCCATACGCCCACCACACCACGGCAATCATCAGGATCACCCAGAACACCGTATATATGGAATGAATCGTGGCAGGATTCATGGCTGCACCTGTGCTGTCTGTTGTGGGGATTGCTGCCCGGTCATCACCCGACCCAGTCCCTGCAGATAGGCGATCAGGGCATCCATTTCCGTCTTGCCAGCCACAGCCTGGGCGGCCTTGGCAATATCCTCATCGGTATAGGGATCACCAAGCTTTCGCAATACACGCATCTTTCTTGTCACAAGCTTGCCATCCACCTTGCGGCGCTCCAGCCATGGATAGCCCGGCATCACCGACTCGGGGACCACGTCCCGGGGATTTCTCAGGTGGGCCAGATGCCAGGCATCGCTGTAACGCCCTCCCACGCGGGATAGATCAGGCCCGGTGCGCTTCGAACCCCACTGGAAGGGCCGGTCATAGACATATTCCCCAGCAATCCCATAGGGACCATAGCGTTCTGTTTCTGTCCAGAAGCGCCGCACCATCTGGGAATGACAGACATAGCAGCCCTCGCTCACATAGACATCCCGGCCCGCCAACTGCAAGGCGGGATAGGGCTTCAAGCCCGGGACTGGCTTTGTGGTTTCGTTGAGGAACATCAAAGGCACGATCTCCACCAGCCCGCCGATGCTCACCACGATGATGATGAGCACCGCCATCAGGCCGATGTTGCGCTCGATCCAGTCATGACCACCACTGCCAGCCATGACCTCAGGCCCTCGCTGCGCCGGGAATCAGGGATGGTGCCGAGACCGTGTGCGGCTGCTGAACGGTCCTGATCAGGTTGTAGCACATGATGATCATGCCAGCGAGATACATGATCCCGCCCAGGAAGCGCAGGATGTAATAGGGACGCATGGCGGCGACCGTTTCCACGAAGCTATAGGTGAGCGTGCCATCAGGGTTGACCGCGCGCCACATCAGGCCCTGCATGACACCGCCGGCCCACATGGCCACGATATACAGCACCACACCCAGTGTGGCAATCCAGAAATGCAGCTCAACCAAGCGGATACTATAGAGCTGCGGCCTGCCGAAGAGGCGCGGGAAGAAGGCATAGATGGAGCCGATGGTGATCATGCCCACCCAGCCCAGGGCACCGGAATGCACATGGCCGATCACCCAGTCGGTGTAATGGCTGAGGCTGTTGACCGTCTTGATGGACATCATTGGCCCTTCGAAGGTGGACATGCCATAGAAGGAAACGGCCACCACCAGAAACTTGAGAATAGGATCGGTGCGCAGCTTGTCCCAGGCGCCGGAGCAGGTCATGATGCCGTTGATCATGCCACCCCAGGATGGGGCCAGAAGTATCAGGGAGAAAACCATGCCCAAGGTCTGGGTCCAGTCCGGCAGGGCCGTGTAGTGCAGGTGGTGAGGACCTGCCCACATATAGGTGGAGATCAATGCCCAGAAGTGCACGATGCTCAGGCGGTAGGAATACACCGGGCGCCCGGCCTGTTTGGGTACGAAATAGTACATCATGCCCAGGAAGCCAGCGGTGAGGAAAAAGCCCACCGCATTGTGTCCATACCACCACTGCACCATGGCGTCCACGGCCCCTGAATAGACCGGATAGCTCTTGGTGAGGCTCACTGGGATCTCGGCGCTGTTGACGATATGCAAAATGGCAACAGTCAGGATAAAGGCACCATAGAACCAGTTGGCTACATAAATATGAGGCTGGCGGCGTTTGGCGATGGTGCCAAAGAACACTATGGCATAGCATATCCAGACGACGGCGATGAGCAGGTCGATGGGCCATTCCAGTTCGGCGTATTCCTTGCTGGCGGTGATACCCATGGGCAGGGTGATGGCCGCAGCCACGATCACCGCCTGCCAGCCCCAGAAGGTGAACGAGGCAAGCTTGTCAGAGATCAGGCGGACCTGGCAGGTGCGCTGCACCACATAGTACGAGGTGGCGAACAGACCGCAGCCACCGAAGGCAAAGATCACCGCATTGGTATGCAATGGCCGCAACCTGGAGAAGGTGAGCCAGGGGGTATCAAAGTTGAGCCCTGGCCAGACCAACTGGGCGGCGATGAACAGACCCACCGCCATCCCCACCACACCCCAGACCACGGCCATCACGGCAAACTGCCGCACCACCTTGTCGTTGTACCAGTCTTGTGTTCCTGCCGCCATATCTCTTTCTCCTTACAAGCTCATGTAGACAGGTGGAGGTATAACCTTATGCGATTCGTATGGATTCTACTACTCATTCTACCACCGGCTCTATCACAGTTGGGCTGCCTGTTGAGGGGCGGTGTCGCAGAGGGGGCTGCCAGCGGGAGGTACAGGGAGTTGGACGGCACCCTCTCCACGAACACCTGCACACATTATCCTTTGGGTTGAAACAGAATTATTTGATCTGGATCAATTTTTCCACAGCCAGGCCGCACACATCATGCTTTTCATGCTTTCTTGACGGGGCAGGCCACCTCCCCGCATGAAGCCGCCATAAGGCGGCAGACGCAGGACGCTTTATCTCGCTAAGCTGGAATGAATGATTGAGGGTTGTCTGGCGAGATCACGCCACAACAGGCCGTTGCCTCAGGCCCTGTATACCGCATGGGCGAGTGGCGAGGTGGTGCTGCATTGCCATCAGAAGCGGCCTTCATGCTGGGGAGGCAACGGAGAAGGTGCCGGCTGGACGCCTTCTCCCAACAGCTGGCCATCCTGCCAGGTGCCGTACAGGCAGCGATGGCCGCTGTGGCGCTGCGCCCTGGTATGGGCCACATCCCGGGTAAACCCAGGGTCCTGAGGGCGCTGGTGGCTGTTGACGAAGGCGGCCACGTCCCAGGCGTCCTGTTCGCTGAGACGATTGCCGCGTTCCTGATTCATGTTGGCATAGATGAAGGCGGCGGCCACATCCAGCTGATGCATGCTGGCGCCAAAATTGAAACTCTCACTGCCCCACAGGGGCGGGAATGCATAACCATGTTCAGTGCGCAGACCCTGTCCTGCGGGACCATGACATCGTGAACAGCCGCTCTGGAAGATTGTTTTGCCTCGACGCCGGTCGGGCTGGTGCCGAGGATCCGGCAGTTCCAAAAAGCGACGCCCCGGTGGATCCTCCCCGATGGGTAGCCCCCTGGCCAGCCAGAAGGCATAGCTTTCAAGGGCCACCATGTCGGGGCTCTGGGGTGCAGGCGGCACGCCATTCATGCTGAAGCGAAAGCATGCCTGGATGCGTTCGGTCATGCGATCAACATGGCCACTGGCCTCCCGGAATCGTGGATAGACCCCCCAGGCCCCCCACAGCGGGATGGCCCCGGCCTTGCGTCCTGCCTCGAGATGACAGCTCTGGCAGGTCAGGCCATTGCCATGGAAGCGCCCGCGATAGCGATCGGTATGCACCACCAGCTCATGACCATGGCGCACCGCCTCGCCCAGGGGGCCTGGAGGAAAGGTATCCGGGGCGGGCGGTGACCAGCCAGAGGGGGGCGCGGCACTGGCACAGCGCAGCAACGCGCTGGCAAGCAGCAGAGCACCACCTGTCAAGCCCTGCCAGGAGCAAGCGGGTGATCGA
Source organism: Gammaproteobacteria bacterium (assembly GCA_011620135.1). Classification (GTDB taxonomy): domain Bacteria; phylum Pseudomonadota; class Gammaproteobacteria; order WOZS01; family WOZS01; genus WOZS01. The sequence continues at coordinate 10,291 of WOZS01000055.1, forward strand.
GGAGACGTGTTGCGCAGGGCTCGTCTGGCCATGGTTCCTGGAACCCCCAGTGCTAACTTTCAGTCACCTGCCAGACGGCTGGTGAGCTTCCCCTCCTGGATCCAGCATACAGGCATGGCGGGCGTATTATGGGCCGCGGCCACATGGCCATTCCTGTCTACCAGCAACAACCCGCACGGCGCCTGTGGCCAGATGGCCTCGCAAGCATCGAGACCTGACCGCAGCGCCTGTTCGACCACGCAGGACCGCAGGGCCATGATGGCCTGGCGGCATACCCCGGCCAGCATGATGGCCTCGCCAAGCCCCGTGGCCGAGGCAGCCCCTCTGGTATCGGCCAGCGTGCCACAGCCAATCAGCGGGCTGTCGCCCACCCGCCCGGGGCAGGCGCCGAACGTGCCTCCCGTAGAGGTAGCTGCCGCCAGCGCACCCTGGCCATCCAGGGCCACCGCCCCCACCGTGCCATAGACCCGTCGGTGGCGGTCCTGCTGGGCGGGGACCAGCAGGTCCTCTTGTGGGCAACGGGGCATTCCGGGGGCCATGGCCAAGGCCGCCTCGCCCATCATCAGCACATGACGTCCATCACCCAGTACTGCCCGGGCGAGACTGACGGGGTGGGCAATGCGCTCGATGCCACAGACCGCACCTGCCCGCCCAGCCATGCCATCCATGATGGCAGCATCCATCTGGATAGAGCCATCGTGGCGCAGCACCGAGCCGCGCCCGGCATTGAACAGGGGGTCATCCTCCAAAACGCATACCGCCGCTTCCACTGCATCCAGCGCCGAGCCGGCGGCGCACAGGATCTCCCAACCACGGCGGGCTGCTGCCCTGCAACCTTCAAGTATGGCCGGATGATCGCTGAGAGCAAACTCCCCTGCCCCACCATGAACGGCAATAATCATTGATCCATTATACCTCTTTGTCATGAGCAGGCAAAGAGGTTATGCCTGATATGGCGGTTATTTGCCCGTCTCCATACTTGCCACTACAATAAGGCTTGCTTGGAACCCCTCCTCCAGAGGCGCCTTGAGGACATAGACATGAAAATTCCGCAGATCTTCCTTGTTGAATCCCATCATCGCGCCGGTTCATTGGCCAAGGTGCTGGCTGCCATTGCCGAGGCCGGACTCGTGCTCCAGGACCTGGAGTCCATACGACGCCAGCAGGACAAGACCATCTGGGAACTGACCCTGGAGGTGGATCCAGCCGAGGAACAGGCCGTCATCGAGAAGATCGATGCCCTGCCCAACGCCAGGGTGCTGGGCAAGTCGGATCGCGTCTTCAAGCGCCACCAGGGCGGCAAGATTCGCATGGTCTCAAGGCGCTCCATCCTCAGTATGCGTATGCTGCGCGATATCTATACACCTGGCGTGGCCCAGGTATGTCTCGCCATCCAGAAGGATCCATCGCTGGCCAGGAGCTACACCTCCTTGTCCAGTACCGTGGCCATCATCACCAACGGTACGGCCATCCTGGGGCTCGGTGCCATCGGTGCCGTTCCTGGGCTGCCGGTCATGGAGGGCAAGGCGGCCTTGTTCGCGGAGCTGGCCGGACTCTCCGGCGTGCCCATCCTGCTCAATGAAACCGACTCTCAAAAGATCGTCGAGATCATCTGTGCCATAGCGCCTTCCTTTGGTGCCATCCAGCTGGAGGACATCGCCGCACCCACCTGTTTCGAGGTGGAAGAGGCGCTGATGGCCCGCCTCGGCATCCCGGTGATGCACGATGACCAGCATGGCACGGCCACGGTGGTCTTGGCAGCGATCCTCAACGCCTGCCGCCTGACGAATAGGGAATTGAGCCGCTCTGTGGTAGGCCAGATCGGCCTCGGTGCCGCTGGTCTGGGACTGGCGAGATTGTTGCAGGCCACAGGCACGGGCCGCCTGCTGGGTACCGACCTGCGCCCTGATGCCCTGGAACGGCTCTGTGCGGTGGGAGGCGAACCGGCGAGCCTGGAAGAGATCATGGCACAAAGCGACATCGTGGTCGCCTTGAGCGGCGTGCCCGGGCTCATCAAGCCGCAGCTGGTGCGTCAGGGCCAGATCATCCTGGCCTTGTCCAACCCCGAAGCCGAGATCAGCCCGCGGCTGGCCCTGGAACAGGGGGCCGCCTATGCATCCGATGGTCGCAGCGTCAATAATATCCTGGCCTTTCCAGGTCTGTTCAAGGGGGCTCTCGAGGCCGGGGCTTCCCGGTTTACCGACGCCATGTACACCAGGGCGGCGCGTTGTCTGGTGCAGCTGACTCCCCAGGGCGAACTGGTGCCTGATCCACTGGACCGCGCGGTGCATCACGCCGTGGCGGTTGCCGTGTATGAGGAGGTCTGCGGCCACCCCTATCAGCCGACTCCGGGCACCAATACCGACACCGAGGTCTGAGTCTCGCCTTGCAGCAGGCTCCCAACCCGGGACGCGCCTCAGCAGGCGGCTGTCATGCCCCCTGTCATGGCAACCTGTGATCATGCTCCCATCGCCATCACAGGAGGTTTCATGAAGCACGCTCTTCTCTGGTGCAGCCTGCTGATCTGTGGCCTGTTGGCCTGCACCACAGCCCAGGCCTTGCACGCCGGACGTTTCTCCTTTGCCCTGATCGGCGATGCGCCCTATCGCGACGACGACATCCCCAAACTGGACCAGGTCCTTGCGGCCATCAATCAGGACAACCAGGTGCTTTGGACCATGCATACAGGAGACATCAAAAGCGGCTCGAGCCCGTGCAGCGATGCAGTGCTGCTGGCGCGTTTCAACCAGCTGCGCCAGTTGCACCGCCCCTTGGTCTATACGCCGGGCGACAATGAATGGACCGATTGCCATCGCAGTGGCTTTGCGCCCCTGGAGCGTCTCATGGCGCTGCGAGTCTTGTTTTTCCCCGTGCCGGGCCAGACCCTGGGCGGCAGACCCATGGTCGTGGCGAGTCAGGCCAGCAACCCCCAGTGGGCCGAGTTCGTGGAAAATGTGCGCTGGATACGCCAGGGCGTGGTCTTTGCCATGCTGCATGTGGTGGGCAGTCACAATGGCCAGGATGCCTTCCCGGGCCGCACTGCTGCAGACGATGCTGAGGTGGCAAGGCGCCATGCTGCGGTCAACGCCTGGCTAGGGGAAACCTTTGCCGCAGCCAGGCAAACCAAGGCCAAGGCGGTCTTCCTGGCCATGCAGGCCGACATGGCGCTGGAGGCTGTTGCGGGAAGCCCGGAACGCCTGGGCTTCGATGCCACTGTCCAGGCGCTGGAGCGGGAGACCCTGGCCTTTCCCGGGGTGACCTGGCTTGCCCACGGTGACTCGCACGTCTTCAGGCTGGACAAGCCATTGCATGCCAGCAGCGATGGTCGGCTCATGGAATCATTCAGCCGCATCGAGAACTTTGGTGACATTGATATCCACTGGGTCAAGATCACCGTCGATCCCGACGATCCGGAGGTCTTCAGCGCCCAGGCCAGGATGGTGCCGCAAAACGTCATCACCCATCCGGCACCCTAGCTGCAAAAGGCGCGCAGGTTCTCGAAGCACAGCGCCCAGGGGCTTGCCTCGCCCCAGGTCTGCGGATGCCAGGACAGCGCTGCGCTGCGCACCGCCCGCTCCGGATGGGGCATGAGTATGGTGACCCTGCCGTCACTGCTGGAAAGGCCGCACAGGCCAGCCGTGCTGCCACTGGGGTTCTCGGGATAGTCCCGGGCCACCTGACCCCAGCCGTCCACATAGCGCATGGCAGCAAGCCCGCTGGCGAGCCAGGCGGCACACTGGTCGGCATCCACCGCGATCCGACCCTCGCCGTGGGCAATGGGTATGGGCAGCTGCGCGCCATGCAGGCCCTGGAATGGCACAGCAACGCTGGGCAGCAGTTCCACCATGGCAAGCCGTGCCTCGAAGCGTCCCGAGCGGTTGGGCAGCAAGGCAGGGAAATGGGCCGCACCCGGTATGAGATCCTTGAGCAGCGCCAGCATCTGGCAGCCATTGCAGATCCCCAGTGTGAACGTCTCGGAACGATGGAAGAACGCCTGGAACTGCTCGCGCAACCGAGGTGCGGCAAGGACCACCTGCGCCCAGCCCCGCCCGGCACCCAACACATCGCCAAACGAAAAACCGCCGCAGACGGCAAGTCCATGGCAGGAAGCCAGGGTCATGTGGCCTGTTTCCAGATCGCTCATCTGCACATCCAGCGCCTCGAAGCCGGCGCGATGGAAGGCCAGAGCCATCTCCCGGTGGCCGTTGGTACCCTGTTCCCGAAGAATGGCCACCCTGGGCCGCACACCCTGCTGCAAAAAGGGCATCTTGCCGGGCAGAGGCGCCGCGGCGGGCAGCACCGCCCGCAGTCCCGGGGCATCTGGACGACACAGGCCGAGGTATTCCTCCAGCGCGCAGGCTGGATCGTCCCGTTGGTGCTGCATGCGGTAGGATACCTGCGACCAGATGGCGCGCAGCGTGCAGCAAGGCTCCCCGAGGATCGGCAGGTCGCGGTGGCGGATGCACAGCCGCTGCTCCTCGGTCACCCTGCCCAACATCCAGACATGCAGGCCATGCTCAGTCAGGACATGAGCCACCTGATCCAGGTCGGCGCTGCGCACCTGGAGCACAAGACCGATCTCCTCCGCAAAGAGCCCATCGAGAGCCGGGATGGTCGGGGGCAAGGCCACATCCATGCCCACGCCGCCTGCAAAGGCCATCTCGCACATGGTGGCCCACAGCCCTCCGTCGCTGCGATCGTGGCAGGCCAGCACCAGGGGGCGCACCAGATCGAGACCCTGGTAGAGGGTCATCAGCTCTGCTGCTGTGACATCCGGTGACTGGTCACCCAACTGGTCTGTTATCAGGGCCAGCACCGAACCTCCCAGGCGCCAGCTGGCCATGGGGGTCACCAGCAGCAGTGAGCTTGGGAAAATTGCCTGCAACTGTGGTGTCAAGGCCAGGCGCACATCGTCAACCGGGGCAAAGGCAGAGACAGCCAGCGTCACCGGCGCCCGGGTGAGCCCTCCGGGCAGATGGAGCCCCATGGAGAGTGAATCCTTGCCCACCGGGATGGCCAGCCCCAGCTCCTGGGCGAAACCAGCCGCGGCGGCCACAGCCTCGTACAGGGCGCCATCTTCATCACTGGTGTCACAACTGGCCATCCAGTTGGCACAAAGTGTGGTTTCGGCAAGCCTGGCGCCAGAGGCCCACAGATTGGTGAGCGATTCTGCGATGGCAAGGCGCGCCATGGCGGCAGGAGACAACAGGGCCACAGGCCCGCGTTCACCCAGGGCAAAGGCTTCACCGGCAAAGCCGCTGTCATCGGCCAGCAGCATGCCATAGTCGGCTACCGCCACCTGGTGGGCTCCCACCAGGGCATCCCGGGCCACGCACCCGCCCACCGTGCGATCGGCGATGGTGATCAGGAACCTCTTATCGGCCACGGTGGGGTGACCCAGCACCTCCATGGCCAGCTGGTGAAGAGCCTTGCCGGAAGGCCGCAGTGGACTGCGGCGTGGGGTGAAGGGCTGGGCATGACGGGTGGCCACGGGCGGGTCACCAAGCAGGAAACTCATGGGCAGATCAACCACCACTGCGCCAGCATGGCGCACCTCGAGCCTGGCCTGATCGGTGATATGGCCTACCATGGCCCATGGACAACGCTCACGCCGTGCTGCTTCCTGGAGCACAGGAAGATCATCGGGGGCGATGGCCAGCACATAGCGTTCCTGGGCTTCGTTGCACCAGATCTCAGCAGCACTCATGGCCAGGTCATCCCTGGGTATGGCATCGAGGTCAACCACGCCGCCATGACCTCCCTGGTGGAGCAGCTCCGGGATGGCCACCGACAGGCCACCGGCACCCACATCGTGGATGGCAATCATGGGATTGGCCATGTGCAGGGCCAGGCAGGCCTCGATCACTTCCTGGGCACGACGCTGCATTTCCGCGTTGGCGCGCTGCACGGAGGCCAGATCCAACGACTGGGAATTGGCGCCGGCCTGCAGGCTGGAAGCCGCCCCTCCGCCCAGGCCGATGGGCAGTGCCGGGCCGCCAAGCACCACCACCACATCCCCCGGCCGGGCAACGCCCTTGCAGACAGCATGGCCAGGCACCACGCCAAGCCCTCCGGCCAGCAGGCCGGGTTTGGCATAACTGCGCCGTTCCATACCCCAGGGACCGGCAAGCACAAGATCGAAGACGCGCCAGAATCCCATGATGGTCGGACGGCCAAACTCATTGCCATAGGTGGCGGCCCCCAGGGGGGCCTCCAGCATCACCGTTTGTGGTAGGGCGAATCGTGCCGGCCATTGCCCTTCTCCTGTGGTCCAGGACAGTGAGGCTGTGAGATAGCCCACAAAACCAGCCTGAGGACGGCCGCCCCGCCCGGTAGCCGCCTCGTCCCGCAGTTCGCCGCCCACGCCGGTGGCCGCGCCCGGCCATGGCGCCACCAGGGTGGGATGGTTGTGGGTCTCGGCCTTGATGGCCAGGGTCCCAGGCTGGGACTGCTCCAGGTAGCTCCCTGGCGCTGCGGGACGCAACAGACGGCTACGAGCGGGACGGCGCAGCTGAGCGGCGTTGTCTTCGTAGGCGGAGATGACCTGCTGAGGGTTGCTGGCAGTGGTCATCTTGATGAGGCTGAAGGGGGGCGTATTGCGCTGGCCATCCAGCTCGAATGGGGCACGGAATATCTTGTGACGGCAGTGCTCGGAATTGAGCTGGGCGAACATCAGCAGCTCGCAGGGTTTGGGGTCGCGCCCCATGGCACGATAACCACGGACCAGATAGTCGATCTCCGCCGCTGACAGCACCAGACCGAGTTCCACGTTGGCCTGCTCCAGCCGATCCAGGGGATAGCTCGGCATGGGGCGCTGCGGTAGCGGCTGGATGAGCTCCTGCAAGCCCGCTCCTGGAAAAAGCAGGCGTTCGGTCAGCGGGTCTGCCAGGACACGGCTGACGGCATCGAGCGCTGCGACGTCCATGTCTGCAAAGGAGAAAAGCCGCCCCCGTTCCAGCAGATCAACCCCATCGAGCCCACAGCGCAGCGCAATATCCGTGGCTCGCGCCGCCCATGATGAACGCATGGCAGCACGCGGCCATGCCAGGACCTGATTGCTGCCCACCTCGTTGTCAATGATCGGCAAGGCATCCAGCAAGAGGGCCAGCCGCTGGACTGTCTCCTCCTGGGGTACTTTGTGCAAAACGGCCAGAAAAAGCAGCTCCACCGTGTCCAGGGATACCAGGCAACCGGCAGCAGCCAGCAGTTCCCTGAGCTTGCGCAACGCAAAAGGATTCAAGGCATGGCTGGCACGAAAGGCCAGAAGATTCATGGCGACCTCTGGGTGTGCCGCGCTGGGGTCACGCGACTGACCGAACTCCACAGGAGGCATGGCTGATGGGGGCTCAGGGCCTCTTGTCGCCAGGATTGGGTAGATACGCTCCTGGAAATGGCATGATGTTGCCCTGCTCGGCCGGGCTGATGCGCGCTTCCCCCTGGCGCTCCACCTCATCGATGCGCACCACCGCATGCAAAGGGACATAGCTGCGCCGCACACCGGCAAACTCGTCACGCAGCTTTTCCTCGGCTGGATCAACGACGACAGTCGTCCTTGCTGCGAAGGTGATGTCCTCAAGCATCACAAAGCCGAACAAACCATCCTGGCTCACCCGGTGGCAGTAGATCTCATAGACCTTGCCCTGGTTGATGAAGGCGACTCGATAGAGGCTGCGCATGCTGTTCATCACCGGATGATCCTGATTCAGCGATTGGTGCACACCACAGGAACCGGGGGCATGTCGCGGTCACCCACTCCTGAAGCACCGCCTTCTGGTTCGCCGTAGCCGCTGTGGTAATACAGGGCACTCTGCCGAGTGGCAAGACAGGTGATGTCGGTGGCCAGATACACCCGGGCATCCATGTTGCGCTTGAGATAGCTGTCGAAGAAGGCGGTGGATGTGGCATAGAGATCCTCGAGAATGTACGGGGCATTGGGATCTCCTTCTTCATCCCAGGAAAGATGGTTGCCGATCAAGAGCTGGCCGCAGTCCTCGTAGTCGATGGACTGAATGGGGAAATTCCACTCGAGATTGATCAGACCAAATAATTCATTGTACACATCAACCATCAGACCGTAGCCCCCAGCTATATATGGCCACACAGGGGTTTGCAGGATCTGTGAGCATTGCTCCAGCAGCCCCGGGCTGACCGGTGCGATTTCCTGCCCGCTGGCGCCGCCAAAGTTCTGTTGTGCTCCAGCGATCACCAGCAGATATTGGTCGGCGATGGGAAGCGTGCCATAGTCATTGATGCGCCAGCGCCAGCTATCCGTGGTCAGGAAGCCGTCTCCGGTGCCAGGCTCATACCATGGGCTGCGGTTGTAGACCCAGGGCAGCAGGCCGGGCATGATTTTTTCGATGAAGAAACTGCGATAGACATCGTCGTAGCCACCGGTGACCACCATGAGTGGGTTGCGCGAACCTTCCGAAGGCTGCAAGGGATAGGGAGTATCCAAGCCAACAGCAGGGAGGAGATCACTGATGATGAAATCCCGTGCATCACTGAAGATGGGCGGAGGAGAACCCAGGAGATCGGCCACGAACTCCGGGAGATGGCCCAGGAGATTGCTCAGCACCTGGTCAGCCCGCGCCGCGGCATCCTGGCCCACATAGTCGGCCGGCGGCGACAGCGCAAAGACGGCCCCAGCTGGTATGGCCAATTCATATTTTTCCGAGTTGCCAGCCATCTGCACCGTGTTGGCACCGTACCCATACCCAGCCAGACCGACCACATGGTGATCCACCCGTTCATCAAGACCGGGGACTGCGGCCAGCACCTCGTCGAGCTGTTCGATGGTGGCGGCAATCTCGGCGGCCCGGTCGGTTTGCTCCAGAAAGGAGGTTGTAGTGCAGTTTTCCTCGCAGTTGCGACTGTCGCGATGCTGTGGTTGCAGAACCACATAGCCATGGCTGACCCATCGCTCCATCATGGGGGCAAAATCGTTCATGGTACCCCGGAAACGATGGGAAAAGACGATCACAGGAAATGGACCGGGGCTATCCGTGGGATAGGTGATCTTGACCGGCAGCGGTAAGGTGGCATCCGGGTTGTCCGAATCTGGGCGTTGGATGGTGGTTTCCACAGGTTCGGCCGGGGTGAAGGGGCCTTCATGAGGTTTGTACAACTCCATGGGCACAGGTTGGCCGATCCATTGTGTGGCGGTGAACCCATCCCAGGATAACAACAGCAACCCGAAACTCAACCAGCGTGCCTTCATGCCCCACCTCGCCCAAGATGACGATGGACCCTGGCCGGCTCTGTCCACCAAGCTTTCCTGCAAGCCGCCAAACCCAGCGGCTATCATGAAGCAATTGCCCCGCAATGGCAAGTCACCTGCTCCAGATGCGTTTTGCGGTACACTGCGTGTCATGGAGCGCAGCGCCGAGCCAGAGCTGATGGACGAGCCCCAGCAGGTGGCAGCCTATGCAGCGGCTGATTTTTCACTAGCCCATGAACAGTTGCTCTTCCACCTGCGCACCTTGTGGCAAGGCCCGGCCCCGACATGCTCCATCGACCTGGGCACGGGTACAGGCGACATCGCCATGCGCCTTGCCCGGGCTTATCCTGGCTGCCATGTCACGGCCGTGGATGCCGGGGCTGTCATGCTGCGCCAGGCGGCCCAGTTGATTGCCCTGGCTGGGCTTGCCGAACGCATCAGCCTGGTGCAGCGTCATCTGCCTGATATCACCGGCCTGCCCCATGTTCCGCTGTTGGTGTCCAACAGCTTGCTGCATCATCTGCCCGACCCCATGATCCTCTGGCGCGTATTGCCCCGCCTGGCCTGCCCCGGGGCACTCGCCGTGATCATGGACCTGCGCAGGCCGCGGTGCATGGAAGAACTGGAACAACTGGTCCTGCGGCATGCCGCGGCTGATCCCCCCATCTTGCAGAATGATTTTCGCGCCTCATTGCATGCCGCCTATACCTGTGACGAGGTGGCCGCTCAATTGCGTGAGGCCGCACTGCCCTTGACCGTGGATGCCATTGGGGATCGGCACTGGATCGCCTCGGGCCGCCTGCAACGTGGCGGCTAACCATTCCGTGTCCGCCAATCCCCCATCCCCGCTGTGGCGCCCCTTTGCCAAGATGCAGGCTTTGGGCAACGATTTCATCATCGTGCCGGCCTTGCACGAACCCTTCGCAACCACACCGGACCTTATCCGGCACATGGCTGACCGCCGTCTGGGCATCGGTTGCGACCAGCTGCTGGTGCTGGACGTTTCCCCAACAGACCAGGCGGATTTTTGTTGCCGCATTTTCAATGCCGACGGTTCGGCAAGCGGGCAATGCGGCAATGGCATGCGTTGCCTGGCAGCCCTGGTGTTTGCCATGGGCTGGCAGCAAGGAGAGGTAGTCCGTTTCATGGTGGCAGGGCGGCAGATTCAGTGTCGTGGGGATGCATCGGGTGTAGCGGTGGACATGAGCCCTGCCTCTTTCGAGGCAAGGTCCGTGGGGTTCAGCGCCACGCCGCCCGCGGGCTGGCCCCATCTCGAGATTGGCGGCCATGCCGCCGTGGCGCTTTCCCTGGGGAATCCCCATCTGGTGGTCTTCGTGCCAGACATCCATGATGCGGCCATCGAGACGATGGCCAACGAATTGGCCAAAGACACCCGTTTTGCCGATGGTGTCAATGTGGGCTTCTGTCGTGCCGGGGACGAGGGCCTGCTCGAACTGCGTGTCTTCGAGCGGGGTGTGGGCGAGACACCGGCTTGCGGCAGCGGGGCCACGGCGGCCTGCCTGGCCTGGTGGTCCCTGGGCGCAGACCCCCAGGCTGGGGAGCGCTGCCGTGTCCGGATGCCGGGCGGCATGCTGGAGGTCAGGCAGGATCAGGACGGGCTCTGGCTACTGGGCCCCACAGAGCTTGTGTTCTGGGGCGCATGCCCGCCTTGGCCCCCAGCGACACCAGACCAATGAGGACTTGGTGAGTATGGTGCCACGTGGCGCTTTCCTGGCACCTGTTTAATTGATGAAGCCTTGCGCCTGGTATTTTTTAGTGATACAACCTATCCGGCCTCATGGTCGGTGGTGAAATTGGGTTATGAAGGTATCACGAATGATGAACAGACCCATGCGAGCATTCCTGGCGTTCCTCACCCTGGAGCTCCTGACCAGTTGTGCCGGCAGCAACCAGGCAACACAGCAACCTGCTGATCTATCGCCTGCTCCCCCAGCGCCCATACTCCCCGCTGCACCTGCTCAGGGTGGCACGACCATGCAGCAGGCCCCTGCTGCAGCCCGGCCCAGCCACAAGGGCGGCAAGGTGCTGTTTTTGATCAGTGAGCAGAATATCGAGCAGCCTGTGGTTTCCTGGTGGGGAGAATCTGTGGGCGAGGTGCGGCTCTCGGTCACAGAGCCCGTGCTCTTCAATGCGCTGATCCAGTCCGGTTATGAGGTCATCGATCCAGCCGACCGAGGCTCGCTGCGTGTCTCCGCCGCCTATCGGCGCATTGGGTTGGGCGATCAGGGTGCTATGGAACTGGGGCGCACCTATGGCGCCGATTACGTGGTCCTGGGCAAGGCCCTGGCCACCGGTTCATCTCAACCCCTGAATGTGACAGGGAGCGTTGACTCGAGGGATGGCAACTGGAATGGTGGCCATGATAGCAGTGAAAGTGATAGCAATTATGCCCAGCGCACGAACATGCGTTCGGCCTCGGCCACCATCACCGCCAAGCTGATCCGGCTTGCGGATCGCAAGGTAGTCGCCTTCGTTTCCGGAAGCGGAGATGCCATTCATATGAACCAGATCACAGCAGGCAAGGAAGCGCTGGAACAGGCAGCGCAGCAGGCGGCAGAAAACCTGATCACCCAGTTGCACCAGCTCTCTCCATAACCATCGGCTACCAACCCCAACTTTAGGAATACACATCATGAGATGCGCGATCCCAGTCAGAACAACTGCCCTGCTGTCTTTGTTCATGGCCTTGCTGGCGGGTTGCACCGCCATGGAATCATCCATTCAATCCCAGCCAACGGCCCATGAGGAAAGCTCCTTTCCGCAAACCCTGCCCGCCTACAGCGGGCCCAAGGCGCGGGTGGCGGTGGCGCGGATGAACGTCACCGCAGCCAAGGGTGACAAGGCCATCGGTGACGGGTTGCGTGACATGATGGTCACCACCCTCATGGAGTCCAACCGCTACGCCATAGTGGAACGCCAGGATCTCAACGCCATTCTCGGCGAGCAGGAACTTTCCGCCAGTGGCGCCGTCTCCCAGGCGGCCAGGGTCAAACGCGGCCAGATCAAGGGGGCCGACCTGCTGGTGGTGGGTACAGTCAGTGAATTCGAGCCCCATGCCTCCGGGATGGGCGGCGGCCTTGGTGGCGGCGGCTGGGGCGGCATCGCATTGGCCGGCATCGGCGCCTTGAGCAACAAGGCCCATATCGGCATCGATATCCGCATCATCGATGCTGTGACCTCCGAGGTGATTGCCGCCAAGCATGTGGTGGGAGAGGCGCGGGACAACGCCCTGGGCGCTCTTCTGGGAGCTCCTGTTGGTGGTGGGGCCCTGGGTGGCGGGCTTGGCATGTATGCCAATACCCCCACGGAAAAGGCTGTGCGCGTCTGCATTGGCGAGGCGGTCTCCTTTATCTCCCAGAGCGTCCCCCCGCAATACTTCAAGTATTGATCATTCCTTGAATCGCAGGTCCCAGGGATCGCACAGGTCCCAGGGACAGCCTTGCCCCGTCTGACCTGATCCGGTTGCGCCGACAGCAAACAGCGCCGTT
>WOZS01000063.1:0-21165 GCA_011620135.1 Gammaproteobacteria bacterium
GCTCGTCGGGCTCATAACCCGAAGGTCGCAGGTTCGAATCCTGCCCCCGCTACCAAACAAGGGACCCCTCCCTGGGGGGATCCAAAGCAAGGGCCCCGCATGGGGCTCTTTTGGTGGTCAGGCCGATGCGCCTTCTCGTTTTAGGATTGTGAGTCGTCATCCCGGAGCAGGGGGCGGCAGAGGCGAAGATACATGATGCGCCCCGAGTGGCTGCGAACCCCCAAACCCATGGAAGAGCGCCTGACCGCCCTGGCAGAGCCTGTGGTGACTGCCATGGGTTTTTATCTTGTGGCCATCCGCTTCGGGCGGGGTGGCCATAAAGGACATGCCACTGTCCGCCTGTTTATTGAAGGGGCGCAACCTGGCCTGCCTGTGACCATCGATGACTGTGCTGCGGTCAGTCGTGAGGTTGGAACTGTTTTCGATGTGGAGAATCCCATTGCTGGACGTTATCACCTGGAGGTTTCCAGCCCGGGGGTTGAACGACCCTTGCTCAGACGCAGCGATTTCGATCGTTTCTGTGGTTTTCAGATACGTTTGCATTGCCGCAACAGCGACCAGGGTCCTGTGGGAACCTTGTCGGGCCATTTGAATGGGTTATCTGGTGAGGAGGTGATGCTGACCACCCAGCAGGGGGATGCGCGCATCCCCCTGGAACAGATCAGCAGCGGCCATGTGGAGCCGCAATTGAGCGTGGGCAGCCGGCGCCCTCTGCGGCGGCGGCATTAGCGGTCCGCAGGCATATGAGGGGCCGGCGCATGATCGATTAGCAACCGCAAACATGCCAGTTCTTCCGTGGGTTGATCATGGGCATGAGAGGCCGCCATCTGGCTTGTTATCCAGATAGAAAGTATGAGGGTTATGCAACATGGGCAAAGAAATCCTGCAGGTTGCAGAGACGGTCTCCAACGAGCGGGGTATCAGTGAATCCGTCCTTTTTGAGGCCATCGAGGCCGCTTTGGAAAGCGCTACCAGAAAGCTGGCGGGCGGTCAGTTGGATGTGCGGGTCTCCATCAACAGAAAGACAGGAGATTATGCCACCTTCCGTCGGTGGACGGTGATCGATGACGGTGAGGAGATCACCAGGCCCGGCGAGGAGCTCCATCTGAGCGAGGCGCGCCAGAAGTGGCCCGAGGCTCAGGTTGGCGGGGTTGTGGAAGAACCCATTGCCAGCATCGAGTTTGGCCGTATTGCAGCTCAGACAGCCAAACAGGTGATTGTGCAGAAAGTCAGGGAAGCCGAACGCCGCCAGGTGGTTGCCTCGTATGAGGAGCGGCTTGGCGAGATGGTGATGGGTGTGGTGAAAAGGCGGGACAAGGGTGGTCTGATCGTGGAACTGACCGGCAATGTGGAGGCGATCATTCCGCGGGAAGAAATGATTCCGCGCGACCCATTGCGTGTCGGGGACCGGGTGCGCGGCCTGCTCAAGGAGGTGATCCTGCAGGCCAAGGGTCCCCAGCTGATCCTGAGCAGGACAGACCCACGCTTTCTTGCTGCCCTGTTTCGCCTCGAGGTGCCAGAGATCGAACAGGGGCTGGTGGAGATCAAGGGAGTGGCCCGGGATCCTGGCTGGCGGGCCAAGATCGCCGTGACCTCCAAGGATCCCCGGGTGGATGCGGTGGGGGCCAGTGTGGGCATCCGTGGGTCACGGGTCCAGTCGGTTTCCAACGAGCTCGCCGGCGAGCGCATCGATGTCATCCCCTGGAATCGCGACCCGGTCCAGTTCGTGATCAATGCCATGGCCCCTGCCGAGGTGGTCTCGGTGGTCATGGATGAGGATCGGCACACCATGGAGCTGGCCGTGGAAGATGACCAGCTTGCCAGAGCCATCGGGGAGGGCGGGCGGAATGTGAGGCTGGCCAATGCCTTGACCGGCTGGCAGATCCAGGTCATGGGTCGGGTGGCCATGGAGGAGCGCAGCGAGGAGGAAGCCCGCGCCGCCATTGCATTGTTCCAGGAGGTCCTTCATGTGGATGAGGAAATGGCGGCCATCCTGGTGCAGGAAGGTTTTACCACCCTGGAGGAGATCGCCTATGTGCCCCCAGAGGAGATCATGGGCATCGAGGGATTCGATGAAAACCTGGTGAATGAGTTGCGCGCCCGGGCGCGTGATGCCCTCATCAGCAAGGAGATTGCGGAACAAGAAGCGCTGCATGCCCAGTCCATGGAGCATGATCTGGTGCATCTGCCCGGGATGACGGAGGAATTGGCCCAACTGCTGGCCTCTCATGATATCCATACCATCGATGAGCTGGCAGAACAGGATGTGGATGAGCTCATGGCCCTGGCACCCATTGCAGAAGAGCAAGCCAGGGCGTTGATCATGGCAGCTCGGGCACCCTGGTTCGAGGAACAGGCCTGAGACAGTGAGGTTCGCGCATGACTGAGACAACCGTACGGCAATTTGCCAAAACTGTGGGTGTGTCCGAGGAACGGCTGTTGCAGCAGCTGGATGCGGCGGGCCTCTCGGTACAAGACCCAGACCAGGTCTTGAGTGATGAGGAAAAAACCAGGCTGTTGAGTTACCTGCGCGCAGGCCGCGCTCCGGCCGCCGAGACTGCTCCCACAGAAAAGGTTTTGATGCGGCGAAAATCCATGACCCAGCTGCGCGTCAGCGGCAGCCACGGCCGCGGCAAGACGGTTGCGGTGGAGGTGCGCAAGCGGCGCACCATCGTCAAACCACAACCGGAATCCCAGGAAATAACGACAAAAACCCCAGAAACACCTTCTTCGCTGCCTGCCGAGGTCGGGGAGGCCCAAGCGGCAGCTACCCTGGCCTCGCCTGAAACCAACGGACAGGCCCCGCAGCGGATCACGGATAAGACCACCGCTGCAGCAGAGGAAGCAACCGCCCAGCCAGAGACCACGTCGACAACGGCCGGAGCACAGCAAGCGGCCCTCGAACAAGCTGAGCCGGGGCATGGCGCCAGTCATGAGCCGCCTGCGCCTGAACCCCCAGCACAGGACTCCGGCGCAGCCACGGCAGAAGCTGCACGGTCAGGTGGTACAGGCCCAGGCGGTATCGCGCGCACCGCTCAGGAAGCCAAAGGCACCCCCACTGTCTCCCCAATACCACCTCCTGTGGCCGCTGCTGAGGAAAGTGGGGAAGCCGCACAGCATGCTGGCGCTGAAAAGGGGGACACCGAACATGACAAGAATCGTGCCCGGCCAGGAGAGCGTCCCGTCAAACGACGCGCCAGCATCCGCATGCGCGAGGAAGAGACCAAACCCGTAGAAAGGGTAGTGGAAGAAGAATTACACCTGGCCGATGACGCGGTACGCATCCGGCGGCGCCCGGGGCGCCGCGATCGAGCCGCCGAAGTGCGGCGCCATGGTTTTGAGCGCCCTGTGGCCCCGATGATTCACGAAGTGGTCATCCCCGCCCAGATCAAGGTAGGGGAATTGGCCCAGCTGCTGGCTGTCAAGGCCACGGAGGTGGTCCGCGCCCTGTTCAAGATGGGCATGCCCGCCAGTGCTGCGCAAACCATTGATCAGGATACAGCCATCCTGGTCACAGAAGAGCTGGGGCACAAGGGTATTGCTGCCCGGGATGTCTCTGCCGAGGCCAGACTGGCCGGCGAACAGGAAGAGGTCGTCGAGCAGGGCAATCTGCAACCCAGGCCGCCTGTGGTCACCGTCATGGGCCATGTGGACCACGGCAAGACCACGTTGCTGGACGTCATCCGGCAAACCAAGGTAGCTGCCCAGGAGGCGGGCGGCATCACCCAGCGCATCGGTGCCTACCATGTCACGACAAAAAAGGGCGTGATGACCTTCCTGGATACGCCAGGCCATGCCGCCTTTGCCCAGATGCGCACCCGAGGAGCCAGTGTGACCGACATCGTGGTCCTGGTGGTGGCGGCAGACGATGGCGTCATGCCGCAGACCGTGGAAGCCATCCAACAGGCACGCAGCGCGCGCTGCCCCATCGTGGTGGCGATCACCAAGACGGACAAGCCCAATGCGAATATCGATCATGTCCTCCAGCAGCTGGCACAGCATGAGCTGGTTCCGGATTCCTGGGGAGGCGATGTCCAGGTGATCCCCGTGGCAGCCCCCCAGGGCAAGGGTATCGACGAACTACTGGATGCCATTCTGCTGCAGGCCGAGGTCATGGAGCTCAAGGCCCGATCTGATGGGCCGGCCAGGGGCATTGTGATCGAGGCATGGCTCGATCCGGGGCGCGGTGCGCTGGCCAGTATCCTGATCCAACAGGGCACGCTGCATCGCGGCGATTGGTTGCTGGCCGGCACCGAGACCGGCCGTGTCCGGCAGCTGATGAACGAAGTGGGACAACCCGTCATGGCCGTGGGACCTTCCTTGCCTGCCTTGGTGGCCGGGCTGTCCGGGGTGCCGGATGCCGGAGTAACCGCTCTCGTCGTCCGGGACGAGGCCACAGCCCGGGAGGTGGCCCAGGCCCGGGAAATCCGTCTGCGTGAGGAGCGCCTGTCGGAGCGTAAGACCCCCGATGCGCAAAGCGCCCTGGCGCGTTTACTGGGCAACCAGCAGGATGGTAAGGTATTGCGCTACCTCATCAAGGCGGATAGCAAGGGAACGGCTGAAGCCTTGCGCCATGCCGTGGCCGCCATGGGAAATGACGAGATCAACGTGGAGGTGGTGGGAGCCGCCGTGGGCATGGTCAGCAGTTCGGATGTGGAGCTGGCCCGCACCACAGGAGCGACCATCATCGCTTTCAATACCAGGCCCGATGCCGCATCCCGCAAGCAATTGCAGGATCAGCAGGTACCTCTGATAACCCACAAGATCATCTATGAGGTCCTGGAGGATGTGGAAGGACAGGTCAAGGGCCAAATGGCGCCTGTGGTTCGCGAGCACATCATTGGCCATGCCCAGGTTCGTGACATCTTCGAATCCTCCAAGATGGGCAAGGTGGCCGGTTGCCTGGTGACCGAGGGCGTGGTGCGACGCAACAGCCCGATCCGTGTCCTGCGGCGCCAGGTGGTGGTCTTCGAGGGCAAGCTCGAGTCGCTGCGCCGTTTCAAGGAGAACGTGGAGGAGGTGCGCTCAGGTGTGGAGTGCGGCATTGCGGTCCGTGGTTATGAGGATGTGCGCGCTGGCGATGAGATCGAGGTATTCGAGCGCATTGTGGAGCAACCGGGAGCGGCCTGATGCATGCGGTACGCCTGGCCAAGCTCCAAGAAGCCATCCAGCGGGTCATCAGCGAACAGCTGTCCAGTGCCGTGGCGGATCCGCGTCTCCAGACCATTACCATAAGCAGGGTCAAGATGTCCGCGGATGGGGCCAGTGCCAAGGTGTTTGTCCTCGGCCGGGAGAACCAGGCAGACACCGAGATATTGGCCGCCTTGCGCGGCGCCAGCGGCTTCCTGCGCCATGCATTGGCTCATCGTCTCGGCCTGCGCCTGACACCTGCTTTGCATTTCGTGCTGGACAAGGAGGCTCATGAGATGATGGCGATCCGTCATCTTCTCAATCAGAACACCTCAATCAGAACACCTAAAGAATACCCCCAGGACGACTGAAACAGCGTCCGTGCCTTGCACGAACAACGGGATTTTCCACAACGACTGGCCATCAAGGAACAAGACAACGCCTTAAGGAGATGCTATTGGTGATTGAACCAGCCATGGAACAACTCATGAGTCTACCCATGGATGACAAAAAAGAAGCCACAAGCACGGCTGCCCCAATCCCGGGATCACCCAGCGCCCGAATGCGGCGCCCGGTGCATGGCATCCTGCTGCTGGACAAACCGGCTGGGTTTTCGTCCAATGCCGCATTGCAGCGCGTCAAGCGACTGTTTGCCGCCCAGAAGGCGGGCCATACCGGCAGCCTGGACCCCATCGCCACAGGGATGCTGCCTGTATGCCTGGGATATGCCACACGGCTCTCCCAGTTTCTGCTTGATGCCCCAAAAGGCTACGAGATGACATTCCGGGTCGGCGTGGCCACAGACACTGGCGACACCGAGGGATCCATCGTATCCCATGGACCGCATGGACCGGATATCCTCTCCCGGATCGAGGATATCCTGCCACGCTTCATTGGCGAGATCACCCAGATACCCCCCATGTATTCGGCGTTGCGGCATCAAGGCGTGCGCCTGTACGATCTGGCGCGCAAGGGGATCGTGGTGGAGCGCAAGGAACGCGCGATCACCATTCACGCCTTGCAGCTTCTGGCGGTAGAAGGGGCGGACATGACCATTGCCGTGCAATGCTCCAAGGGGACCTATGTGCGCACGCTCATTGAGGACATAGCCAGGACGGCGGGGACCTGTGCCCATGTGGTCGCCTTGCGGCGCACCGCCGTGGGGCCATATCGGGCGGATGCCATGATTACCATGCCCCGGATCGAGGAGGCAGCAGCAGGTGGCTCCCAGGCCCTGGATGTGCTGCTGTTGCCCGCAGACAGCGCCGTGGGCAACTGGCCTGCTGTGGGGCTCTCCAAGGAGATGGCCTTTTATGTTGGACAAGGGCAACCCATATGGATGCCACGGCTACCGGCAGAGGGCATGGTCCGCCTTTATGATGAACGCAATATGTTCATCGGTGTAGGAGAGGTGCTCGATGGCACCCGTGTGGCGCCACGTCATCTGCTGCGTCGCAAATAATAGCAGTATGTAGGAGAACAGTTATGGCCTTGTCTCGTGAACGAACTCAAGAAATCATCGCTGCAGCGCAGCGTGCGGCTGCAGATACCGGTTCGCCGGAGGTCCAGGTGAGCCTTTTGACGGCACGCATCGAGCTGCTGACTGAACACATCAAGAAAAACAAGCACGACTTTCATTCGCGACACGGCTTGACCAAAATGGTGGGCCAGCGCCGCAAGCTCATGGCCTATCTGCGCCGCCAGGATCCGCAACGCTGCGAGCAGCTGATTCAGCAACTGGGGCTGCGCCGATCAGTCCTCAGTTCATAATGTCCCAGGAGAGCATACGCATGGGAGGGATACGCAAGACATTTTCCTACGGCAACCACCAGGTGACCCTGGAGACAGGCCGTATTGCCCGGCAGGCCACCTCTGCTGTCATGGTGAACATGGATGAGACCATGGTGTTGGTCACCGTGGTGGGGTTGCGTCAGCCGTCCATTGGGCGCGACTTTCTTCCTTTGACAGTCAACTATCAGGAACGAACCTATGCCGCAGGCCGCATTCCAGGCGGGTATTTCCGGCGTGAGGGCCGCCCCACCGAAAAAGAGGTGCTTACAAGCCGTCTGCTGGATCGCCCATTGCGCCCCTTGTTTCCCAAGGGGTTTCATAATGAGGTCCAGGTGGTGGCCACCGTCCTGTCGGTCAATCCCGAGATCGATCCCGACATTCCTGCCCTGATCGGCGCTTCTGCGGCGGTTACCCTCTCCGGCCTGCCTTTTGCCGGCCCAATAGGGGCCTGTCGGGTGGGTCGGATCGATGGCCAGTTGGTGATCAATCCCGGGGCCACTGAACTGCGCAACTCAACACTCGACCTGGTGGTGGCTGGGACCAGGCAAGCCATCATCATGGTGGAATCGGAGGCCAGCGAGCTTCCAGAAGACCACCTGCTTGAAGCCCTGCTCTATGGCCACGAACAGATGCAGCAGGCCATTGCAGCCATCGAGGAGCTCCGGGATGAGGTCAAGCCCCAGCCGTGGCCATGGCAACCAACCGTTCGGGACGAATCATGTGACGAGGCGGTACGCGGTTTGTGCGAGGCTGCCTTGACAGATGCCTATGCCATCACAGACAAGGCCGAGAGACGTCAGGCTGTTGCAGCCCTGCAGGACATGGCCCTCAACAGGCTCATGACAGAAGCAGCTCTGCCAGCCGAGGCCGTCACCCGGTCTTTTCACGCCTTGGAGCGCGCCATCGTGCGACAGCGCATCCTGGATGGCAAGCCGCGCATCGATGGTCGCGGCCTGCAGGATGTCCGCCCCATCGAAATCGAGGCGGGACTTCTGCCTCGGGCCCATGGCTCGGCCCTGTTCACCCGTGGAGAAACCCAGGCGCTGGTGAGCAGCACATTGGGTACGGAACGGGATGCCCAGATCATCGAGACCATGGGTGGCGATCGACGCGAGCCCTTCATGTTGCATTATAATTTCCCCCCCTATTGCACAGGGGAAACTGGCATGATGGGCTCCCCCAAGCGCCGCGAGATCGGCCATGGCAGGCTGGCACGCCGTGCCATCGAGGCGGTCATGCCACGCATCCCCGAAGAGTTTCCCTACGCAGTGCGCGTGGTCTCCGAGATCACCGAATCCAATGGCTCCAGCTCCATGGCCACGGTGTGTGGCACGAGCCTGGCGCTCATGGATGCCGGCGTGCCGTTGCAAGCAGCAGTGGGTGGCATCGCCATGGGTCTCATCAAGGAAGGTGATCGCTTCGCCATACTGACCGATATATTGGGCGATGAGGACTACCTCGGCGACATGGACTTCAAGGTCGCCGGTACCAGGCGCGGTGTGACCGCCTTGCAGATGGACATGAAAATCCAGGGTATCACCCGCGACATTCTGGTTCAGGCGCTGGAGCAGGCCAGGCAAGGTCGACTCCATGTGCTGGATTGCATGGATCGGGTTCTGGCAGAACCGCGCATCGAAATGTCTGAATGGGCGCCGCGCATTCTCACCATGAACATCAATCCGGAGCGCATCCGGGATGTCATTGGCAAGGGCGGCGCCACCATTCGCCAGCTCACCGAAGAGACCAATACGGTCATCGATGTGCGTGATGATGGCACCATCACCATCGCCTCGGTGGACAAGCGCGCCGGCCAGGAAGCCAGGCGACGCATCGAGGAGCTCACCTCCGATGTGGAGGTGGGGCGAGTCTACCGGGGCAAGGTGGCGCGCCTGGTGGATTTCGGGGCCTTCATCACCATCCTGCCCGGACGTGATGGTCTGTTGCATATTTCCCAGATCTCGGAAGAACGGGTTCAGAATGTACGCGACAAGCTGTCGGAAGGGGAGTATGTGGATGTCCAGGTTCTGGAGCTGGACCGGCAAGGGCGCATCCGCCTCAGCATGAAGGCGATCGCCCAGATAACAGTCGACAACCCATCATCGGATGAACCAGAGCCAGGCCGCCCCCCATCCTTGCCGGGCCTGGTCAACGACTGAACAAGAAAATAGGTGCCCTGTGGCAATGGGTGAGGAATGCCCCATCCATTGCTTGCCATCTCTGCTGTGGAGACCTTACTTGGTGGCGTCCTCCTGCTCCTGCAGAGCGTCTTCCACAGCGGCCGTGAGGTCCAGTACCCTGGCCACAGGCAGGGGCTCGGCCGGGGATGCTTCGCGACGCAGGGTAAGCACCTCGTGCGCCAGATTGAGGGCTACGGTGATGGCCAGCTTTTCCATGCCGAACAGCTTGCTCTTGCTGCTGCGCAGCTCGCAAAACCGCTGATCGAGGTATGCAGCAGCCGCAAGCAGTGCTTCTCGCTTGTCCGGTGGACAGTTCACCTGGTAGTCCCGATCCAGCAGGTGAACAGTAAGACTGGTCGCCGTTGGCTCTGTGTCCTTCATGAGGAACCGGCATCCCGTGCCAGCGCAGCCTGCTTTGCTGGCTCGCCGGGAAACTGGGTGTGCTGATCGTGCTGACTTGCCTCAAAAGCGCCCATACGCTCCAGCATGGCCTCTACCATAGCGCCAGCTTGGCGCAGCTTGTCTTCCAATTCCTGCTGGCGCCGCTGCTGCCTCTGGTAGAGCGCGCGCAGCTCCCTGTTTTCGGCCTGCAAACGCCGGCAGCGCGCAATCAACGCGTGTACCTGCCGCTCGAGATGATCAAAGGGCGCGGTCATGACACCCCACCTGATTGAACATGGTGATGGAGTCTGCCTGCCGTTACTGCGCCTTGGAACCCAGGATTTCTTCAAGCTGCTCTGGGGCAGGCAACCCCCCCACCATGCGCACCACACCATGGCTGTCCCGATAGAACACAGCAGGCGTCCCATTGACATCCAGCTGCCGCATCAGATTGTTGTTGGCCGTAACCTTCGCAATGCTGTCTTTGGCGGTTTGGTCGCGCAACGCGAGCCCACCCTGGGGAAAGCGTTCCTCGTGCTGCGCCAGCGCCGCAGCCGGGTCGGATGCCCCAAATATCTGTGCGGCCGCCTTGATGCTCTTGGGTTTGATCACACCGACCATCACATGGCGGATCTGCACCTTGCCGCTGCGCACAAAGGGTGCTGCCGCCTCCCAGAAGCGATGGCAATAGGGGCAGTAGGGATCCGTGAAGGCATAGATCACCCGCGGTGCATTCCTGGCCCCTTGCACGATCCAGGTGGCCTCATGCTCCAGGCGCTCCCAGGCCTTGGAGAGATCCGGGGGAGGAATATAACGGCTCATGTGGGATTCGGTCAGACTGTTGCCATTGGCATCAATCAGATGCCCAATCAGGGCATAGCGCCCATCCGCGGTGACATACACCACCATGGGCTCCCCCTGAATGCGCCCGGCATAACCCGTGAGCCCTCCCTCGGCAGGGAAGGACTTGATCACCTCGAAACCATCCCGTTCGATGCGCTTGATCACATCCGGTTCCCCAGCCGCCATGGCGATCCTCCCCAGGCAACAGGACAGGAATATCAGAATGGCCAGGGCGCGGCTTGGTAAATACATGGGCTCCTCGATGAATGATGAGAATAATGATGAATCAACCCGAAGGGGTTCGCTTAGCAAGCCGTGGAACGCGCCGCGGATCCGCCAGCCTGGCTTTGCAGAAAGACCAGCGCTGCGTTCAGGCGTTGCAGCGCCTCATCGCGGCCCAGCCAATAGATCGTGGCATCGATGGGCGGTGAGACGGTATCGCCACTCAGCGCCAGGCGCAGCGGCTGAGCCACATCAGCCAGGGTCAGCTGGAAAGAGGTCGCGGCCTGATGAATGGCCCGGGCAATCTCCGGCTGTGACCATTCCCCAAGCTCGGCTAATTGTTGGCTCATGGCCGCAAGAAGCCTTGCGGCATGTGGCTGCAAGAAATACCGCTCTGTGGCCTTGGGTGCATAGCCAGCGGGAGGGGCATAAAAAAAAAGGCTCTTGTCGGCCATCTCGGCCAGCGTCTTGCAGCGTTCCTGCTGGATACTCACCACCGCGGGTAACGGGGGCGCGGCGCTGGGAACACAACCACGCTGGGCAAGATGCTCCAGAAGCAGGGGAGCCAGCAGGTCCGGGCTGCTCTCCTTGATGTACTGGTGATTCAGCCAGAGCAGCTTTTTGGGATCGAACACCGCACTGGAGCGGTGCACCCGGGCCAGATCGAACACATCCGCCATCTCCTGCAGCGTGAAGCGCTCCTGATCGCCCACCGAATAACCCAACAAAAAAAGATAATTCAGCAGGGCCTGGGGCAGATACCCCTGCTCCCGGTAGGCCAGTGTATCCACGGCAGCATGACGCTTGGAAAGCGGCTTGCCATCTGCTCCCATGATCAGGGGCACATGGGCAAACCGGGGCGGATGGGCACCCAGCGCAGCAAAAAGATTGATCTGGCGCGGGGTGTTGATGACGTGATCCTCACCCCGAATCACATGGGTCACCCCCATGTCCAGGTCGTCCACCACCACACACAGATTGTAGGTTGGCTGCCCATCGGAGCGCACCAGGATCAGGTCATCCAGTTCGGTATTGGCGACAACGATGGTTCCTTTGGTCAGGTCGTCAAACACGACCTCGCCATCTGGCGGGTTGCGAAAGCGGACCACCGGCGGGACGCCAGGGCGGGGAGCTGTGCGCTGGCGGCAGCGGCCATCATAGCGAGGCTTTTCGCTGCGTTGCCGCTGTGCAGCACGCATCTCGTCCAATTCCTGAGGGGTGCAATAGCAATGGTAGGCAAGACCTGCTGCCATCAGCTGCTGGACCACCTGGTGGTAACGCGGCATGCGCTGCGACTGGTACAAGGGCCCTTGATGATGGTGCAATCCCAGCCAGGCCATAGATTCCAGAATGGACCTGGCATAAGTCTCAGCAGAACGCTCACGATCAGTATCCTCGAAGCGCAGGATAAACTGCCCGCCGTGCCGCTTGGCATACAACCAAGCATACAGCGCGGTGCGCGCGCCACCAATGTGCAGCGGGCCGGTGGGGCTGGGGGCAAAGCGAGTCACAACGGTCATGGGGGTAGGGTCACCATTTTTTTCGAGAGCCAGCAGCCAGCGACCCGCGGTGCATCCGCTGCCAGACGATCTTCCAGGAGAAGTGATCCGGAACAGGATCGTGACCCATGCCACCCCATGGATGACAGCGCAACAGTCGTGCAAGAGCAATGAGCATGCCAGGAAGGATACCATGTCTGCTGATGGCCTCGTGGGCAAAGGCAGAGCAACTCGGCAGATACCGGCAGGCAGGAGGCAGCAGGGGCGAAAAAACCAGTTGATAGAGCCTGATGCAGCCGCATGCCAATCTGGCGCTCAGCAGGGATGCCTGGTGACGACATGCTGACATGAGCGCCAACCCCTCACGAGGACTGTTTGCTGCATCATGACCTCTTTCCAGCTGCACGCGAGGTGATCGCCGCATTCGCCTCATTCCCCTGGATACAAAATTGGATACAAAAATAGAACGGCACCCGAGTTTGCGCAATCATATGGAAAAGCGTACCATGCCTTGCTGAATCCTGGATAGGGGATGCCATAACCCCATAGGGCTACCAGGGCCGCAAGGTCGTGGTGAGGTGACAAGCAAGATGACTCTGACCTGGCAAATGCTGCGCGTGGCCACGGGGGCTGCCATGGCGGTCGTTCTCCTGGTGATGGCCGCCCTGGTTGGTGTGTATATGGCAATCGCACCCAATCTGCCCGACATCCATGGCCCAGATGTATTCCGGCTGCAGGAGCCGCTGCGTATCTACAGCCGTGACCAGATCCTGATTGGTGAGTTCGGCAATGAGCGCCGCACACCCATTGCTTTCGACAAGATGCCTCCGGTCCTGATCCAGGCCTTCCTGGCCGCCGAGGATGCCCGCTTTTTCGAGCACTCGGGTGTGGACGTGAAGGGCCTGGGCAGGGCGGCCATCCATCTGCTGCGCACCGGCCGCAAGGAGCAGGGTGGCAGCACCATCACCATGCAGGTGGCACGCAACTTCTTCCTGACCAACGAGCGCACCTTCGAGCGCAAGATCAAGGAGATCATCCTGGCCGTGGAGCTGGAGCGCTCACTCAGCAAGCAGAAGCTCTTCGAGCTGTACCTGAACAAGATCTACCTCGGCGAGCGTTCCTATGGTGTGGCTTCTGCCGCCGAGACCTATTTCGGCAAGCAACCCCATGAGCTCAGCCTGGCAGAAGCCGCCCTGCTGGCGGGCCTGCCCAAGGCGCCATCCCGCTACAACCCCATGCGCAATCCCTCCTTGGCCCTGGAGCGACGCAACTATGTCCTGGATCGCATGCTGGCCTTGCATTTCATCGATGCTGTCGCTTACCAGCAGGCGAGAACTGCACCTGTGACCGTGGGGCTCAAACCTCCTCGGGTCGCTTCGTTGGCCGCGCATGCAGCCGATATGGTCCGGGCCGATATGGTGGCTCATTACGGGGAAGCAGCTGCCTATACAGCGGGGCTCAAGGTCTACACCACCATCGATGCCGACTTGAACCGCCATGCGCGTCAAGATGTCCTGGAGGCCGTGCTGGCCTATGAACGCCGTCATGGCTTCCGCGGTCCCCTGGGCCACCTGGACAGCGCCGACCTGCAAGGCGGGCCGGCGCGACTGGAGCGCTTGTTGTCGGAATGGCCCGTGGTGGCCGACGCCATCGTCCCGGCGGTCATCACGAGCACCAATGCCCAGGGCTGGACGCTCTATGCCCGAGGACATGGCACCATGACGCTGCCGAAGGCAGCCTGGCGCTGGGCTGGGCAAGCGGCCGCAAGCCTGCATCCCGGCGCTGTGGTACAGGTCATGCCGATTGCTCCAGAAGGGTCCTTGCAGGATGGGTCAGCCAGCACCCCGCCACGCGGCTGGCTCCTGGCGCAGACACCCAAGGTCCAGGGTGCCTTGGTGGCGCTCAACCCCCAGACCGGCGCCATCGAGAGCCTGGTGGGTGGCGTGGACTTCGAGCACAGCCAGTTCAACCGGGTTGTTCAGGCCCATCGTCAGGCAGGCTCGGCACTCAAACCCTTCATTTACTCAGCCGCTCTTGAAGAAGGCATCACGCCGGCTACCATGTTCGACGACACTCCCGTGGTGGTGCACACCAGCTCCGGCCTGTGGATGCCCGGCAACTATGGTGGCTCGCTGCATGGCAGGGTCAGCCTGCGCGAGGCGTTGCGCAAGTCGTTGAACCTGGTCTCCATCAAGGTGCTGCAACGCATCGGCGTAAGCGATGGGCGGCGCTTCCTGCAGAACTTCGGGTTTCGCGAGGAACAACTCCCCAATGGGCTTTCCCTGGCGCTGGGCACCGCCGATGTCACGCCACTGGAGCTGGCCCGGGCCTATGCGGTACTGAGCAACGGCGGCTATCTGGTCACGCCCTACCTGATCGAGAGCGTGCATGATGCCGCTGGAAAACCCATCTACCGCCATCCAGAGACCGTCTTATGCGACGCCTGCTTAGCCGGCAGCGACAACACCTCCACCTTCGCCCCCCGGGTTATCTCGGCGCAAAACACCTTCGTGATGCGCGACCTGCTCCATGACGTCACTGTCAGGGGCACGGCGGCCCAGGTTCGGCAACTGGGCAGGCAGGATGTGGCTGGCAAGACCGGCACATCCACCGATTTTCATGATGCCTGGTTTGCCGGCTTCACACCAACCAAGGTAGCCATTGCCTGGCTGGGCTTCGATCAGCCGCAGTCCCTGGGTTCGGGGGAGACAGGGGGACGGGCCGCCCTGCCCATGTGGCTTTCCTTCATGAGCCATGCGCTGCGCAATGTGCCCGATGTGCCAGCAGTCTCCCCGCCTGGGGTACTCATGGCGCGCGTCGATCCCGCGACAGGGTATATGGCTGCGGCCAATGATCCTGCTGGGGTTGCGGAACTTTTTCTGGCGAGCCACCCGCCTCCCAGCCCCACCGCGGCGACCGGACAAGCCCCGCCCATGGAGGCCGTGCCCCGCGACCTGTTCTGAGGCCGCCATACCACATGAAAAGGGACATGAAGCGCTCAGGCAAGCGCAGACGCGAACTCATTGCCCAGGAAACAGCTCGGCTGATGCTGGAAGGGGGCATTGAATCCATCCCCAGGGCGCGCGCCAAGGCACTGCATCGCAGCGGCCTGCCGGGGCATGGTCCAATGGTCCCCACAGAAGCCGAGGTGCGACGGGAGCTGGAAACCCGGCTACGCCTCTTTACCCCAGCAGGCTACCAGCATGCCCGGCAACGCTGGTGTCTTGCGGCCCTGGAAGCGATGGAACTGCTGGCTCCCTTCATGGCTGTGGCAGCTGGGGCTATAGCGGCTGGCCTGCTGGTGCCATCCGCCAGAGTGGTGCTGTACACGGCAGCGGCCACCCCGGAAGACCTGGCATACCATCTGCTGGATCGCGGGGTCCGCTTCACCTTTGGTCACCTCACAGTATCCTGGGCGCAAGGGGAGTGCACGGTGCACGCCTACCGCCTGCATGCTCAGCAACATGAAACTTGGGTGGCTGTCCTGCCCCATAGCCAATGGCGCCGCAGTACCCCGCTGGGCGAGGACGGCACCACATTGCCCCATATGGATCGCGAAACCTTGCTGGCTGCCTTGGAGCAGATCCCGCCATGAAACAGGCACAGGCTCATGGACCAGAATTGTCAGCATGTGACCATTCCTTGCGGCAGGCGGGCTGCACCATGCAGCCGAACTGTCATGGGAGCCTCCTTGTTTTTCTGGCATCCTGCTTGCATACTTGTTGCAGGTTGCTGCAAGGCAGCCTGGCGAAGAGCGTTACCATAGCTGGAGCGGTTTCATGGCTCCAGGACCGAAACAGCGGAGGGCATCACATGCAAGGCAAGACAACACAGCAGGCCATACAACGCGGCCAGGGCGGTTTCACCCTGATCGAGTTGATGATCGTCGTGGCGATCATCGGCATTCTGGCGGCCGTCGCCATCCCCAACTACCAGAAATACGTCACCAGGGCGCGCATCACGGAGGCCATGAATTTCCTCGGTGCCGCACGCACCGATCTGGCCGAATACTACCAAACCCAGACAAGAATGCCGCCGGATACGGGCCAGAAAGGTTTGGATGCGCTCACAATAGCGAGCTCCTCATCGGCAGTGGTCGCGAGTCTGGATTATGAGAACAAAGATGAAGATCATGCCATTCTCATTGCCAACCTGAGACCATCTATCTTTCAAGAAGACCTGACCAACGCCAAGCTGGGTTGGTATGCCATTGGCACCAAGGGCACCGTTACATGGACCTGTGCTGCTTATAATGACAGCATCCCCACCAAGTATCTGCCCGCCGATTGCCGGAACGGCCCACCTGCAGGTTTCTGAACTGAGCTAAAAAGCAGCGCCGTTTCCGCATACGGGCTTTGTTTGCACCGCTACCATCAGCCAAAAAGGCGTGCACTCATCTGTGGCGCCTTTTTGGGTTTTGCGGTCTCTGCACACCCCATACCCCATGACCGCCGTTTGGCATGTTCTCTAGGGTAGACGCCACCACAGCGGCGGTCAGTCGTCCTGCAACACAGCGCCTGGCCACGCCGGTGCTGCTGCTGCTGCTGGCCACCACGGCACTGGCCTACTGGCCTGGGCTGCACGGGCTTTTTACCTTCGATGATGCCGCCAACCTGATCGACAACAACGCCTGGCAGGCTCATGAACTCTCATGGAGGGCGGCCTGGCAGGCCATGTGGTCCGGCAATGCCGGCCCCCTGCGCCGCCCCATCGCCATGCTGAGCTTCTGGGCCAATCTCATGACCACCGGCATGGACCCATACTACTTCAAGCTGACCAACCTGGTCATCCATGGCGGCAACGGCCTGCTGGTGTATGCCCTGCTGCGCCAGTTGGCTCCTGACTGCGGCCCTGGCCAGGACAACCGACGGCTGGCACTGCTCACAGCAGGCCTGTTCCTGCTGCACCCCCTGCAGCTCACCAGCGTGCTCTATGTGGTGCAGCGCATGACCAGCCTTTCGGCCACGTTCGTGCTGGCGGGGTTACTGGGTTATGCACGGCTGCGCTCACGCTGGGCCAGCACTCCGGGATGGGGTATTGCCCTGCGGAGCCTGGCCGTGTTGGCTGTGGCGACCATGCTGGCGGCCCTGACCAAGGAAAGCGGTGTGCTGGCCGTGCCTTTGGCCCTGGTGCTGGACATGACGCTGCTCATGGGCAGCGCCGATCGGCGCCTGTGGCTGGTCTATGGCCCACTGCTGGTGCTGCCGGGCTTGTGGCTCCTGAACTATCTGCTGCACCATGGCCAGGAGGTGATGCAGGGCTATGCCTGGCGGGGCGTGCCCATGGTGGCCCACTGGCTCAGTGAAGCCAGGGTGCTGTGGCTGTACATAGGACTGATCTTCTGGCCCAGCCAGGGGGCCATGGGGCTTTATCACGACGATTTCGCGCCATCATCGGGCCTGCTGCACCCCTTCTCGACCCTCATCGCAGCAGCAGGCTGGATGCTGGTGGTGGCAGCAGGCTGGCTACTGCGCCGCAAGATGCCCTGGTGCAGTTGCGCTGTGCTGTGGTTTATGGCCGGACACAGCATGGAAGCCCTGCTGAATCTGGAGCTGATGCATGAACATCGCAACTATATCCCCATCCTGGGGCCCATCATGGCCGCCGCAGCCCTGCTTTCTCCCGCTGGGAGCAACGGCAGGCTGCGCCTGGGCACAGGGCTTGCCGCCCTGGCGTTGCTGGGTGGCCTGCTGCTGGCCACCGCCGCGCGGGCCGCGGTCTGGGGGCAGGGCATCGTGTGGGGGCTTACGGAAGCCGCTCATCATCCCCGCTCGGCGCGCGCCCACCTCCAGGCGGCCATGAGCGCCATGCTGGCTGCAAGACGCCTGCACAGGGATCACCAGGACCAGGCTGCGGCCATGCTCTATGCTAACGCACACGAACACCTCCTGCAGGCCCGCAGCCTGGACAACCAGGCGGTGGTGGCGGATTTTGGGCTGTTGCTGCTGGCGGGACTGCAACACCAGACCACGCCCCCGGAGCAACTGGGCGCCCTGCGCCAGCGCCTGGCCACAGGGCCGGTCCACATCAGCCTGAGTGCGGTGCTGATGCGCTTGGTGGAATGGCAGCAACAGGGCCTGACCAGGCTGCCCCATGCAGAAGTGATCGGGCTGTTCGAGGCGGCGCTGGCCAATCCCCGCACGCCAGCCCAGGTGCGTGGCATGGCAAATGCCTTGTTGGGCAAGTATTACGCCGTGATGCTCCATGATGGACAAAAAGCCCTGCATTACACCATCGCAGCCACCAGGGCAGATCCTGGCGCCTACCAGCATCAGCTGTCCCTGGCCAGCATGGCCCTGCAGCTTGGGGATACAGAAATGACACGCCAGGCACTGCGGCGTGCAGCTGAACTCGATCCCTTGCACCGTGGCGCAGTACGACGCCGCGAACTGCTTGAAGCGCTGCAAGCCGTGGAGCGATCCCGTCGACAACCACAAAACAGGAAGTCATCCTGATGCAGGTACCCCGGATCAGCATCATCCTGCCGGCGCGCAACGAGGCGCAGGCCTTGCAGCGCCTGTTGCCCGTCTTGCGCCACGTGGTGGCATCCATGCCGGGCGGCGCGGAGATCATCGTGGTGGACGACGGCTCGGAGGATGCCACAGCTCCATTGGCCGCAGCGGCCGGAGCCATCGTCGTGCATCACCCCTACGCCATGGGCAATGGGGCGGCGGTCAAGTCGGGGGCGCGACGTGCCACAGGAGAGATCCTGGTCCTGATGGACGCCGATGGACAGCATGATCCAGCCGATATCCCCCGCCTGGTACAAGAGATGGGCCAGGGGTATGACATGGTGATCGGGGCGCGCAGCCGGCGCGGCCAGGCAAACCTCTGGCGCCACCTGGGCAACTGGGTCTACAATCGCCTGGCAAGCATCATCACCGCACGGCCTATCCTGGATCTCACCTCCGGATTCCGTGCCTGCCGGGCCGCTCAGTTCCGCAAGTTTCTCGCCCTGCTGCCAAACGGTTTTTCCTATCCCACCACCATCACCATGGCCTTCTTGCGTTCTGGCTATCCTGTGGCCTTCATTCCCATCGAGGTTGCAGAGCGGGTGGGGCAGAGCCACCTGCGTCCCTGGCGCGACGGGGTGCGTTTCTTGCTGATCATCTTTCGCATCGGGGCCCTGTTCTCGCCCCTCAAGGTGTTTGCGCCCATTGCCATGGGCTTTGCCATTCTGGGCCTGGGTTACTATGGTTTTACCTTCATCGAGATGCAGCGCTTCACCAACATGAGCGCCTTGCTCTTGTCCACCGCGGTGCTGGTGTTCCTGATGGGACTGCTTTCCGAACAGGTCACCATGCTGCTCTACAGCCGCCTGGACCAATGATGTGAGCCCTGGAGGGCCTGTCCCGGCCTCAATACCGGACAGCTGGCCCTTGCTGGATAGCAGTTCTGAAATGATTCAGGAAGGCATGGCCTGCTCGAGGCATGCCAGCAAGCGTGCCCCATCCTGCGCAAAGCGGCGGATGCCGTCGGCCAGCAGCTCGCAGGCCATGGGATCGTCGTTGAGCCGGTAGCGGAAGGTGGCCTCATCGCTGAGCACTTTTTCCTCAACGGGGGCAGAGGTTGTCCAGGATGGCGGCGTGGCAAGCGCTTCTTCCTGAGCCAGTGACTGCAGCAGCGTGGGCGACAGCGTCACCAGATCGCATCCTGCAAGCGCCATGACCTGGGTGGTGCTGCGAAAACTGGCCGCCATGGTCTGGGTGCTGTAGCCATGAGACCGCATGTAGGCATGAATCCGCCGGGCAGATTGCACGCCTGGATCTTCGTCAGGGCTGAGGGGCCGCAAGCCCCGCTTGCTGTGGTACCAATCACTGATGCGCCCGACAAATGGCGAAACCACGCTTACGCCCCTATCGGCAGCCCGAGCCGCTTGTTCCAGGTGAAAGATCAAGGTGAGGTTGCAATGGATGCCCTCTTGCTCCAGCCGTCCTGCGGCCTCGAGCCCTTCCCAGGTGGCGGGCAGCTTGATCAGCACCCGTTCACTGGCCACGCCCAGGCTGCGATAGATCTCGAGCAGATGGTGGGCCTGCTGGCAGCTGCCCAGGGGATCGAACGCCAAATGGGCGTCCAGTTCGGTGGATATCCGCCCCGGAATGGCTTGCAGGATCTCCCGGCCGATGGCGGCGGTCAGGTACAGGGCGGCCCAGCCGAGGCGGCTGGGGTGGTCCCGATGGCGCGTCATGGCCTGGGCGATGGCGTCGGTCATCTGGTCTGGATAGCGGCCTTGTTCCACGGCCATGGCGATCAGGGTGGGATTGGTGGTTACCTCGCGGATGCCATAGCGAGCCGCCAGAGTATTCACCTGCATAATATCCGCCGTATCCCCAACCAGGATAGAGGATTGTTGACTCAGCATGGCGAGACTGGAAGTAGGCACGTAATATCTCCTGTAGTTCCTCATCTGTCAATTGCTGCTGGTCGCCATCATTTTGCCTTTGCTCCTGCCTGGGCTGGGCTTTTTTTTCCTGGCGGGGCTGTGGCTGGGGAAGAGGGGGCAGGGGAACCGCCTTGGTGGTATTGAGGCTTGGATCCACGTGGATCTCCTGGAGATGACGCTTCCTGTCAGAGGATGGTCCAGGGTGGTCGGCGACATGGACCACACCCTGATCATCGGTCCAGCGATACATTCTCACTGTGGTGTCGGGATGTGGCGGCGTATCGGCTTCAGGAGCAGGCTGGGCCCCCAGAGGGGCAGCGCTGCAAGATACCATGAACACAAGAAAGTATGCCCATATGGAGCTGCTTCCCTCGAGACGCCTTGCCCCCCCATCACCTGTTGTCATGGGAGGGTACAATGCGCCATGCTTCCAGATGCAGGGCAAGGGGTTCACTTAACCATTATAATATAAGCCAGGAACTCGCTGCACCGTGCATGCGTGGGGGAAAAGCGTGGCTCCATATGAACTGAACCATCGCGAATGGGGCGAGCTGCAGGGCATCGTGGGGGAGCGTTGCACGGCTTCCCTGGATATACGCCTGCGTCATGGTCAAGGGGAGTCCTATTACCCTGGCTCGCCGCCTGCGGTCGTGGCCTTCCCGCGCTGCGAGGACGAGGTGGTGGCCCTGGTACATTGGTGCCAGCGCTGGCGGCGTCCCGTGGTGGCCTTTGGCGCCGG
>WOZS01000063.1:21265-24378 GCA_011620135.1 Gammaproteobacteria bacterium
GGCACCATGCGCGACAATGTGCTTGGCCTGCGAGTGGTCATGGCCGATGGACAGGTTGTGGAGTTGGGCTGCCGGGCACGTAAATCAGCCGCAGGCTATGACCTGGTCCGCCTGATGGTGGGATCGGAGGGCACCCTGGGTATCATTACCGAGGTGACCTTGCGTCTGTACGGCCGGCCTGCCGCCACCGCCGTGGCGGTGGCTACCTTCGCTACGCTGGCGGCAGCCGTGGAAACGGTGGTGGCAGTGGTCCAGTCCGGTGTGGCTGCTGCCCGCATCGAATTGCTCGATGAGTTGCAGATGGCAGCCATTGCCCGCTACAGCCACGTGGATCTCCCCATTGGCCCCACCTTGTTTCTCGAGTTCCATGGCATGCCCGCGGCGCTGCAAGAAGAGGTGGCCCTGGTGGGCGGCATCGCCCGGGAACAGGGGGCCATCCAGGTGCGTCTGGAGCATGCCGAACAAGCCCAACGTCAACTGTGGCGCGCCCGCCACCAGGCCTTCTATGCAGCCCTGGCTCTGCGGCCTGGTTGCAAGGGATGGTCCACGGATGTGGCCGTACCCATTTCCGCCCTGACAGCGTGTATACTTGAAACCAAAGCCGATCTGGCGGCAAGTGGGCTGATGGGCCCTTTGGTGGGGCATGCCGGGGAAGGTAATTTCCATCTGCTGCTGCTGGTGTCTCCCGAGGACACAGAAGAAATGCACCGCGCCAAAACCCTGCATGAGCGGCTGATTCGTCGCGCTCTGGAACAGGGCGGCACATGCACCGGGGAGCATGGCGTGGGATTGGGGAAACAAGCCTATATGGCATGGGAACATGGCGCAGCGGGTATCGGCCTCATGAGCGCCATCAAACAGGCGCTGGACCCTCACAACCTCTTCAATCCGGGCAAGATCATTGCGCATCATCCACCTGACAAGCCTGCCTTGCCGCATGGCCTTGCCCCACCCCTCCCTGGAGAAGGCCATGCATGGCCTTGCGCCACCGCCCCGGACACAGCATGCCAACCATAAAAGGTTCGAGCAGGCGCACCGTACCACGCCATGCCATGGCTGCATCCGGGCAGCCCGCCGTCACGATCAAGTCGCGCGCCTTCACGATGCCGATTCTGCACATCAATGCGGCAGAGCCGGCTGCCGTGGTGTCCGCCCTGGATGAGCTGCTGGAGACCCACCGGGATTTCTTCGCCGCGAAGATTCCTGTGGTCTTGGATCTTTCCGATGGAGCACCAGAAAACCAGACACAACTGCACCAGCTCATCAACGCGCTCAAAAAGCTGGGCTTGCTGCCCTGCGCGGTGGTGGGCGATGAGGCGGTCAGGGCCCAGGCCATTCTGGCCGGTCTGGGTGTCTTTGGGCAGCAGGATGCCCATCGACAGACTGCCACTGCTGCGCCGGATGCCTCCATCAGGCCCCAGGAATCAGGCCCCAGGCCATCCTGGCCCCTCAGGGTGGTCAAGGGGCAGGTACGATCCGGGCAGCAAATCCATGCCCCATCCAGTGATATTGTCGTTCTGGGCAGCGTAAACGCTGGCGCCGAGGTGATGGCCGATGGCTCCATCCATGTCTATGGCGTCTTGCGAGGACGCGCCCTGGCCGGGGCCCGTGGGAACCAGGAAGCGCGGATATTTTGCCATGCCCTGGAAGCGGAGCTGGTAGCCATCGCCGGTTTCTATCTCACAGCAGAAGAGCTGGATGTAGCGTCTCACGGCAAGCCATCATGCATCCGCCTGGAAGATGAAACGCTGGTGGTCGAAGCCTTCGTCGTGTAATGGTGTATCATGGCTCGCAAATCACTGGCGAGATGGCTGACAAGGGAATCAAGGGAAGCATGGCGCGCATCGTAGTCATCACATCCGGCAAGGGCGGGGTAGGCAAGACCACCACGGCGGCCTCCTTTGCTACAGGGCTTGCCCTGCGCGGCAAAAAGACGGCGCTCATCGATTTTGATGTGGGGCTGCGCAACCTGGATCTCATCATGGGTTGCGAACGCCGCGTGGTCTACGATCTGGTGCATGTCATCCATGGCGAGGCCACGGTACGCCAGGCACTGATCAACGACCGCCGCGTGGAGGGGCTCAGCATTCTGGCCGCCTCCCAGACCAGGGACAAAGACGCCCTGACCAAGGAAGGTGTGGGGCAGGTCATGCAGGAACTGGCCGAATCGTTCGACTACATCATCTGTGATTCGCCGGCAGGCATCGAGAAGGGGGCACATCTGGCCATGTACTTTGCCGATGACGCCCTGGTGGTCACCAACCCCGAGATCTCCTCGGTGCGGGACTCGGATCGGATCCTGGGGCTGTTGAGCAGCAAGACCAGGCGCGCCGAGGCGGAGCAAGAGCCGGTGCGGGAATTTCTGGTCATGACCCGTTATTCACCCAAGCGGGTCAGTCGTGGCGAGATGATGAGTCTTGAGGATATCCGCGATGTCCTGGGCACCAACCTGGCCGTCCTGGGGGTGATACCTGAATCCCGCGCGGTGCTGCAGGCTTCCAACGCGGGCACGCCGGTCATCCTGGAGCCGCAGACCGATGCCGGGGCCGCCTATGTGGAGCTTGTGGGGCGCTATCTCGGCGAGATCGATCCCCAAACCCCCGTTCGCATGGAAAAGGGGTTTTTTGGAAGGCTGTTTGGGAGATAACTGCATGGCCTTGTGGAATCTGCTGCACTCCCGCAAGCGCTCATCCGCCAAGGTGGCCACGGAGCGTCTGCGTATCGTGATCACCCATGAAAAGCACCACCTGCAGACCAGCAGGCCCTACCTGCCCCAGCTGCGCCAGGAACTGCTGGATGTGATCAGCCGCTATGTGCCCATCACAGAAGATGCAGTGCAAGTGGAAGTCAATCAGCGCGATCAGTTGGACATCCTGGCCATGACCATCATGCTGCCAGATCTCCGCACCCTGCCACCAGCGCACCAGCAACCCGAAAAACCATGACAGCAACAGGCAGGCTGGTCCTGTGCCCCAGGCATCTTTTCACAAGCCCCCATACCGGGGAACCTGCAGGCAAACCATGGGATTATGGATTATGGCTGGGCCGGCAAGGCATGCCCGGGGGTCGTGCTCTGCAGCATGTGGCGTAATTGCGCGCGCCAGTGATGGCTG
>WOZS01000063.1:24478-31718 GCA_011620135.1 Gammaproteobacteria bacterium
TCATCATGTATCCTGGGAATGCTTACCGAGATCGAGCTGGGCAAGCGGCCTTCCCATGGCATCCTTGGCAGAAAGCAGGGGATGTTGACCTCCCTGTAGCGGCCAGGGGATGGCCAGGGCGGGATCGGACCACAGCAACACCCCCTCATCGGCGGGTTCGTAATAGGCCGTACAGCGATAATGGACCTCGGCCCACGGGGAGAGCACATAGAAGCCATGGGCAAACCCAGGCGGCACCCAGAACATCTGGCGGCTCTCTTCGCTGAGCGTGACCTGGACATGTTGGCCCCAGGTCACCGAACCCGGCCGCAGATCCACTGCCACATCGAAGATAGCCCCTTGCAGCACGCGCACCAGTTTGCCTTGGGGATGATGGCGCTGGTAATGCAGCCCCCGCAACACGCCGGACCGGGAACCTGACTGATTGTCCTGGACCAGCAGGCCGATACCCCATTCCTGGAACCTTGCAACACGACCAAGTTCGAAAAAATGGCCGCGCTCATCCAGATAGACCTGGGGTTCGAGCAGCATGGGACCATCGATGGCAAAGCGGATCAGGTTCACAGGTGACCTTTATTCCCGTTATTCCAGCAGGCTGGCCAAGTAGCGCCCATAGCTGCTGTGGCGCAGGGCATGGGCCTGTTCAGCCAATTGGGATTTGTCGATGAAACCCTGTCGGTAGGCGGTCTCTTCTGGACAGGCGATCTTGAGACCCTGGCGCTCCTCCACCACGCGGATGAACAGGGCAGCATCCAGCAGAGCGTTGTGGGTGCCTGCATCCAGCCAGGCGATACCCCGCTCCAGACGCTCCAGGAACAGTTGGCCACTGCGCAGATAGGCCAGGTTGAGATCCGTGATCTCCAGTTCACCTCGCGAAGAAGGCCTGAGTTCCTGAGCCAGGAGGGGGGCCTGATGGTCGTAAAAATACAACCCCGTGACAGCATAATTGGACGGCGGCAGTGGAGGCTTTTCCACGATATCCGTAATACGACCCCGCTCATCGAAAGCTAGCACACCGTAGCGCTGCGGGTCGGCAACCTGATAGCCAAACACGGTGGCGCCATGTGCCCTTTGGGCAGCCGCACCCAGACTCATGGCCATGGCATCGCCATAAAAGAGATTATCACCCAGGATCAGGGCCACGGGGCAGCCCCCCAGGAAATGCCGACCGATCAGCAAGGCCTGGGCGATGCCTTCAGGGCGCTCCTGGACGGCATAGGACAAGGCCAGTCCCCACTGCGAGCCATCCTGCAGCAAGGTGGCGAAGGCTTGTTGATCCCGGGGCGTGGTGATGACCAGAATATCCCGGATGCCCGCCTCCATGAGGGTGCACAGCGGGTAGTACACCATGGGCTTGTCGTAGATGGGCATCAGCTGCTTGCTGATGACTGCTGTTGTGGGCGCAAGTCTGCTTCCCGAGCCCCCAGCCAATAGAATCCCTTTATGCACCCTCATGGCTTGCTAGTATGGATGATGGGGCCAAAAATTACTAGAATATCTGCACAACCCTGCTTATGGGGATTATCGATAGATTTATTATAAGGTTAAAGACATGAACAAGAACCCAGAAGCCACCATTCATCTTCAGAAACTGATGAGTGATCTGTTTTGCCCCAACCCGGTCATATACTGGGTCGATTTCCTGCTGACCATGGCGGTGGTCTATGGATCGCTGTTCATCTACCTTACGTCCAACCAGCTTTTGTGGCAGCTCGTCTCGGGCACCGTGGCGGCCCTGGCCCTGTTTCGCGCCGGCACCTTCATTCATGAGATAGCGCATTTCCGGCCTGGGGCCATGCGCAGCTTCTGCGCAGCCTGGAACATCCTCTATGCCTGGCCGATGATGATGCCTTCCCTGATGTACCGCAATCATCGCGATCATCACAGCAAGAAAACCTTCGCCACCCCTGATGATGCTGAATATCTTCCGCTGGGTCTCGGCCGGCCTTGGCTCGTGGTGCTGTATCTCCTGCAGGTTCCTGTGCTGCCCTTACTGGCCATGATCCGTTTCGGCTTTCTGGTGCCGCTGTCCTTTCTGCGCCCAGCCTGGCGGCGCCTTCTTCTGGAGCATGCCTCATCCTACGGCATCAACCCTTTTTACAAGCGCCACCTGAGTCGCGATGAGCCTTACAGGCTCTGGGCGCTGGCTGACATGGCCTGCTCCATCCTTTTTTGGTTCCTGGTCGTGGTGCTCACTGCTGGTTGGCTGCCATGGTCTGTTTTACTCAGGTTTTATCTCGTGGTGGTGGTGGCCGTGGGTTTGAACTGGGTTCGCAACCTGGCAGCTCATCGTTACATCGAGCCCGGCCAACCCGTGTCATGGTTGGAGCAGATGCGGGATTCCATCAACATCGTCGGTGGCGGCTGGGTAACGGCTCTGCTGTTTCCCGTGGGCTTGCGCTATCACGCCGTTCATCATTTGTGTCCCACCATCCCCTATCACCACCTGGCGGAAGCCCATCGCCGCTTGATGGCCAATCTACCAAACGAGATCGGCTATGGGGCAGTCAACTATCCTTCCTTCTGGGCCGTGCTGCGTAATTTGTGGCGCCAGACGAGAGCGGGTCAAGCCGATGCAGTGGGACACTGGCGCCAGGTGGCTGAGTGAGCGCGGCTGCTGAACCCAAGCACAATCAACGCATCCAATCATCTGCTGCCGAGAACGCTGCTTTTCCCTGTACCGAGGCGGCAAGCCGCCGGCTCGGTATGCTGATCAATCCCTATAGCTGGGGTGTGCGGCATGGGTTTTTGTCCACACTGCGCACTGTCCTCGAGGAGAGCTCACCCCTGATTCCCAGGGCTTATGCATGGAATCCTGTTACCTTCGCCAGCGCTATGGATCAACTTGCTGCCAAGGGGGTGCGGGTTCTGCTGGTGGTCGGTGGCGACGGGACGGTACAAGGTGTGGTGTCCGCCCTCTTGCAAGGGCATGGCCCGGGCATCAAGGCCCTCAGTCTGCTGCGCGGTGGGCGCTCCAATGTCACAGCAGCCTGGCTTGGGGCCACTGGAAAAATGGTGACCTCCTTGAACCGGCTGTCCCATTGGGAACGTCATGGCTGGCCCCAACCCCAGCAACAGGCCTTGCCCACCTTGCGCGTGACGTGGGGGCAGGAGACAAGCCATGGTTTTTTGTTGTTGGGAGGGGCTATGGTAAATGCCGTGAAGGCATGCCGCGCCTTTCGCGAGCAAACCAGGCTGCCTGTCCTGGATGGCAAGTTGGGCACGGCTTTCTGGTTCAGCCGCGAGCTGGTACGTGTCGCCCTGGGGGGTGGTGTGCTGCAACCCCACCGCGTGGCCCTGCTTGGCCTGCATCCAGAAAAACAAAATTATACATTCATGGTGGCCACAACGCTGCCCAATTGGCCAACCCATACCAAAACCACAGGGATGCGCGTGGGTTGGGTGTCCGGAAGGGGGGTCAGGTTGTTGATTGCCCTGGCCCAGGCCTTGGCGGGAAAGGACACGGGGCACCATTTTGGCTGGATCAACAGAGAGCAGGTAGGCATGAGTCAGCTGGAGCAGGGGTATTTTCTTTTGGATGGCGAGCCTGTGGGCAGCGGCAAAGCTGGTGACATCCTGCAGGTCCAGGCCGGCCCTGCTGTACAATTTCTTCAAATGACGCCCTCAGCATAGACCAGCGCCCGGAGAAACCACATGGCAAGCAATCTGCCGTCCACCATGTATCGTGCTGTGCAATTGCGTGCCATGGAAACCCTGCTGTGCCATCAACTCGGCATCGATTCCATTGTCCTGATGGAGCGCGCCGGAGCCGCCGCCTTTGCCCAGCTACAGCAGCGCTGGCCTTTGGCACGGCGCCTGCTAGTATGCTGTGGTCCAGGTAACAACGGGGGCGATGGCTATGTGCTGGCGCGCCTGGCCCATCAGGCCGATTACGATGTTCAGGTCCTGGCCCTGGTGCCTCCCCAGGAACTGCATGGTGATGCCGGGCTTGCCGCCACAGCCTACATCAACCAGGGCGGCTCCTGGTTGCTCTATAGTGGTCAGGGCGCCGATCTGGCCCCGAGGCGCGCCCATGTGATGGTGGATGCCATACTGGGGACCGGGCTCAACAAGGAAGTGAGCGGTATAACCAGAACCCTTATCGAGAGCATCAACCACAGCAACCTGCCTTGCCTGGCGCTGGACATTCCATCGGGCCTCAGCGCCGACACGGGGCGCG
Source organism: Gammaproteobacteria bacterium (assembly GCA_011620135.1). GTDB lineage: Bacteria > Pseudomonadota > Gammaproteobacteria > WOZS01 > WOZS01 > WOZS01. The sequence goes on from WOZS01000063.1 coordinate 28,659, forward strand.
TCTATGGTGTGGCAGTGCACGCTACGGTGACTGTGACTTTTATCGGCTTGAAGCTGGGCTTGTTGACAGGGGAGGGCCCGGATCACAGCGGCATCATTGCCTATGAGCCCTTGGGCTCTCAGGAGGAGATGATGCAGCAGATACCCTGTGCTGCCAGAAGGGTACTGGATGGCGAGGTAGGCGCAGCTCTGCCGCGTCGGGCCCGATCCACTCACAAAGGCGCCAACGGCCATGTGTTGGTGATCGGTGGGGCAGAGGGTTTCTCAGGAGCTGCCAGGATGGCTGCTGAAGCCGCCCTGCGGGTTGGTGCCGGTTTGGTTACTGTGGCCACATCGCCCGTGCATGCCCAGTTTCTCAACATTGGCAGACCGGAGTTGATGAGCACAGGCGTTGCTGCCGCCGAGGGATTGACCCCCCTGCTGAAACGAGCCACTGTCCTGGCCATCGGTCCTGGCCTGGGCCAGGCAAAATGGGGCCGGGATCTCTATGAGATGGCGCTGCGTATGCCTTATCCCTTGGTGGTGGACGCCGATGGGCTCAATCTTCTGGCCCACACCCCCAGCAAGCGCGATGACTGGGTGCTCACTCCACACCCCGGTGAAGCAGCCAGACTCCTGGATACCACCTCGCAGGCCATCCAGCAGGATCGTCCGTCGGCTGTCCAGGCATTGCAGCAACGCTATGGCGGGGTCGTTCTTCTCAAAGGGGCAGGCACCCTGATCTGCGATGGGGATCAACTTGCCCTTTCTGATACAGGCAACCCAGGCATGGCCACTGGTGGCATGGGGGATGTATTGACAGGAATAGTCGCCGGCCTATTGGCTCAAGGCTTGCGTCCCTTCGATGCAGCTCGCCTAGGGGCCTGGCTGCATGGCCGGGCCGCCGACGTGGCTGCCGGCCGCAATGAGCGGGGCCTTTTGCCATCTGATCTCTACGGACCCTTGCAGGCTCTGGTCAATCCATGACCGAAGGCTGCATCACCGTGTCACTGCCTGGAGAGCAGGAAACCCGCTGCAGCGCCCGCGCCGCTGCACGGCAGTGGCAGCCTGGCGAGCCTCCCCTGATTTTTCTTTCCGGCGACCTGGGCAGTGGCAAATCCACCTGGGCACGGGCCTTTATCATGGCACTGGGTTGGCAAGGCCCCGTACCCAGCCCAAGTTATACGCTCGTTGAGCAATACCCCCTGGCCCAGGGCACATTGGTGCATGTGGACCTCTATCGCCTCGCTCACCCCGCTGAGGTGGAGCTGTTGGGTTTGTATGAGATGCATGGCAAGACCACGATGCTTGTGGAATGGCCCAGCAATGGGCGCGGTCAATTGCCGCGGCCCGACATGCTGTTGCGTTTCGCCTGGTACCAGCAAGGCCGGCTGTTGCGCGCCAGGAGCCTGACCAAGCCCGGAACACGCATGCTTGCGGCCATGGCAGCGGTGTGCCCAGCCAGGGGTTATTCCGGGATGGCCTCCTGATCTCAACACAGCAATGGCCTAAGGATCATGGAATGAAAAGAGGCCGCCTCCTTCAAGGTCACAGGACCAGGATCGCTTCTTGCGTCCTGCTGGTGTTCATGGGCCAGATGCTTGGCGTGACCATGACTGCGGCTCAAACCAGCGGCCAACCTGATGATCGGGCTTCACATCAGGCCGCGATGCTGGTGCGTGCCGGGCAGTATCGGCAGGCCATCGATGCCTTGACTGTGCTGCTGCGCTCACATCCAGACAATCCGGCCCTCTTGAACAATCGCGCAGTGGCCTATGCCAAATTAGGCTCCTATGAGGCTGCCATAGCCGATCTCGACAGGACCATCATGATGAATCCTTACGATGCAGGAGCATACTTCAATCGAGGTCTGGCGCTGCGCAACCTGGGACGCCATGGGCAAGCCATTGCCGATCTCAGCCATGCGCTGCGCCTGGGGGGTCCCGATGCCGCGGCCTATTACAACCGTGCTCTTGCCCTGGATAGCCTGGGACGCCATCAAGAAGCGATCGCCGATTATGACAGAACCATCCGGTTGGCACCACGCCATCCTCTGGCCTACAGCAGACGCGCCCTGGACTATGATCAGCTGGGCCAATATCAACAGGCAGAGGAAGAATACGGCCGATCGCTGCAGTTGAAGACCGATGACCCCGTCACCCTCAGCAACCGCTGTGCCGCCCGCACGGCCCGCCTCGAGTTTTCCATGGCCTTGACCGACTGCAATGCGGCCTTGCGTATGGCGCCTGGGTTTGCCTCGGCCTATTTCAATCGTGCGCTGATTCTATTGCACCAGCACCATGACAAACAGGCCCTCGGTGATCTGGACCAAGCCCTGCGCCTGGCTCCAGACCTGCTGGCCGCCTATCGGGCTCGGGCTATAGCCCATCGTCGGCTGCAGCACTGGGATGCAGCCCTTGCCGATTATGATCGTATCCTGCAATATCAACCAGACGATGTCCTGAGCCGTCGAGCACGCGACCTGGTCTACCAAAAACTTGGGAGCGCCAAGCGCGCGCAAAACGCTCAATAGAACCGCCCAATCGCGCTGCGGCATCCCCCTTGCCATGGGCTCAACCTGTGGGACCAGCCACTAGCAGGAAGATTGCAGATAATTGAGTTCCCCAATGGCATCTATCAGCTGCAACTGCGTCTCCAGCCAGTCGATGTGCTCTTCCTCGCTCTCGAGGATCTTCACCAGGAGCTCACGGCTTACATAATCACCAATGGACTCCAGAAAGGCGATCGCCTCCTTGAGCATGGGGTGGGCCTGCTGCTCCAGGGTGAGGTCGCAGCGCAGCACCTCTCGCACCGACTCACCAATCATCAGCTTGCCCAGCGACTGCAGGTTGGGCAACCCCTCCAGGAACAGAATACGCTGAATCAAGGCGTCGGCATGGCGCATCTCGTCAATGGATTCTTCATAGATTTTTTCCCCAGGGACTCGTAGCCCCACTGTTTGCACATGCGGGCATGCAGAAAATATTGATTGATGGCAGTCAGCTCGTTTTCCAGAATGCGTTTGAGCCAGATGATAGCTTGAGGGTGACCTTTCACTTTTTGTGGTACTCCTTATGTCTCT
>WOZS01000063.1:31818-33389 GCA_011620135.1 Gammaproteobacteria bacterium
CGCGGCACATCATCAGCACCTTGGGGCTTCCAGAAATATTGCAACATGCCCTCCGCATGACTACGGCAGCAACCACAGCAGGTGGCCACCCCGAGTATATCCTGCAATTCTTCCAAGGTTTTACTGCCACTTTCCATGGCGCTGTGGATGTCGGCTTCCGTGATGCCGCGGCAGAGACATACATACATTGCCTTCCTCCTGGGTTTTGCCCCTATAAGTGATAGGGAAAGATTAATAGATAATAGGAATTATTGTCAACAAAAAAAGCAGATTGACCAGGATTCATGAGTCAATACCGGCTTAATCTTGTGTCCCGCCTTTTTACTCTGTTACTATGGCCATGCCCGTGTCATGGCAAGGGCTTAGGGTAAAAAACAGACCCTGATCGCGAGGGAGTGTTGATGTATCGTTAAGCATCATTAACGAGTAAAGGAGATAAAACGTGAAAAACAAATCGAGCATGGGGCGTTTTCTGGTGGGCGCCGTAGTGGCCGTGGTATTGAGCACTGGCCTGGTTGCCTGCAAAAAGAAAGAGGGTACGCCGGGCACCCAGCTTGGCAGCGCTGTCTCCAGCCTTCGCTAAGACTAGCTGAGGCCTTTCAGGACTTATGAGGTTGGATCCGGCTGTTTGCAGCCGGATCCTGCCGGCTTTGCATCGTTGCCCTGCTGCAATGAGACGCAGATGGGGCCTGGGGCAAGCAAAATCAAAACCAAAATAATGACATCAACAAAAATGCAACGGGATATGGCATGCTTTGGAAGACGCCGCCATAACACGTGGTGGCTCATTTTCCTTGCGGGAGCAGCGGGATTGGGCCTTGCAGGGTGCGCGCACAATGTGCAGTTACGGGAGGTCAGCCGTCTTTCTTCCCCGGATCATACCTCTGAGGCGATTGTGGTGCGTTCCAGCAGCGCTAAACCGGTTTCTGCTGTCTACCTGACCCTGCCAGGAAGCTCAATGCACAAGGGCAGCCAGGTCTTCAAGGGCACCGAGGTGGAAGGGCTCTCGGTGAAGTGGCTTTCAGAATCCAGACTGGAGGTCCGTTATCGCTCCGCTCAAATCGAGTACTTCCATCCCATTTGGGAACATGCAGGGCACACCGTGCGCATCTGGATGGTCGAGGAGCACGAGCTGAGCGATTAGCACTCAGCCAGATCACACCCCATTAGAAGTCGCACCTCATTAGAACAAGCTTCACAGCCAGCCTGAGTCTTAAGGTGGAGGTTGACTTGCGGGCCATCATGGCTGACGGCACTACCCAGCAGGACCACAAGAGCCAGGCCAGATATCGTGGGCGACACCGCGGGATGGGAGGTGGGCTCATGGTCCTTGTGACGATGGCAGGACTGAGCCTGGCCGGCTGCGCGTCTCATGAACAGCGACAGGAGATCAGCCGTCATCCTTCCCCGGATTTTGCCACAGAAGCGGTTGTGATACGGGCCAGCGATGACAGACAAACTGTCTGCACGGTGTATCTCATCTTGCCAGGAAACAGCACGGAAAAGGAAGATCAGGTATTCAAGGGTACGCTGGTCGAGGGGCTCTCGGTGAACTGGCTTTCAGCATCCAG
>WOZS01000063.1:33489-54223 GCA_011620135.1 Gammaproteobacteria bacterium
GGTGGTGCTGCAGGGGATTGCTGGTCCATGGCATCCAGCATGACCTCCACGCCAAGCGGCAAATGATCGGAGGGCCCGGGGTCCAGAACCCAGCTGCGGTGCCAACGAAAATCCGGGCTGGTCCAGATCTGATCAAAGGATTTTTCAGGATGCCAACTTGGATAGGTGGGCATGGCAGTACCCTGCAATTGCAGGGGAGCCAGGGCTGGATGGTTGGCCACCTCGCCTGGAGAGCAGTTCATGTCACCCAAGAAAACCACCGGACGGGCATGGGCAAGGATGTTGCCCAGATAGCCCAGTTGTTCTTCCCGATCCGCCTTGCCCAATGAGAGATGCACGTTGACGATCAATACCTCCACAGCCCCAAATCGGAAACGGACTGTCAAGGCCCCACGACCGCCAAAACGCCCGGGTAGACGGTGACTCACCACACTGTGTGCCGGTACGCGTGACAACACAGCAAGCCCCACCTGGGCAAAAGGCCCGACATCGCGACTGCGAAAGGCATAGAAGTGCCCGAATCCAGCCAGATGGGCCAGGCGCTCGGCTTGATTGGTCCATTTGCTGCGCAGGCTTCCCAGGTCGGCCTCCTGCAGGGCAACCACATGAAAACCCCCGATGCGTGCTGCAATGGTCATGAGATTGTCTTCCACCTGGCGGTGCCCAAACAGATGAGCGATCCCTCGGGTCACATAGTGATGGTATGCTTGTGCCGTGACCCCGCCATAGATGTTGTAGCTGCAAAGGCGTATAATGCCGCGGAGTGCCGCAGTTTGCTCTGATGGCATGGACAAAATAGACAAAAAAACCTCACATGTGATGAGGCACAGCCGCGACAGTGGCTGCCACTAGCATCAGTTGGAGAAGATGATGGTGTCTGAAAATATCGAAGATGTCAATGTGCAGGCCATCGAACCATTGCTGGGCCCTGCCGAACTCAAATCCCAGTTGCCACTGACGACTCGCGCCAGCAAGACCGTGGCCATGGGCAGGAGAACCATCCGTCGCATCTTGAGTGGCGAGGATCCCCGGCTGCTGATGGTCGTTGGTCCATGCTCCATCCATGATATCAATGCAGCCTGGGATTATGCCCAGCGCCTCAAGGCATTGGCGGACGAAACCGCAGATTGCCTGTTCATCGTGATGCGGGCCTATTTTGAGAAGCCACGCACCTCCATTGGCTGGAAGGGCTTGATCAATGACCCCCATCTCGACGATTCGTTCCGAATTGCCACAGGTTTGCAACGAGCCCGTCAGTTGCTGCTGCGCCTGGCCGAACTGGGTCTTCCTGTGGGCACAGAAGCACTGGACCCCATCGTGCCCCAATACCTCGCCGATCTCATCAGCTGGGCCGCCATAGGCGCCAGAACCACGGAATCCCAGACCCACAGGGAACTGGCCAGCGGCTTGTCCATGCCAGTGGGCGTCAAGAATAGCACTGACGGCAACCTGGAAAGCGCTGTCCATGCCCTGGTCACCATGCGCAACCCTCATGCCTTCCTGGGGATCACCCAGGAGGGCCGCTGTGCTGTGGTGCGCACCACGGGCAACCCTCATGCTCACATGGTACTGCGCGGCGGGAACAAACCCAATTACGACTCGGTAAGCATCGCTCTTGCCGAGCGGGCTGTTTTGCAGGCCGGCCTCGAACCACGCTTCCTGGTTGACTGCGCCCATGGCAACAGCTCCAAGGATCCCCAACTGCAGCCTCTTGTGGCCGAGGATGTGGTCAACCAGATCCTGGACGGCAACCGCTCCATCCTTGGGTTGATGCTGGAAAGCAACCTTGGATGGGGGGCGCAAAAACTGCTCAGGAACCCCGATCAACTGGAATATGGTGTCTCCATCACCGATCCATGCATTGACTGGCCCACAACACAGAATGTGGTTCGCATGCTACGCAATGCCGTGCGCACCGCCATGCCGGGACGGGCAAGCGGTTGGTGAGCCGCCAGCGGGGGCACTTGGCAAAGTGATCCATAAAAACCATACTTGCCAAATGAGGGAGGAAAATCTATGAATGCAACTGCCATGACGGCCAACCCAACCCAGGAACAGGTCAAGAATCTGATCCATGCCATCGACAATGTGCTTGCGGCCATGAAAAGCGCAGAGGGCGATGCGGACCCCATGATGCGCATCCTCAATGGTCCTGCCGCAGGGGATGCCATGGTTCTCATGAGCTCGCTCACCAGCAACGCCACGCAGCGGCTCATGGGTATGATGCAAGGCGCCTCCTCTGCCGGAGGCCAAGGTGCCTCCTCTGCCGGAGGCGACATCATGAGCCTGATCGACCTCAAGCTCAATCAGGCTCCCGTGTTTGTGGCTGCCACCGAAAGCACCGTGGTACTGCCGATGGGCAAACTCATCATGGCCTGGGCCCAGGAGGATGGAGTCACCAAGGTGGACAGCTTTTCCTTCAAACCCAATATCTGGTGGTTCATTACCCATCCCATCACCGCATGGCGCTTGTTCAAGGCTCGCCAAGGCATGAAAAAAACGGCCGCGGCTTAAAAAGACCCCATCCTGTAGGCCCTGTGCTTGCCTGGTCAGGACCAGGCACATTGGATTGCGAAAAGGGAAGTGGCGAGAGCTCTCAGCGTTGCCAGAGAATGAGGTTGCATTCTTGGGGGACATGAATGCCTGGCAGCGCGGGAACGATGCGCAGGGTATAATCGTTTATAGGTCGATCCTTGCGCACGGTGAGTTCATAGAAAAACGCATTGCATGATCCAGGCAGTGGCCCGGCATGATCGAGCCGGGCAAGAAAAGGCGATTCGTCGTGGATCGCATCGGCGTACAATTCCACAGCGATCCAGTCCGGTGCCACATCCCCCAGGTAGATGTGGCATGAGGCATGCCAGCCGTCTTCTTTCTCCTGCCATGTCATCGCTTCGCAGCGAATCCCAGGGAAACGGGCCTGCAGCAGATGGAGTTTTTCTTGCAGGGCATGCGCTTGTTGCGCGTCGCGTTGCGAGATCGCCTGTTTGGCTTGCTCATACATTCCGGTGACATAGTCGCGTAGCATGCGGCCGGCATGCATGCGGGGCGTCAGTTCGGCCATGCTGCGCCGCATGAGCCCCACAAAGCGCTGTGGAATACCTGCCTGATCGCGTTCGTAAAAGGCAGGCACGATCTCCTGCTCCAGAATGCGGTAGATGGCAGTGGCATCCTGGGCGTCATCACCTGAGGAGGCCACGGCAAAGCCCACTCCTTCCTCATACGCCTCGTCCCACCACCCATCCAGAACGGACAGGTTGATCCCGCCATTGACCAGCACCTTCATGCCACTGGTGCCGCAGGCCTCCCATGGACGTAAAGGGGTATTCAGCCATACGTCTACCCCTTGTACCAAGTCAGAAGCCAGGAGCATGTCGTAATCAGCCAGGTACACGGCGCGCCCCTGGATATCCTGTCGGTGACAAAACCTTGCCCAGTCCTGTATGACCGAGGCACCTTGGCTGTCCTGGGGATGCGCCTTGCCAGCCACCACCAGCTGCACGGGACGCTGGGCGTGTCGCAGCAGGGCAGCCAGGCGCTCCTGGTCATGCAGGAGCAGGGCAGGTCGTTTATAGGCGGTGAAGCGACGCGCAAAGCCGATGGTCAGCACATCGGCGTGAAAAGCAAGCCCAGCCTGCTCAGGAGTCATGCCGTAGGGCACGGCGAACCCGGCGCCATCCGTGAGACGATCATGCACGGTGTCCACCAGCTTTTTGCGGCTGGCGGTGCGAAAAGCCCACAGGGTCTCGCTGGGGAGAGCGGCCATGGCCTGAGACAGTTGTTCCCCGGTACCCAACCAGCGATCCTTGCCACATGCCTGGGTCCATAGGTCATCGGCCAGCGCAGAATCCCACGAGGGCATATGAACGCCGTTGGTAATGCTGAGAATGGGCAGCTCGGCAAGAGGCCAGCGTGGAAAAAGGGGGGCAAAGATACCCCGGCTCACCGTGGCATGCAGCCTGCTTACCGCATTGGTCCACATGCTGCCCCGCATGGCCAGGTAGGCCATGTTCAGTGGCTCCTGGGATGAGGAGGCATCCAGACGGCCCAGGGCCATCAGCGTTTCCATGCTTATGCCCAACTCCTCGACATAGCTGCTGAAATAGCGTGTCATCAAGGCTTGGTCGAACCGATCGAACCCAGAGGCCACGGGTGTATGGGTTGTAAACATGATTCCGGGGCGCTGGGCCAGGAGTGCCAGGGAAAAGTCTTTTTCTTGGTTGCGCATCATCCAGCAGCGGCACCGTTCCAGGACGGCGAAAGCCGCATGCCCCTCATTGAGATGCACGATCTCGGGAATCTGTGCCATGGTTTCCAGCAGCCTATAGCCCCCGATACCCAATACGATTTCCTGCTGCAACCGCAGTTCGGTGCTACCACCATACAGTTCGCTGGTAATGGCCCGATCTGCCGGATGATTGAGCGGGTCGTTGCTGTCCAGCAGGTACAACCATACCCGACCCACCCTGACCTTCCAGGGACGTAAATGCAAGGTACGGCCCAAAAACCCCATCTTGATATCCAGCCATTCTCCGCTCTGATTGCAGATGGGAAGCACCGGGAGCTGGCTTGGATCATTGAAGGGAAACTGGGCCAGCTGTTGGCCGTCCTCGCTCAGGGTCTGGCGAAAATAACCCTGCTGGTAAAACAGGCCGATACCGCATACAGGAAGCTGGAAATCGGATGCAGCCTTGAGGAAATCGCCCGCCAGCATGCCAAGCCCCCCTGAGTAGATGGGCAAGGCCTCGGTCAGGCCGAATTCCATGCTGAAATAGGCCACACTTTGGATGGGCTCTGGCCCGGCATGCTTGGCATACCATCCGGGGCGCTTTTCGTAAGCTTCCCTGAGCACCAGCTCTTCGGCAACGGCCTGCAGAAAGGAACGCTCCTGAGCCAGTTGCCGCAACCTGCTGGGCGAGGAGCGGGCCAACAAGAACCAGGCGTTCTGGGTTTTTTGCCACAATACGGGGTCGATGGCCTTCCAGATGCGATCACTGCTGTGGCTCCAGGACCAACGCACGTCCAGGGCCAATTCCAACAGACCTTCCAGCCCGTCGGGCAAATCCGGGATAAAGCGCATCAAGATACCATACCCTCCTTAGCTGCTCACGGCGTGTTTACCTGGGCTCATCACGTGGAAAACATATTTTGTTATTGTGTATATGACTAGAGTGCTAATAAAAACAGCAACGGGTTCAGGTAACCAGATTTGCAGATCATCGGGCATGTGCCCTGGCATGGCCAGGGCAGCCATCACGCTCAACACAAAAGCGAGGCATCCTGCCATGTGGAACCGGGGCTGTGAGTATTGCAGATAATCGTCCACAGCCAGGAACCGGCTCTTGAAGCCATACCAGTCCAACAGCAGGATGCAGGTAAAAGGAATAATGAGATGCTCTACCCAGGACAGCAGACCGCCGATATGGGACAGGATGCCTCCCAGGGCAGCCATGGTGGCCAACAGGCCAAGCAATACCGTGGCTGCGGGCTCCTGCCACCACTGCGCCGTACGGAAGGTGCGCAGGCAGACCAAGGCGTCAATGGTGGCAGGATACAGATTCAAGGCATTGGTCTGGATGATCGTCAAACCAAGCAGGCTGGCCACCAGCAGCCCCACGATCGGCCAATGCGCCACCAGAAGTCCCGGATTCCATGATCCCGTGGCCGTCTGGGCCAGATAACCCAAAAGGCCCATGAGTACCATGGAGATCATGATCCCCAACGGTCCAGCCATGAAATAGTAGACCGACGCCCCATGGGGCCGGCAAAAACGGGATACCGTCGACAATTTGTATGCCCAGGCAAACAGAGAGAAGTTGAGCGTTATGGCAATGCCCTCGGCAAGCCGCATGTTGGCATGTTCCCCTGGCGCTGCGGCAGTCAATATTCCCATATTGACATCGTATGATGTAAGGAGTATATATGCCAGCCCCCCCAGTACCACGAGCAAAACCCAGAAGGTGGCTTGATAGATGGCCTGCAGGAAGCGCATGCCAAACAGGACCAATATGGTCTGCAGCACACCCACAGCGGCCACCCATGCCGATTGGCCGCCTGGCAGGGCAGCGCCGAGCAATTCCCCGGCCACCTCGGTGTTTAAGCCAAACCACACGACGTTGATCAAGGTAAAAAGAACCGACAGGAGCATGGCACCGTGGCTGCCAAATGGTCTTCTGGCAACGACCAGCGCGCTCAGCGGCGCTTCACGGCCCATCCTCGTCATGAATCCCGCTGGCAGCAAGCCCCACAGCAGTGCACCGGCCATGGCCAACAGCATGCCTTGCACACCGAGAGGAGCAAGCAGATGACCGATGACAGGTGTGGTTGCCGAGCTCGAGGCCATGAACCATATCAGGAAATAGCGCCACGGCGACATGCGACGCTCCTGCTCGGGAATCGCCTCGATGCCGATGGTCTCGAGTTGCCCCGAGAGCTTTCTGAAAACCCTGGCCAATCTGCTACACTACTCCAAATCTGGATCTAGGATCTGTTATATAAAGATCCATACTTGTCCGGCTCACATCCCATGCAGGATTACCCATGATCTATCTCGCAGGACCTCTGTTCAATGAAGGCGAACGCCATGAGATGGCTCTGTTGGCAGCCGCCTTGGAAAAGCATGGCCTTGCAACCTTCCTGCCGCAGCGCGATGGGCTGGAACTGGCTTCCCTGCATGGCAGTGCGCCTGAAGCCAGCGCCTTGTGGAGCAAGGCCATCTTCCAGCTGGACGTGGCCCATCTCCTGGCCTGTCGCGGCATGGTGGTGAACCTCGATGGCCGGGTGCCAGACGAGGGCGCCATGGTGGAAGCAGGTATTGCCTGGGCAACCGGCAAACCTTTGGTTTTTTACCAAAGGGATGCGCGGCGCTGCTTTGATGGCGACAACAATCCCATGATCAGCGGCTTATCTCCACATCTTCCGGTCAGCGAGCCGACTCAGGCCGCAAGTCTCATGATCACGTTGCTGGAGACCTGGAACGAAAGGCAGCACATGACCGCGCGGCTGGCACTCTCTGGCCAGTGTGCCCAATGGCAGAATCTACGCCATCTTCCCATCTCCCAGCAACTGCAGACCATCAGCCGGTGGCTTGGCTGAGTGAGCTATACATCCGCTGACTGCCAATCCCAGGCATGTCGCCACATGCCACGTGATGGAGCATGCTACCATACATGATCTGGGGTGCACTATGTTCGTGATTGGATTGACAGGGGGTATTGGCAGCGGCAAGTCGGCTGTGGGAGCAGGTTTTGCGCGTCGCGACATCACAGTGGTGGATGCCGATCAGGTGGCCAGGGACGTGGTGGCGCCAGGGCAACCCTTGTTGCAGGACCTGGTGCAGCTCACCGGTCCCGAAATACTGAATGATCGCGGTGCCTTGGACCGGGGCGCGCTGCGGCAACGCCTATTTGCCGATCCGTGCCTGCGCCATGCAGTCGAAGGACTGCTTCATCCTGCCATTGGCCAAGCCATGGGTCAGCAACTGGCCATCGCCCAGGGTCCCTATGCCATACTCATGGTTCCCCTGCTCATTGAAACCGGGGGAGAGCGTATGGTGGACCGCGTCCTGGTGGTGGATTGCCCAGAATCCATGCAGCTTGAACGTCTCGTGGCACGGGATGCCATGAGCCAGGAAGGGGCAGCTGCCATGCTGGCCGCCCAGGCCACTCGCCAGCAGCGGCTGGCCAAAGCCGATGATGTCATCGAGAACACAGGCTCACTGGAATTGCTGGATCGCATGGTCGCAGCCCTGCATAGCTGTTACAGCCGCATGGCCACCGACAAGGAGCTGCGCCAGATACGCACTGTCATGCCTCGTGATCTCGATCAATGGGCCTAATCTCATGGATTTGATGGATTTGATGGATTTGTTTCATGTATGACCCAGCAGAAGGGCTGATCTATTATGAATTGCCCCTGTCAGAAAGGATACGCCGCCTGCTTCGGATCGAAATGCTGCTGAACAAGGCCGCGCACTGCCTCGAGACCAGTTCGCCCTGGGAAAGCCGGCAGTCGGTGATCGATCTGGTGGAGCTCCAAGAAACGCTGGCAGGTGGCGACATCAAGGCCGAGCTGCTCAACGAGCTGGAGCGACACAGCGCGCATCTGGACAATCTGCGGCTTCACGAGGGGGTGGCCCAGGATGAATTGCAGGCCGTCCTGGAGCAACTCCAGGAGGTGGCAACAAGGCTGCGTGCCCTGGCTGGACAACCAGGACAGCTGCTGCGCGAACAGGCCCTGATCAACGCCGTGCGTCAGCGCATGAGTTTGCCAGGAGGTGTCTGCGGTTTTGACGTGCCCTGTTTTGCCTATTGGCTGCACCGACCCTTGTCCATCCAACACAAGCACCTCAAGGAATGGTTTGGTCATTTCGAACTATTGCAGATGGCCATCCAGCTCATCTTGCACCTGACCCGGGAAACAGGGGTACGCCTGCAGCGCCGGGCTGAACATGGCACATTCCAGTGGACCGTGGACAAGGCGCGCTCCTGGCAGCTGATTCGCGTGGGTGTGGATACCGAGGCAGAGGTCTACCCTGAGATTACCGGCAGCCGCCATCGCATCGTCATACGATTCATGGATATGAGTGATGTTGCCAACAAACCCAGGCAGGCAGATCTGGATGTGCCATTCATCCTGCGTTGCTGCGGTTTTTAGGGATACTTGATTGCTGGTTGGTCGGCAGGCGTCCATGTCAGCAGTGGCGTGGCCGCCCACCGCCCATCCGGGAGCGGATAGCGCACCACCAGGCTCAATGGTTTGTAAATGGCAAACACATAGCGGCCCTGGGGTGGTAGCCAGTGGGGAAACCCATAAAGCCCCTGGTCCGGGTGATTGAGCAGCACCAGATAACGTCCTGATCGGTAAGGCCCAAAACGCCAGAAAAGCTGATGATCGTGATAGGACATCTGGATCTCGACCTCATGTGGTGGCCTGGGGCAGGGCCTGGGCCAGGAAACGGTCTGCAGCGCACCATCCCCATAACGCACAGCGTCGCGCCTTGGAAGGGCCGCGCATAGGCAAGGCTCCTTGCAAAGCAATGGCGCGTCGCGACGATGCAGCAGGGCGCGACGCATCCAAAGCAGGCCAGAATAATAATAGGCATGTCCAATGGGAGCCAGGAGGGCTGTGTGTCCTGCGGCGGGATGATGGAGCACAAATCGCCCTTCCAACCGATACTGGGCAATATAGTGGCGACTGCTCCAGGCTGGAGAAGCGTACATGGCCATCGCCTGGCCATAGAGCATGATCCCGCTCCCCGCTATGATCCAGGCCCTGCCCAAGTGCTGTTCCAGTCTGTCCAACAGCAGCGCCACGCCCAACGCCATCCATATGGCAGGCACCAGCAGGAATCTGGGCTGCAGTATGGGCAGCACCGGCAACATCGGCAGCAATGTGCCGACAGCAACCAGGGCTACCACAGCCGGCCTGTGATGCCTGACCAGGACCGCCAGGGCGCCTGTCATCAGCACCAGTTCCAGCGCCAGCACCCAGCCCGACTGCCAACCCATCAGCACGGCGATGCGGTGGGGCAGGCCCAGCACATGGCTCATGCGCAGGGGCTCGGTATCACCATAACCAGTGAACAGATGGGCCGGCCCCAACATGGCTGCCCGCCAGCAAGAATAGGCCAGCACCAAGACAGCGTGTGGCACCAGCAATTGCCGCGGCCTCATGAAAATGAACAAGACTGGAAGGGGCACAAAGATTTCCTTGGCTGTCATGGCTGCGCCATACCAGCATGCCGCAAGCCCAGCCCAGGCCAGGCTCACTTTCTGCTGAGCGCGGCGTTGACACAGATAGGCCAGCAAGGCAAAACATATACCCTCCAGGTAGTGCCTGGTCATGAGGAATTGCGCGGCTTGCGCTGCGGGAGCAGAAAGCAGCAACCAGCCCAGGGCCACAGTACGCGCCAGCCTGGAGAATGCCTGCAAGGCGACATACAGCAAGGCGATCACCAGCCATAGGGCAAGCAGCTGGTGGACATAAAAGCCCATGGGCTCGATGCCAAAGAGCCTGTAATCGCCATAGAACGAGGCGTGCAGCCAGGGCATCAGCACCAGGGGTGTTTCCGGAAGACGCAGGTTTGGATCAAAAAAATGGCGCCAGGGCCCATGCTCGATCGCAGCCTGCAGCAGGTAGGGATCGTCGGCCATGAAAAAGGCTTCGCACACAGGATAATAGGCAACGAGCAGCAGTGCGGACAACAGGGACAGGGCAAGGATATCGCGCCATCGGCACGCTTGCTGTCCTTGCCATTTCTCCTGGGTCATGGTAGTAATTAAACCTGCTGCAAAGTCCAGGGACTCCTATGCCACCTATCTTGATTACGGGCGCAGGGCGCCGGGTCGGACTGTACCTGGCCGATACGCTGCGAGCCGATGGTTATCCCATCCTGGCGCATCACCGCAGCCCGTCGGCTGCCCTGGAGCAGCGCGCGGGGCATGACTTTGTCCTGTTGTCGGCTGATCTCGAAACGGAACAGGGTGCCTTGCGTCTGGCTGAGGCCGTGTGCCGGCACACCACGTCACTGCGGGCTATCATCCACAATGCCTCTGTCTTCGAGACCACCCAGCGCAACCCTCACGAGGCCGCCGCACAAGCCCAACGTTTTTTCGGCCTGCATGTCCTGGCCCCTTATCTTCTCAACGAGGCCCTGCGCCCCTTGCTGAAAAAATGCCCAGAGGTGCCAGCCGATATCCTGCACATCACAGACATCAGCGTGCATCGCCCCGAGCCCTGTTATGACCTGTATTGCGCCTCGAAGGCCGGGCTTGCCAATCTGACCCGCTCATACGCGCAACGTTTCGCGCCGCACATCAAGGTCAACATGATTGCACCTGGCCCCATCCTGTTCCCGGATGGTTTTCCCGGAGAGGAACGCAACAGGATTCTTGCTCGCACTCCACTTGCCATGGAGGGTGGGCCCCAGGCCATTTATCTTGCTGTGCGCTATCTGCTGGACAACGCCTTTGTCACTGGCACCGAGCTGCGGGTGGATGGCGGGCAAAGCATCGTGCCATAGCATGGCCACAGGACCGCTTTGCTGCGGTCCTGGGTATGAAAACAACAACGAATCGGTCAGGAGGCAGCCAGCATGCGCAAGGCGAATGGCAGAATGCCGCCATGGACGAAATAATCCCATTCCTTGGGGGTATCGATGCGCACCTTGGCAGCAATGGTGCGCTGCCTCACCCCATCGTCCACGGTGATGCGAACCTGCTGAACGCCATGGGCCAGATCCTCGATGGTATAACACTCCGTACCCAGCAAGCCGAGGCTGGCCGCACTTTCTCCCGGAAGGAAAGCCAATGGCAGAACGCCCATGCCAACCAGATTGGAGCGGTGAATGCGCTCATAGCTCTCGGCCAACACAGCGCGCACACCCAGCAAGGCGGTACCCTTGGCCGCCCAATCCCTTGAGGAGCCGGTGCCATATTCCTTGCCAGCCAGAACCAGCAGGGGTATGCCCTCCTGTTGATAGCGCATGGCGGCATCATATATGGTCAAGAGCTCATTGGACGGCAGATGGGTGGTCCAGCCCCCCTCCCGATCACCGGCCAGGCGGTTGCGCAGACGCACGTTGGCAAACGTCCCCCTGATCATGACCTCATGATTGCCGCGCCGCGAGCCATAGGAATTGAAGTCCTGGGGATCGACCCCCTGGGCGATCAGGTAACGCCCGGCAGGACTGTCCTTCTTGATGCTGCCGGCGGGTGAGATGTGGTCGGTGGTGACGCTATCGCCCAGATAGGCCAGAACCCGTGCCCCGGAAATCGGCTGTACGGGGGCTGGCTGCATGCTCATGCCCTCGAAATAGGGCGGCTGCTTGATATAGGTGGACTGCTCATCCCAAACATAGGTAGCGTACTCTGGTACCGCCAGGTTGCGCCAAAGCTCATCGCCCTCGAAGACATGGGCGTAGTTGCCCGTGAACATGTCCTGGGTCAATTTCTTGCCGATCAGCTCCTGGATCTCTGCGTTGCCAGGCCAGATGTCCTTGAGGAAGACTGGCTGCCCAGTGCTGCTGTAACCGACTGGATCCTTGGAAAAATCAATCAGCACGGACCCTGCCAGGGCAAAGGCCACCACCAGCGGTGGTGAGGCCAGGAAGTTCATGCGCACCTCGGGGTGGATGCGTCCCTCGAAGTTGCGATTCCCGGAAAGCACGGCGGAAACCACCAGCACCTGCTGACCGATGGCCTGGGAGACCTCGTCGGGCAATGGTCCGGAATTGCCAATGCACGTGGTGCACCCAAAACCCACGAAATCGAAACCAAGGGCGGCAAGGTCCCGATCCAGGCCCATGGCCTGCAGGTAGGTGCGCACCACCAGCGATCCTGGCGCAAGCGAGGTCTTGATCCATGGCTTGACGGTCAATCCCGCCTGGCGCGCCTTGCGGGCCAAAAGCCCCGCCCCGACCAGGACCGCTGGATTGGAGGTGTTGGTGCAACTGGTGATGGCGGCAATCACCACATCGCCATCGCCCAGGGTGGCTTCCTGTCCCTTGAAGGAGAAAGACACCTTGCGCAAGGCGGCCTCCCCACCATCCCGCTTGGCACGCTCGGTAGAGGTCTGCTGCAGGGTCTGGTTCACCGAGGACTTCAGGTCGGACAGAGCAATGCGATCCTGCGGGCGCCTCGGACCGGCAACGCTGGGCACGATGGCGTCCAGGTCGAGATCGACGCGTTCTGCGTAGGCCGGCTCCTGACCCTGGCCCCACAATCCTTGCTGCTTGGCATACTGTTCCACCAGAGCAAGGTGACCGGGGCTGCGCCCCGTCAAGCGCAGATAATTCAGGGTTTCCTGGTCGATGGGGAACAATCCGCAGGTGGCCCCATATTCAGGGGCCATGTTGGCGATGGTGGCCCTGTCGGCCAATGGCAGACTGGCCAGCCCTTCACCAAAGAACTCCACAAACTTGCCCACCACACCATGATGCCGCAGCCTCTCGGTGATCGCCAGGACCAGGTCGGTGGCCGTCACCCCATCCTGGAGCCTACCATGGAGATGCACGCCGACTACAGGCGGCAGAACCATGGCGATGGGTTGCCCCAGCATGGCCGCCTCGGCCTCGATGCCACCCACACCCCAGCCCAACACCCCCAGGCCATTGATCATGGTGGTATGCGAATCCGTACCCACCAGCGTATCTGGATAGACCACAGCGCTGTCATTGCGAAAAACCACCCGGGCCAGGTACTCGAGATTGACCTGATGCACGATGCCGGTGTCCGGCGGCACCACGGCAAAATTATGAAAGGCCTTCTGGCCCCACTTCAGAAATGCATAGCGCTCCTTGTTGCGCTGGAACTCGATGGCAGCGTTTTGCGCTGCAGCGTCGGGTACACCAAAGACATCCACCTGCACGGAATGATCGATCACCAGCTCGGCAGGCACCAATGGGTTGATTCTGTTCTGATCCCCACCCAACCTAGCCATGGCCTCGCGCATGGCAGCCAGGTCCACCAGGGCAGGAACGCCGGTGAAATCCTGCATGAGCACCCGGCTTGGGAAAAAGGGTATCTCAGGCTCTTGGCGGAAGGTCTCTCGCCAGTTGGCAATACGCTCCACATCCTCGCGGCGCACCGCATGACCATCCTCATGCCGCAACGCATTTTCAAGGAGGATCTTGATGGAAAAGGGCAGCTGAGCTACATGTGGTCCCACGGCATCTAGCGCATAATAAGTATACGATCCAGAGGGCATGGTCAATGACTTTTTGGCATTATAGGAATTGCTCATACGATCTCCAATGTGGAATGACGTCCCATGGCCGCCTGATCGCTCTCAGATGGGCTGCGGACGGCTGCTGGGCTTGCTGCTGAAAGAGATTCTCGTACCATGGCCGCACCAAGACAAACGGCCCCCTCATAGAACACAATGGCCTGCCCAGGCGTCAGAGCGCGCTGGGGTTGCTCGAAGTGAACCACGACACCCCGCGGATCGGCATGAATCACACATGTTTGATCCGTCTGGCGATAGCGAGTCTTGGCGGCCAGGGCATACGGCAGGGATAGCACTCGACCGATCCAGCGCGGCTCCTGGCATAGCGCCAGGTCATGATAGAGCGCCGGATGATGCTCGCCACAGGCCACCACGAGGATGTTGTCCGCAGCGCGCTTGTCGACCACGAACCACGGGCCATTCCCCACCCCCTTGATGGCCCCCAGTCCCAACCCGGCACGCTGGCCGATGGTATAGCGTGCCAGGCCGTCATGCCGGATCTCAAGAACATGGCCTTCCCAGGTCTGTATGGGGCCTGGCTCCATGGAGAGATGCGCCTGGAGAAACTGATCAAAACGCCGTGGTCCCACCAGGCAAAGCCCGGTCGATCCAGGCCTGTCGTGGTTGCGCAGACCATGCCTTGCAGCCATGGCGCGGACCTGCTCCTTGGTCAGATGCCCGATGGGAAACAGGGTACGCTGGATGGCCTCCTGCCCCAGGGTAGCCAGAAAATAGCTTTGATCCTTGCTGGGATCGGCGCCGCGCAGCAATTGCATCTGCGAGTCGCTGCCGCACGACAGGCGGGCATGATGCCCCGTGGCAAACCAGTCGGCGCCCAGTCGCAAGGCATGCGTCCTCAGGAGGCCGAACTTGATGGTCTGGTTGCACAGCAGATCAGGATTGGGCGTCAGACCCCGGCTCAGACCAGAAAAGAAGGGATCCAGCACGCCATGCCTGTATGCATCGACCAAAGAAAGCCTGTGCAGCTCGATCCCCAGATCGGCTGCTGCCTCACAGGCAGCCTGATAGTCGAGATCTGCCTGGCAGAAAGCATCATCGCCAGGCCAGCACACCACAAAGATTCCCTCCACCTGATATCCGGCCTGCTGCAGCAGCAAGGCAGCCACGGTGGAGTCCACTCCACCGGACATGGCAATGGTCACGCACTGTTGGGCGAGGCCTGACGATGACCGCTGTGTCGTGCTGTTCATTGCAACTTCCTATCTTATCATCTAGCATATTTTGATTGGAGGCTGGCTTTTGCCGGTTGCCTTCTCAAGACAAGAACAGTGACCAGGTTGGGTAAGGCAGGGTGGTATTTGATGGCTGCTTTGCTATACTGCCATGCTGCCAAGCACTATCGAACAGGAACGGCCCCCGGAATGGCAATAGCCAATGGCAACAGCAATATGGTTGTGGTTGCAGGAATTATGCTATATGCAAACAGTACATGCAACCATGGGCGATGGGAGCGCCCGTGAGTGCTCATGCAGCCTGCCCACCCAAGCTGGCCTTGGTGACCGGGGTAAGTCGCGGCATTGGACTGGCCGTGGCCACGCACTTGGCAGAACGTGGCTTCCAGGTGATTGGCACCGCCACCTCCAGGGAAGGAGCCGCCAAGCTCACACAAAGCCTTGGCGCTGCCTATTCGGGTTACGCGCTTGATCTGGCGGATTCACTGGCCATTGCGCAACTGGTCAAGCATATCGAAGCCGAGCATGGGGGGGTTCAGGTTCTGGTCAATAATGCCGGGATCACCAGGGACAACCTGGCGGTACGCATGAGGGATGAGGATTGGGATGAGGTATTGACCGTCGATCTCTCGGGGCCATTTCGACTGGCACGCGCCTGCCTGCGCGGCATGATGCGACAACGGTGGGGGAGGATCATCAATTTGTCCTCAGTGGTGGGCGCCATGGGCAATCCAGGTCAGGTCAACTATGCGGCTGCCAAGGCGGGACTGGTAGGGCTCAGCCGAGCCCTGGCGCGTGAGATGGGCACCCGCAACATCACGGTCAATGTGGTAGCCCCTGGGTTCATTGATACCGACATGACACGCTCCCTGCCCCAGGCGCAACGGGACGCCCTGGTGGCCCAGACCCCATTGGGCCGCCTTGGAACCACTGAGGATGTGGCGGCAGCGGTTGCCTTTCTGGCCAGTGATGCGGCGGCCTTCATCACTGGCCAGACCTTGCATGTCAATGGCGGGCTCTATATGGGATAGGCAGCCGTCACTCCAGCCCATACAGGAGCAGACTCTGTTACCATTGCCGATTGCCGATTGCCAGAAAATTGTCGTTTTGTACCGTACCGGGCCACAGAGCCTAATTCACAGCACAAAGGAAAAGGAGAAGATGTGAGATGAGCAGCATCGAGGAGCGAGTCAAAAGGATTATCTGTGATCAACTGAGTGTCAGTGAGAACGAGGTCTCGGGCAATGCATCGTTCGTCGATGACCTGGGCGCCGATTCACTGGACATCGTTGAGCTGGTCATGGCGCTGGAAGAAGAGTTCGACTGTGAGATCCCTGACGAGGAAGCCGAAAAAATTGTCACGGTCCAGCAGGCCGTCGATTACATAGCCGCCAATGCCCAGTCTTGATCACCGTGCCGAGCCAGACTGGGCATCGGGTGCACGAAGGAGGCAAACCTGTCCGAGACGCAGAAATTGAACTACCCTTAAACGTAAAATGTCTTATTTGAATCTTGCTCACTGTTTGTGAGTGGGTGGGTATGGTCTATTCACCAACCCAAGGAACATGACATGCCTCAATGTTGGCTTGATGTTTCCTGAGCAGGATTCAGCCTTCTCAATGCGTCTTTTTGCTGTGTATCGAACCGATGATCCACATCGGCTTGATCCCGGACTTTGGAGATAACACCATGGCACTACGGCGTGTGGTGGTTACAGGCATGGGTGCCTTGACATCCTTGGGGCAGAATGTTGCTGCCATGTGGGACAACCTGATCCATGGGCGCAGCGGCATCACCTCCTTGGAAGGTCTGGTGGATTTCGACCTCTCCCAATATACCAGCCGCATCGGGGGGCGAATCAATGCCACGACGTTCAACCCCAAGGCCTTCATGCCCGCCAAGATGGTTCGTCACATCGATCATTTCGTTCAATATGGCCTGGCGGCTGCACACGAGGCCATTACCGATGCGGGCCTTGCGGTTCATGAGGACAACGCCTATCGCGTCGGGGTGTCCATCGGCTCAGGCATTGGTGGCGTGGAAGGCATCGAGCAGGCCGCGCTGCTATGCCACAACGGTGGGGGGCCACGCCGCCTTTCTCCCTTTTTTGTCCCCAGCGTCATCATCAACATGATCTCCGGATACTGTTCGATCCTCTTCGGCATGAAAGGGCCCAATCTGGCCACGGTCACCGCCTGTGCCACCGGGGCCCACAATATCGGGCTTTCCGCCCGGCTGATCGCCCATGGTGATGCCGATGTCATGGTGGCAGGCGGCGCAGAGATGGGTATTACCTCCACGGGTCTCGCCGGATTTTGTGCCGCCCGGGCCTTGTCGCTGCGCAACGATACTCCAGAAGCGGCCTCGAGACCTTTTGACGGCGATCGGGATGGTTTCGTGATGGCGGATGGAGCAGCGGTCATCGTCCTTGAGGAGTTGGAGCATGCCAGGCAACGGGGTGCAGCGATCTATGGTGAACTCATTGGCTTTGGCATGACAGGGGATGCCTATCACGCAGCCGTGCCCCGGGAAGATGGTGAAGGGGCTGCGCAATGCATAAGCAATGCCCTGAGAGATGCCAGGCTCGATGCACAGGATGTGGATTATATCAACGCCCACGGCACAGGAACGGTAGCAGGTGATGTAGCCGAGGTCAAAGCGATCCATCGCTCCCTCGGTGCAGCAGGTGCCACAGTCCCTGTCAGCGCCACCAAATCCATGACTGGCCATCTGCTTGGTGCGGCAGGCAGCCTGGAAGCGGTGATCTCCCTGCTGGCCCTGCGCCATCAGCTCATACCACCCACCATCAACCTGGACCGACCCGACCCTGACTGCAGACTCAACCATGTGGCCAAAGAGGCCCGTGAGGCCAGGTTGCATACAGCCATGAGCAATTCCTTCGGGTTTGGGGGCACCAACGCCGCACTGATCTTTCGCGTCCTGCCGTAATCTCCCGCACTGCATTTGAAGCAACCCACCAGTTCCGCGAAAGACACAAGCCCTATCCAATTCCGCTTGCTGGCATGGTGTGTGGTATGTGCCTGGATATTGATTGATATAGCCGTTGTCTTCGAAATACTTTATCCATATCATCGCCTACGGAATAGTGAGAAACAAACGATAATCATCCCTGCCGGAGCCTCGTTGCGTCACATCGCCAGCCTCCTGGTCCAGGAGAAGATCCTTGATCGGGCAGCCCCCCTGATTTGGTTTGGCAGGCTTTCTGGAAAACAAAAACAGCTCAAGGCTGGTGAATATGCGCTCATGCCCGGCATGTCGATCGAGAATCTGCTGGCGATGCTGACCAAAGGTGCCGTGGTGCAGCATCACTTCACCATCGTGGAAGGCTGGACGCTGGCTCAGATTCTGAGCGCCATGCAAGAACAGGGGTCCATCGTCAGGCAGACGGCCTCTCTCGACGAGCCCACCCTGAGGGCAAGACTGCACTGGAACAAGCCATCCCTGGAGGGTTGGCTATTCCCGGATACCTATCTCTATACCCGGGGCACCGCCGATGTTGAGCTCCTGCGCCGGGCGCTTGCTGCCATGGAGCGGCATGTGGACAGGGAGTGGGCCAGGAGGGCGCCTGGATTGCCCTATCGCAACAGCCACGAGGCCCTGATCATGGCCTCCGTGGTGGAAAAGGAGGCGAGATTGCCCCAGGAACAACCCCTGATTGCAGGCGTCTTGGTGCGGCGACTGTGGCTGGGTATGCCATTGCAGGCTGACCCAACGGTCCTTTACGGGCTGGATCTCGGGTACGGCCGTTCCCTGACGCGCAGGGACCTGCAGCAGGACACACCATTCAACACCTACCTGCACAAGGAACTACCCCCGACACCCATTGCCAACCCTGGTCTTGGCGCCCTGCGCGCAGCCCTTCATCCCAGTCCTGGGACGGCCTTGTATTTCGTGGCACGGGGCGACGGCAGTCATGTATTTTCGGATACCTATGCCGAGCATCAGGCCCGGGTAGCCAGATATCGCTGCGGCGGGGCCTGCCCGCCCAATAACTAATCCAAACCAATCCGCTACCATGATCAGGACAACAAGCGCAAGGCATCTTCAGCGAGCCACGCCCAAACGAATGGGCGACACAGGTTGTGCACCGTGAAACAATCAGACGCGCCCATCAAGGGACGCTTCATCGTCCTGGAAGGCATCGATGGCGCAGGCAAAACAACACTGCTGCCCCAGTTGGCTGCCTGGGTCCGTGAGCTGGGTCACCAGGTGGTGGTCACCAGGGAACCGGGCGGGACAACCCTGGCCGAGGCGATACGTGAACTCACAAAAGAGGATTGTTTCCGCCAGGCACCTGTGATCAGCAAGCTGCTCCTGCTGTTTGCCGCACGGTGCGACCTTGTGCAAACAGTGATTCAGCCGGCTCTACACCAGGGGATATGGGTCATTTCGGACCGTTTCACTGAAGCTTCTTATGCTTACCAGGGATCGGGCGAGGGGGCTGATCCGGACCTGATTGCCTATCTGGAATCACAGACCACCGGGGGGGTTCATCCCGACATGGTGTTGCTGCTGGATATTCCCGTGGACCTGGCCGAAAAAAGGCGTCTCATGCGCCGCAACAAGCAAGAACAGGAAAACCAGGAAAACGAGGCAATCCCTCCGGACATTCTGGACAGGGTGCGTCAGGGTTATCTGTCCCGGGCAGCTCAGCGGCAGGCGTTGTATCGGATCATCGATGCGGCAATGTCGGCATATGAGGTTTTCAGGCAGGCACAAGAGACGCTGCGCCATGGCTTTCCCGATGAACTCCCTGCGCTGCCTCATGACCATGGTCAACCGTGACGAACAAGCGCGTCCAAAAACCACAAGCTCCGTACCCCTGGCAGCAGGCCATCTGGCAACGTCTCGAGACCCAATGGCACCAGGCGACCTTGCCCCAAGGCATGTTGTTCGCGGCTCCATATGGCCTGGGTTACGTCGAGCTGGCATTGAGCTGGGCCGCCTTCCTGTTCTGTGATGCGCCAGCGGCAAGACCCTGCCATCATTGCAGGAATTGCCTGGCAATTCATGAAAACAGGCATGCCAATCTCTTTTTCCTGGATGGCGCCGCCATGGGAGTGCAGGAGGTGCGTGGGCTTCATGGGGACCTGGCATTGTCCGGCAGGAGGATGAGGCTCGTTGTGGTGCATCACGCTGAAGCGCTGAGCACCGCGGCAGTCAATGCCTGGCTCAAGTGCTTGGAAGATCCCCCTGACCAGACCATATTTCTCATGCTGTGCGATCATGTTTCGGCACTGCCCGCCACACTGCGCAGCCGTCTGGTATGTTATCAGGCGCCGCGGGCAACCCATGATCAGGCACTGCAGTTCCTGCAACCCCTATTGGCGTCAGCCGCTGCTCAACAAGCAAACCTGGACGCCATGCTGGCCTGTTGCGGAGGGCCCCTGGCGGTTTGGGATGCGCTGGAGCAGGGGATGGTGGATCAACTGCATGCATTGGAACACTTGCTGACCGGCGTAAGCGCGGGCCGTCTATCGGCTATCGAGGCCGCGGCACAGCAGCCCGCTGAGTTGGCGCTCGAACAGGCGTTGCACTGGGCCATCTGGCATGTGACACAGCGTATCATGACACATGATATGCCAGAAGGCGGCTTAGCCCGCATACCGCCACCGGAAGGCAAGGGGCCATCCTGGTTAGCAACGGGCTCGCTGGAAACGTGGTTGATGCGATACGATGCTTTCGTTGCGCTCTGCAAGCGCCTCATAGGAAAACAGCTCAGCGAGCGCCTGGCGTGGGAGACCTTTTTTCTGATTGTCGCGCTGCCGGACAAGGAGATTGACAACCATGGCCCA
>WOZS01000063.1:54323-75552 GCA_011620135.1 Gammaproteobacteria bacterium
TGTAATTCGTATAATGAATATTATGTTAAATCATAAATCAGGTTAACAGTTTGATGAGGTTTTCCAAACCCCCTGGGGGTTCAGGTCTCTTGCATGGCATGGCGCACCAGCCAGTCACCAATTGCCGCATTGACCAGAGAAGGTTCTTCCAAGTGCACCCAATGGGTGGCGTGCGGCACAGGATGCCAATCCCCCTGGCGACACAAGGCCACGCTTTCCTGACCCATTTCGGCACCCAGGAATTTGTCCTGCATGCCCCAGAGCACCAGCACGGGCACCTCAACATGCAAGTCAGCCGGATAACGCACGCCATACCTCATGGCGGCTCGATACCAGTTGATCATGGCATGCATGGCCATGGGCTGCGCCCAGGCCTCCCGATACAACGCCAGGTCTTCCTGTGCCCAGGTGCCCGGACGTGCTGTTCTGGCCAATTGATCCGCCATGAGCCGATAGTGGTTCATGGACAAGAATTTTTCTGGAATGACAGGAACTTGCAGAGCAAACATATACCAGCTTCTCATAAGCTGACGCACATCGGGTTGCAAGAGATGGCGGCGCATGACAGCGCCGTGGGGCACATTGATGGCCACAAAACTCTGCACCCTTTCTGGTTGTATGGTGGCCACATGCCAGCCCACAGCAGCCCCCCAGTCATGACCCACCAGATGGGCCTTGGCGGTCCCGGCTGCATCCATCAAGGACACCACATCGGCGGCCAGGTGATCCAGGGTGTAAGCCTGTATACCAGCGGGCTTGTGGCTGATGTTATAGCCTCGCTGGTCCGGGGCCCAGACACGATAACCGGCCTCAGCCAGCGCTGGGATCTGGTGGCGCCAGCCATACCAGAAATCGGGAAAACCATGCAACAAGATCACCAGCTCACCTAATGCAGGACCTGATGTGGCCACGTGCAGATCAAGCTGGTTGCTGGTCACAAATCGGTGGGTGCAGTGAATCACCGCGCAATCCTCGTAGCAGTGTCAGATGCTCTCCTGCAGGCAGCGCAAGAATCAGGCGCCCTGATAACGCCTCAGCTGCTCATCGAGCATAGAGGCCTTGACCTCTCCCAAATGGCGCCACACGATGAAGCCTTCCCGGTTCACCAGGACGGTAAAGGGCAATAAACCCTGCCGGTTGCCATAAGCCCTGGCCACATCGAATACGGCACCCTCACCAAGCAACACGGGATACCTGATATGTAACTGCTCTACTGTCTGGCGGATATGCTCTTCGGTGTCGGCCCCAAGGCCAACCACGATAACCCCACGCTTTGACCAGCGGGCATGATATTCATTGAACAATGGGATCTCCCGGCGGCAGGGTTCGCACCACGGCGCCCAGAAGTTCAGGAGCACCAGATGCCCACGCCAAGCCTCAATGGTGTGCATGTGCCCCTGGAGATCCGGCAGGCTGAAGGGCAAGGCGCGCTCCTCATGTTGCGCCATGACATACCACGCCCCCACCGCACCACCTGCGCCAAGCAGGCCAACCACGGCAAGCCGCCAGATGGAAGATTTGAAGACCTGGTGCAGCAAACCCGCCATGTGTCTACGGTGACCTGAAGACGACCCCCCAGGGGGTCAAGATATGGTCGGGGCGAGAGGATTTGAACCTCCGACCCCCTGCACCCCATGCAGGTGCGCTACCAAGCTGCGCCACGCCCCGACTGATATGAATTGATTGAATTGCTTGCGTCTGTTTCCGGTGTCTCTTGTTGTGGTCTGCTTGCTTCAGTCAGAAACGCATGCAGATCTTCCAGATCCGCATGCAAGCTCGACAAGGCGTCCCTTGCGCTCATTTCATCCTGGGGCACATCATCATATGGCGCATGCCGCTCCTGAACTCTTCCTCCCCCCAGGCGCTGCCGTACTCCTTGAATCGTAACACCCTCATCATACAGCAAACTGCGGATCTTGAGAATCAACAACACGTCGCCCTGGTCATAATAGCGCCTGTTACCGCGACGCTTCGTGGGTCGCAGAAACGCAAACTCATGCTCCCAATACCGCAGGACATGGGTTTTGATGCCACACATCGCGCTGACCTCGCCGATGGTGAAAAAACGCTTTTCTCCATCGGCTGTCTCATGCTGCAAGGATTCGTGACGCATTGCCTGGGTATCAACGCCCATAAGCCCTCGTCAAGATACGCAAAGCCTGGCTCGGCCTGAAGCGAATGGTCCGACGCTCTGGAATGGTGACTGTATCACCGGTCTGGGGGTTGCGACCCTGGCGGGCTTGCCTTGTTTGCACCTCAAAGGTTCCGAAGGCCGTGAGCTTCACATCCTCACCCCGCAGCAGGGCTTCCTTGAGCTCCTCAAAAAACGAGTTGACGATCTCCTTGGCTTCCCGCTTGCTGCAGCCGATCTCCTGCGCCAGCCACTGGGCCATATCAGCCTTGGTGATGGTCATATGCCGCCCTGAGCTCCGCCCCACAGTCCACCTGCAAGCCCAGCATGATGGTCTGCAGGGTTTTCTGGACAATCCCCTCATCCAGGGTATGCTTTCTGTCGCGAAACGACAAGCCAATGGCCATACTCTTCCATCCCTCATCCACCCCCTTGCCCCGATATACATCGAAGAGCACCACATCCTCCAGGAGCGTACCGCCGTGCCTCCGACAACTCTCCACAAGAGAAGCCGCGGGAACAGGCTCTGGCACCAAAACGGAGATATCCCGGCGCATACCGGGAAAACGTGGGGGTGGCACAGCCAACGGCCTGTTTCTGTGTTGCCAGGCCGGCAAGAACAGTTCGGCCAGCACTACATCTCCTTCGATCTGCAGTCCTGAGGCATGATTGGGATGCAATGTCCCCAGGATACCAAACAGACGACCGTCTGGATGGTAAATGGCAGCAGCCTGCCCAGGGTGCAAGAGCGGGTGATCCTGCAGGGGCACATAGCTTCTTTCGGGATGTCCGCTCATTTCCAGCAAGGCCTCCACCTCGCCTTTCAGGTCATAGAAGTCCAGGGCCCTGGGGGCTGCCCCCCATTGCTCCGGCATGGCGTCACCGGTCATGAGCAATCCCAGATGACTCGCTTCCCGCACCATGCCCTGTTGGCCATCGAATACGGTGCCCAGCTCGAACATGCGCATCAGGCCACGCCTGTAGGCCAGGTTATGGCGCAAAACCCCCAGCATGCCGGGCAGCAGCGAGGTTCTGAGTACAGCGCCATCCGCCGACAAGGGATTGGCCAGGGGCAAGGCCTGCAGACCAGGCAGCATCTGTTGCATGGCCCAGGAAATGAAACTGTAGTTGATCACCTCGAAAAACCCACGATGCACCAACTGCTGGACCATGAGGCGCAGGTCTGCCTGCTTTATGGAGGCCATCCTGCCGCCCAAGGGGGGCTGCAGGTGACGCGGAATGTGCTGATAACCCTTGAGCCTCGCCACCTCCTCCGCCACATCGGCCTCACACACCATATCCCAACGGTGCGCCGGAGCCGTCACCAGAAGCGCATCCTCTTCTTCAGGATACGGTTCGGATCGTGCGCCAAGTCGCTCCATGATCGTGATTATTTCCTTGCGCTCCACGGGATACCCGAGGCGCTGCGCCACACGGCGGGTCCTGACAACGAAACTGGGCAGGGCCTGTTCGAGGCCATGGGCGCTCATGGGCCCCGCCACTGCGGCAACCAGCTCCTGCAACAAGGCGCTGGCCCTGTCCAGGGCCAGCTGTTGCCCACGACGGGACACGCCACGCTCGAAGCGATACGAGGCCTCGGTATGCGGTGCCCCCTCTCGCAAGGCGGAGCGTACCGCCTGTGGAGCAAACAGGGCGCTTTCCAGAAAAACCAGACTGGTATCGGTTCGCACAGCGCTGGAGGCATCCCCCATGATGCCGGCCAGTGCCAACGGTTTGCATCCATCCGCCACCACCAGCATGTTCTGTTGCATGGTCATGGTATTCCCATTCAACAGGGCAATATCCTCTCCGGATCTGGCCCAGCGAATGGTGATGGGCGGGCGCAACTGGTTGGCATCAAAGGCGTGCAGGGGCTGCCCTGTCTCCAGCATCACGTAGTTGGTGACATCGACAATGGGATGAATGCTGCGCATGCCACTGCGCCGCAGGCGTTCCCGCATCCAAGTGGGTGTGTAGCCATCCTGCCGGCCAATGCCCAGCAAGCGACCCGCGTAGGCTAGACAGGCATCGGCGGCTGCCACGGAGACAGGCATCGAAGGCCGATGACGCTCGACCACCAGTTCCTGGCAGGAAGGCAGGACAGGAACATGCCCTTGCCCTGCCAATGCAGCAAGCTCACGGGCAATACCCAAGGCACTCAGACAATCCGCGCGGTTGGGCGTGAGTTCCAGCGTCATGACCACATCGCCATCCAGAGCCAACGCCAGGCGCACATCATCACCGCAGCGCACGTCCGGGGCCAGTTCCAGCAGCCCGTGCTCGTCATCGTCGAGGCCCAGCTCCGCAGAGGAACACAGCATGCCCTCCGAGACGATACCTCGCAATGTGGCGCTTGCGATCTGGCGCTCCTTTGGCAGCAGGGCCCCGGGGCGCGCCCAGGGCACCAGAAGTCCTGGTCTGGCATTGGGAGCCCCGGTTATCACTTGCGGGGTCTCCTGGCCTACCTGGAGCTTGCACAGCACCAAGTGGCTGTCTGCTGATATTGGCTCCACGCTCAGGATGCGTGCCACTTGCACCCCCTGGAAAACCGGAGCCGCAGGCATAACCGCACTCACCTCGATGCCTGCTGCTGTCAGGCGTTCGCATACCCACTCCGCCTGCAACTCGAAAGGCAACAGGGCCTGCAGCCAGGCCATGCTTATCTGCATGACCATACCCTCCTGTTTGCCGGGCTCTTCATGTCATGAGTGTTAGCGAAAAGAGGCGAGAAACAAGAGATCGTTCTCGTAGAAGGCACGCAGATCGGAGACGGCATAGACCAGCATGGCCAGGCGTTCCACCCCAAGCCCAAAGGCATAGCCCTGATGCCGATCTGCGCACAGGCCCACATGGGAGAGCACATTGGGGTGCACCATGCCGCAACCCAGCACCTCCAGCCAGCCACTTTGCTTGCAGATGCGGCAACCCTTGCCTCCACATGCCACGCAGCGCACATCCACCTCGGCAGAAGGCTCGGTGAACGGAAAATAGGAGGGCCGGAAGCGCACGTCCAGGTTCACGTCCTCGAAAAAATGCCGCAAGAAGGCCTCGAGTTCACCAAACAGATCGGCCATGTTGGCCTGCTGGTCAACCACCAGGCCCTCCACCTGATGAAACATGGGGGTATGCGTCAGGTCGGAGTCACGCCGAAAGACCCGGCCTGCGGCGATGATGCGCGCCGGGCTGCCGTGGCTCTCCAGGTAGCGTATCTGGACCGGTGAGGTATGGGTGCGCAGCACAAAACCATTTTCCAGATAAAAGGTATCGTGCATGGCACGCGCCGGATGATCCGCCGGCATGTTGAGGGCGGCGAAGTTGTGGAAGTCATCCTCCACCTCTGGCCCCTCGGCCATCACAAACCCTCGGGACACAAAATAATCGCTGATACGCCACAAGGTGGTGCGTACCGGATGGAGCATGCCCACGCCCCCACCCCGCCCTGGCAGCGTCACATCAAGGGCTGCCTCCCGCATCTTCTCCTGCAGCGCCTGGGCTTCCAGGGCAGCCCGCCGCAACGCGATGGCCTCCTGGAGCTCAGCTTTGATGGCGTTGAGCACAGCACCAGCTTGGCGGCGCTGCTCTGGCGCCAAGTCACCCAGGGCGTGCAAGCGCTGCGTCACAGCACCCTTGCGCCCCAGCAAGCCAACCCGCACCGCCTCGAGCATCTCGAGATTGGAGGCCTTTTCCAGTTCCCTGAGGCATTGCTCCTTGAAAGAGCTCAACTCCTCGGTGCTGATGGCCTGCATGATGCCCCGCCAAGGCGCTGCGCCAGCAACTCAGTGTGCAGCGGTTTGCGCTTGTTGCAGATGGGCTTGCACCTGGGAGGCCAGTGTCCGGAAGGTGTCCTGGTCCTCGGCGGCCCATAGGGCCAGGATCTTGCGATCCACGACAATGCCCATGCCATGCAATCCTGCCATGAACTGGCTGTAGGACAGGCCATTTTCCCGGGCGGCGGCATTGATGCGCACGATCCACAGGCGGCGAAACTGCCGCTTTTTCTGGCGGCGGTCCCGGTAGGCGTATTGGCCGGCCTTGATGACCGCCTGCTTGGCTACCCGGTAGACACGGCTGCGCGCCCCATAATAGCCCTTGGCCTGGTCCAGGATCTTCTTGTGACGCGCCCGCGCCGTCACCCCTCGCTTGACTCGTGACATGCTTCCCCCTTATCCCTTGTATGGAACCAGCAGACGAATGCCCCGCTGATCGGCAGGCGCAATCCCGGTCATGGGCGTCAGCTGCCGTTTCCGCTTGGAGGATTTTTTGGTGAGGATATGGTTCTTGTGACTGTGGGCCCGACGCAGGACACCGGAGCCGCGGTTCAGGATGCGCTTGGCAGCCCCGCGGTTGGTTTTGACCTTGACCTTTGCTGACATGATTGTATCGTCCTTACTCTACCGAAGCCACCGGATGCGGCCCCTGGGCATGCCGCCATCAGATCAGGCGGCACGTTTTTGTCATTTCCAACGTTCTTCCGTCATTATTCCCGCAGGCAGCCCCGCTGGATGACCGGTTCGAGCTGGATCAAGGCTTTTTTCTGGGCATCATCACCATGATGAGCTGCCGGCCTTCCACCCGTGGCTCCTGTTCGATCACCGCATAGGGTGCGGTGTCCCGCCGCACCTGGGCAAGCATCTCATCGCCGATATCGCGATGGGTGATCTCCCGACCACGGAAACGCAGGCTGACCTTGACCCGATCACCCTCACTCAGGAAGCGCATGATATTTCTCAGCTTGACCTGATAATCCCCTGCATCGGTGGCCGGGCGAAATTTGACCTCCTTGACCTGGACCTGACGCTGCTTCTTGCGAGCCTCCTGCTTGGATTTTGCCTTTTCGAAGGAAAATTTGCCAAAATCCATGATGCGACATACCGGCGGGTCGGCTTGCGGCGCCACCTCCACCAGATCGAGCCCTGCCTCCTCGGCCATTCGCAGCGCCTCGCTCAGGCGCAAAACACCAACCTGTTCCCCCTCCTGATTGATGACCCGGACCGAGGGGACCGTGATTTCCTCATTGCGACGTGCTGTTTTTTCTGCGGCTATGGGTCGTTCTCCATCTGCAAGCACCCCTTCTGGGGCCCGTCTTGGGGCTGCGGACTATTATGCAACATCTGCAGCACCTCCGCCACTGTCTTGGTGCCTATCCTACCATGGAAGGCATGGCGCACGGCCACGGTACCCTCGGCCAGCTCCCGATCCCCAAGCACAAGAAGATATGGCACCTTCTGCATGGTTTGCTGGCGAATCTTGAAGCCCAGGGTCTCATTTCGCAGGTCAGCCACAGCCCGGATGCCGGCCTCCTGCAATTGTTGGCAAAGGGCTTGTGCCGCCGACTCATGGCGTTCGGTCAAGGACAGGACAGCCGCCTGCACCGGCGCCAACCACAGAGGCAGCCAACCGGCATGATGCTCGATGAGGATCCCGATGAAACGCTCCAGGGAGCCCAGGATGGCGCGATGCAGCATCACCGGAGCCACCTTCTGGCTATGCTCGTCCACATAGACAGCACCCAACCGCCCCGGCAGGACCAGATCCACCTGGATGGTACCGCACTGCCAAATCCGCCCCAGGCAATCATTGAGGGCAAACTCGATCTTGGGGCCATAAAAAGCCCCCTCGCCAGGCAATACCTCATAGCTCATGCCCTGGGCGCGCAGCGCTTCCTCCAGGGCTTGCTCGGAACGATCCCACAGGGCATCGTCGCCCATGCGGGCCTGGGGCCGGGTGGCGAGACGCAGCAACACGTCGTCGAAGCCAAAATCGTGGTAGACCCTCATCAGCAGGGCAATAAAGGCATTCACCTCGTCGAACACCTGGTCTGGGCGACAGAAAATGTGGGCGTCATCCTGGACAAAGGCTCGCAGGCGCAACAACCCGTGCAGCGTGCCGGAAGGCTCGTTGCGGTGACAGGAACCAAACTCAGCCAGGCGGATGGGCAGATCCCGGTAGCTCTTGATGCCCTGCTTGAAGATCTGCACATGGCAGGGACAGTTCATGGGCTTGACGGCATAGAGGCGATGCTCGGAAGCCGTGGTGAACATGGCCTCCTGGAACAGGCTCCAGTGGCCGGAGCGTTCCCATAGCGATCGGTCAGCCAGCATGGGGGTATGCACCTCGGCATAGCCATGCCGCTCCAGGCGCCGGCGGATGTCATCCTGAATGATTCGAAACAGCCGCCAGCCCCGCTCGTGCCAGAAGACCATGCCTGGGGCTTCCTCCTGGAGATGAAAAAGCTCCATGGCAGGCCCCAGCAGCCGATGGTCGCGGCGCTGGGCCTCCTTGAGACGCTGGAGATAGCCGTCCAGGGCCTGCTGGGTAAACCAGGCCGTACCGTAGATCCTGGTGAGCTGCGGATTCTCGGGGTTCCCCCGCCAGTAAGCACCAGAGATCTTCATGAGGCAAGTGGCTTTGAGCAGGCCGGTTGCAGGCACATGGGGACCACGGCACAGGTCGAGAAAGTCACCCTGGCGATACACCGTAATGGGTTGATCGGCCGGAATCTCCTGGATGATCTCCAGCTTGAAGGGTTCGCCGCGCTCGGCAAAAAGCCGCAGAGCCTCCTCCCTGGGCAGCTCTTGGCGCACGATGGGCAGGTTTTGTGCTGCAAGCTTGGCCATGCGGGCCTCGATGGCCGGCAGATCGTCGCTGGTCAAGGGGCGCTCATAGGCGATGTCGTAGTAGAAGCCATCCTCGGTGGCAGGGCCTGTTGCCAGCTGGGCACCTGGAAAAAGCGCCTTGACCGCCTGGGCCAACAGGTGGGCTGCCGAATGGCGCAGCATGGACAAGGCGGGCGAGGAGGTGTCGTCCGCATGGATGGGCTCGATCCGCTCACAAGCCCCCTGGGGGACAGGGGTCATCAGATCATACACCTGGGCTGCGCAACGCACGCCGATGACATCGGCAGACAGCGCCATACCGCCCTGGGCCAACAGCTCAGCAGGCAACATGGTCTTTTCCGGGACTTTCTTTTCTGGGACTTGGGTTGCCATCGTCGAAATCCGCCTGCCCGACCAACCGCCCGCCAGTCCGACCAGTGAACATGGTAGGCGCGAGTGGGATCGAACCACCGACCACTACCATGTCAAGGTAGTGCTCTACCACTGAGCTACGCGCCTGAGAAACGCTTATTATGCGCTCGCTTGCGTTTTTTTGGCAAGGTTTCCTGACTTGACATGGCCAAGCCCGCGCCGCTTGGCAATTGCAGGGCATGTTGCTGCAGGCGGCGCAGGGCATCGCGCAACCTTGCGGCCTCCTCGAAGCGCAGCTCGCTGGCCGCCTGGCGCATGGCTCGCTCGATCTGGGCAGAGGCGGCCTGGGCCTGCTGCTGTGTGGCAGGCTGCACCGCACCCTGGGTTGCAAGCTCATGAGCCGCCTCGTTTTCCATGGCCAGGATGCCCACCATGGCCTCGCCCAGCAGGTCCGGCACCGCCTTGGTGATGCCGCGTGGGATGATACCGTGGGCTTCGTTGAAGGCCATTTGTTTGTGACGGCGCCGCTGGGTCTCCTCCATGGCCCGAGCCATGGATGGGGTAATGGCATCAGCATACAGGATAGCCTTGCCCTGCAGGTGGCGCGCCGCCCGGCCGATGGTCTGGATCAGTGAGCGCTCCGAGCGCAGGAAGCCTTCCTTGTCGGCGTCCAGGATGGCCACCAGGGAGACCTCGGGCAGGTCCAGCCCCTCACGCAGCAGATTGATGCCCACCAGCACATCGAAGGCACCCAGGCGCAGGTCGCGCAGGATCTCCACCCGCTCCACCGCGTCCACGTCAGAATGCATGTAGCGCACCCGGACGCCATGCTCGTCCAGGTAGTCGGTGAGATCCTCGGCCATGCGTTTGGTGAGCGTGGTCACCAGCACCCTGGTGCCCATGGCCACGCGTTCGTTGATCTGCGAGAGCAGGTCCTGCACCTGGTTGCTGGCAGGACGCACCTCGAGCTCAGGATCCACGAGGCCCGTAGGCCGCGCCACCAGCTCCACCACGGTCTGGGAGCGCGCGAGCTCGTAGGCCCCCGGTGTGGCCGAGACATAGACCACCTGGCTGGCGCGCTGCTGGAACTCCTCGAAGCGCAAGGGGCGGTTGTCCAGCGCGGAAGGCAGCCGGAAGCCATAGTGTACCAAGGTCTCCTTGCGGGCCCGGTCGCCCCGGAACATGCCGGCCAGCTGAGGGATGGTCACATGGCTCTCGTCCACGAACACGATGGCGTCATCGGGCAGGTAGTCGAACAGCGTGGGCGGTGGCTCTCCAGGGGCACGCCTGGAGAGATGGCGGGAATAGTTCTCGATGCCGGCGCACGTGCCTGTCTCCAGCATGATCTCCATGTCGAAGCGGGTGCGCTCCTCCAGGCGCTGTGCTTCCACCAGGCGCCCCTCGCCATGGAGCTCGGCCAGGCGCTCGGCCAGTTCCGCCTGGATATGTTCCACCGCCGTATTGATCCTGTCCCTGGGGGTGGCGTAATGCGTCTTGGGATAGATGGTCACCCGGGGCACGTCGCGCAGCTTGCGCCCCGTGAGCGGGTCGAACCAGGCAAGCGTTTCCACCTCATCGTCGAACAGCGCGATGCGCACGGCCTCATCCTGGGATTCGGCCGGAAAGACATCGATCACATCGCCGGCCACCCGGAAGGTGCCCCGACCAAGATCCATGCTGGTACGCTGGTACTGCAGCTCCACCAGCCGCCTGGCAATGCCGCTGGGGTCGGCCCTGGTGCCCCTTGCAAGATGCAGCATCATCTGCAGGTAGGATTCCGGATCGCCCAGGCCATAGATGGCCGAGACGCTAGCCACGATCACCACATCACGCCGCTCCAAAAGAGATTTGGTGGCCGACAGCCGCAGCTGCTCGATGTGCTGGTTGATGGAGGCGTCCTTGGCGATGTAGGTGTCCGAATGGGGCACGTAGGCCTCGGGCTGGTAGTAGTCGTAGTAAGAGACGAAATACTCCACGGCATGCTCGGGGAAAAAGCCGCGCAACTCGCCATAGAGCTGGGCGGCCAGCGTCTTGTTGGGCGCCAATACAAGCGCCGGGCGATCGAGTTGCGCGATGACGTGGGCCATGGTGTAGGTCTTGCCGGAACCGGTGACACCCAGCAGCGTCTGGTGACGTGTGCCTGCATCGAGGCTCGCCGCAAGGGCCGAGATGGCCTGGGGCTGGTCGCCGGCAGGTTCGTAGTCAGCCACCACATGAAACCCCGAGCGCCCCATCTCTGGTATCATGGCGATTGCCAACCGTTTTTTGTGCTCCATCAAGGCTTTTTCCCCATAAACCGACAGGAGACTGCACCTTTGAACGTGATCGCCGCACGAGCCCAGCGCATCAAGCCATCGCCCACCCTGGCGGTGACCGAACGGGCCATCACCCTGCGGGCCGCCGGGCGCGATGTGATCAGCCTGAGCGCCGGCGAGCCTGACTTCGACACCCCAGCGTTCATCAAGGAAGCTGCACAGGCAGCCATCAGTCAAGGATACACCAAATACACCGCCGTGGATGGCTCTGCCGAACTCAAGCAGGCCATCATCGAAAAATTCAATCGCGATAATGGGTTATCGTACGAACCTCAGGAGATCATCGTCTCTTCTGGTGCCAAACAGAGCATCAGCAATCTGCTGCTGGCCTGCCTCGATGCCGACGACCAGGTGATCATCCCAGCCCCCTACTGGGTCTCCTATCCGGATATGGTGCTGCTGGCCGATGGCAAGCCAGTCATCGTACCCACCACCATGGCCGACGGCTTCAAGCTGACCCCGCAGGCCCTGCAGGCTGCCCTGACCCCGCGCACCAAGGCGCTGATCATCAACAGCCCATCCAACCCCACGGGCAAGGCCTACAGCCGCGCCGAATGGCGCGCCCTGGCCGATGTGCTGCTGCGGTATCCTGATGTGCTGATCATCAGCGACGACATCTACGAGGCCATGTACTGGGGCAAGGAGCCCTTCGTCAACGCGCTGATGGTGGAACCCAAGCTGCGTTCGCGCTGCGTGATCATCAATGGCGTCTCCAAGACCTATGCCATGACCGGCTGGCGCATCGGCTATGCCGCAGGTCCCCTGCCGCTGATCAAGGCCATGAAGACCATCCAGTCACAGACCACCTCCAATCCCTGCTCCATCTCCCAGAAGGCCGCCTGTGCTGCACTGCAGGGCGACCAGGATTGTGTCGCTGCCATGGTGGCCACCTTCCACCAGCGCCATGACTACCTCCTGGAGCGGCTCGAGAGCATCCCGGGCATTGCGGTGGTGGCGGCCGAGGGCGCCTTCTACAGTTTTCCAGACTGCACCGGCCTGATCGCCGCGCTGGGGCTGGCTGATGATGCTGCCTTGTCCGAATGGCTGCTGGAAACCGTGGGCATTGCCACCGTCCCCGGTACCGCCTTTGGCGCCCCAGGATTTCTGCGCCTGTCCTATGCCGCCAGCATGGAAGACCTGGGCCGCGCCATGGACCGCCTGGAGGAAGCTATCCGCAAGGCCCAGGGCTGACAGCAGCCAAGGCAGGCTGTGCTCGCGCTATGGCGCTGCATGGGAACAAAGCGATTCCGGGCTGCGCACCGCCCGCGGCAGAGCAAAGGTCATGGTCTCGGTGATCCCGTCCATCTCGCAGATGGTGATCGAACGCCACCTGGCCAGGTAGGCCAGCACCGCCTGGAGCAGGTTTTCCGGGGCAGAGGCCCCAGCGGTGATGCCCAGCGTGGTGATACCCTGCAAATCAGCACACGCAAGCTCTTCTGCCCCATCGATGCGCCGCGCTGCACAGCCCTCGGCCTGGGCAATCTCCACCAGTCGCTGGGTGTTGGAGCTGTTCACAGAGCCGATCACCAGCACCAGCTGCACCTGCTTGGCCAGCAGGCGCACCGCCTGCTGGCGGTTTTCCGAGGCATAACAGATGTCATCGCGCCGCGGAGCGCGCAGCTGGGGAAAGCGGTGCCGCAAGGCCGCGACGATCATGGCCGTCTCGCTCACAGAAAGGGTGGTCTGCGTGGCATAGGCCACAGGCTGAGCAGGGTCGATGGCAAGGCTTGCCACCTCGGCAACACTGCTGATGAGATGCACCTGGCCCGGCGGCTCGGCATGCCCCATGGTGCCTTGCACCTCCACATGACCGCGATGGCCGATCAGCACCACAGCAAAGCCCTTGCGGGTGTATGAGGCCACCTCCAGGTGTACCTTGGTCACCAGGGGACAGGTGGCATCGATCACCCGCAAGTGGCGCGCCCGGGCCTCTTCATGGACATCCCGCGCCACGCCATGGGCGCTCAACACCACCACCTGCCCTTGAGGAATCTCCTGCAAGGTATCGACGAACACGACCCCTGCCCTGGCCAGTTGCTGCACCACATGACGGTTATGCACCACCTCATGGCGCACATACAGAGGCGCGCCATGGATGGCCAGAGCCTGGCGCACCGTGGCAATGGCCCGGTCCACACCGGCACAGAAGCCCCGGGGCTTGGCCAGGACTATGCGCAGTGGTTGCGTCATGGCCGTGATCCTTTCACAGAAGAAACCCTGGGCGCTGCCTCCAGCCCTTTCCACAACAACAGGCCAACACCCACCACGATGGCACTATCGGCTATATTGAAGGCTGGCCAATGCCAGCTGCCCACGTAGAGATCGACGAAGTCCACCACATGGCCGCGTATGATGCGATCGATGCCGTTGCCCAGCGCCCCGCCCAGCACCAGGCCCAGCGCCCCGCCATGGAGGCCTTGCTGCGTCCGGCGCAGGAGCCACACACTGAGCAACATGGTCATGACCATGGCCAGCATGACGAAAAACCAGCGCTGCCAGCCTGGTTCATTGCTGAGGAAACTGAAGGCCGCGCCTTTGTTGAAGACGCACACCAGTCGCACGCCAGGCAGCAGATCCATGGCTTGATGCATGGCCAGCCTGGCGATCACCACCTGCTTCACCAGCTGGTCTGCGAGAATCACGCACGCGGCGAGCGCAAAGGGCCACAGGCGTCCCCGAGGCCCGGCAAACAGGTTGCGCAGAGGTTCAGACATGATGACGCTCCTCGCCCGACCCTGACACATTGCTCACACAACGCGGGCACCAGTCTGCATACTCTGGATGGGAACCCACATCATCGCGGCGCTGCCAGCAGCGCTCACATTTCCTGCCTGTCACCGGATAGACGGTCACCATGAGTTGTTCGCCCTGCACCATCCAGGGCAGGCTGATGCCCTGCTCCCCATGGCGGGCCGCATGACTGGTCACCAGCTCCGCTTTGGAGGTCAGGAACAGGAAATGCAGCTCGTTTTGCAAAGCATGCCAGCGCGACATCAGCGATGCCGGGGCCTCGATGACCACGCCGGCCTCGAGGCTGCCCCCCAGCAGGCCCGCTTCCCGGGCCTGCTCCAGGGCCTTGGTGACACCCTGGCGCACCACCAGCAGCTCATCCCACAGCTTGATGGTGCTGTCATCCAGCGACTGCTCCAGGGGCATCCAGGTGGCGAGTAGCACGGAATCAGTCTCATGGGCCAGCAGATGCGCCCATGCCTCATCGGCGGTAAAGCTCAGGATGGGGGCGATCCACTGCAGCAGGCAGCGAGCTATCAGGTGCAGCAGGGTCTGCGCCGAGCGGCGGCCATGGCTTGAGGCGGCCATGGTATAGAGGCGGTCCTTGAGCACATCAAGAGCCACATGTCCCAGCTCCAGGACGCAGAACTGATGGATATGCTGGGTTGCCACATGGAACTGGTAGCTGTCGTAGGCTTCCTGGATGAGCCGCTGGGTGGCGCAGAGCCGCGACAGCATATAACGGTCGAACGGCAACATCTGCTCGTGGGGCACGGCATGCTCACCGGGAGAAAAATCGTACAGGTTGGCAAGGCAGTAGCGCAGCGTGAAGCGGATGCGCCGGTAGGCCTCTGCCATACGCTTGAGAATCTCGCCCGAGATATGCATCTCGCCACGGTAGTCGGTGGCGGCGATCCACCAGCGCAGCACATCGGCACCCAGGGTATCGCAGACCTCCTGGGGGGCGACCACGTTACCCCGTGACTTTGCCATCTTGTGGCCTTGCGCATCCACGGTGAAGCCATGGGTGAGCACGGCCCGATAGGGTGGCGCATCATACAGGGCAACCGAGGTCAGCAGCGAGGATTGAAACCAGCCGCGGTGCTGGTCCGAACCTTCCAGATACAGGTCTGCAGGCGCCCCAAGCTCGGGACGTTGCCGCAGCACGCAGGTATGCATCACGCCAGAGTCGAACCAGACATCCAGTACATCACTGCTTTTCTCATAGAGGGAAGCCTCCTCGCCCAGCAGTTCCGCCGGATCCAGGGCATCCCAGGCATCGATGCCGAGCTCGGCAATGCGCTCGGCTACGGTTTCCAGCAACGCCACGCTGCGCGGATGAACCGCGCCGGTCTCGCGATGGATGAACAGGCAGATGGGCACGCCCCACAGGCGTTGTCTGGAGATACACCAATCCGGGCGGTTGCGCACCATGCCATCGATGCGCTCCTTGCCCCATGCAGGAATCCACGACACCTGACCGATGGCCTCCAATGTCTGTTTGCGCAGGTGGTTTTGCTCCATGGCAATGAACCATTGCCAGGTAGCCCGATAGAAAAGCGGGGTCTTGTGGCGCCAGCAGTGCGGATAGCTGTGTGCATAGGGCTGGGCGGCCAGCAACGCCTGGTGATCCTGCAACAGCTCCAGCAACACAACTTGTGCCTCGTCCAGCGTGAGGCCGGAGAGCCGCTCCAGGCCTGGAGCAAAGCGGCCATCGGCCAACACCAGCTGACGGGGTTCAAGACCATGATGAACACCCAGAGCAAAATCCTCCTCGCCATGGGCCGGCGCGGTGTGCACAATGCCCGTGCCCATCTCCAGGGTGACATGGGCGCCGGGCAGGATGGGCACGGCGTATGTCATGAAGGGGTGTCGTGCCTGCAGGTCCACCAGGGCTTCCCCAGCAGCCTGGCCCAGGAAGGCCACATCGGTAGCCCCAATGGCCTGCAGCACGGCTGTGCAGAGCGCTGCGGCCATGATCAGCAGCCGTTTTTGTTCATGCTGGCGACAGGCCACCAGCACATAGGTGAAATCCGCGCCGATGGCCAGAGCCTGGTTGGCGGGCAGCGTCCATGGCGTGGTGGTCCAGATGACCCATTGGGGGGTTTCAGCCTGGGGTGAGCAGCCAAAAATGGGCCAGAGCCGCTCTGGATGGACGGCATTGAAACCCACAAAAACTGCCGTGGAGCGGCGGTCCAGGTATTCCACCTCGGCCTCTGCCAGGGCGGAGCGGCAGCTGGGGCACCACAGCACCGGCTTCAGGCCGCGGCTCAGATGGCCGCGCTGGAGCATGCGCCCCAGGACACGCACCTGTTCTGCCTCATAGGCTGGGTCCATGGTCAGATAGGGATGCTCCCAATCGCCCAGCACGCCAAGGCGGATGAAATCGGCGCGCTGTGCGGCCACCTGTTCGGCCGCGAATTCCCGGCAGGCGGCCCGAAAGGCTGGGCGTTCCATGGCGCGCGCCGCCGAACCCAGCTTTTGCTCGATACAGTGCTCGATGGGCAAACCATGGCAATCCCATCCAGGCACATAGGGAGCATCGAAGCCCTGCAGGGATTTCCATTTGACAATGATGTCCTTGAGGACCTTGTTCACCGCGTGACCCACATGAATCCTGCCGTTGGCATAGGGCGGCCCATCGGCCAGGATGAAACGGGGCATGCCACGGCGGCTCTCCCGCAGGCGCTGGTAGAGCCCCATGTCCTGCCAGCGTTGCAGGATCTGCGGCTCCCTGTTCCTGAGATCGGCCTGCATGGGAAAGCTGGTTTTCGGCAGGTTGAGCATGGCTGTGCCTTCTTTCATAAGACTAGGCGCCAATCTTCCCGCAAGCCATGGTCGATGCCTGGGTGAGCGGCAAAAAAGGCTCTGGTCTGCTCCACATCGGCCGCAATGGCCTTGATCAGCACCTCCAGCGAAGGAAAGCGCTCCTCATCCCGCAGCTTGTGCAGGAAATGACAGGTGATGTGATAACCGTACAGATCGCGCTCATGGGGAAAATCCAATAGGTGCACCTCCAGCAACGTGGCCTGGCCGCCAACGGTGGGTCGCACCCCCAGGCTCGCCACAGCCTGTCTGGGAGCAGCACCGATGCCCTCCACCATGACCACGAAGATTCCCGAAAGCGCCAGGCGATGCTGGATGCGCAGGTTGGCGGTGGGAAAACCCAGCTGCCGCCCCAGCCCGGCACCCCGCACCACCCGGCCACACAGCGCATAGCTCCGCCCCAGCAACCGGCGTGCCGTATCCAAAAAGCCCCCTGCCAGCGCGCTGCGCAACTGGGTGCTGGAGATGCGCTCCCCGGAACACTGCACAGGAGCCAGGGTGATCACCGCAAAGTCATGCTCCTGACCCAGCTGCTGCAACAAGGCGATATCTCCTTGCCTCTTGTGACCAAAGCGAAAATCATGCCCGACCACCACGCATCGCGCCTTGAGGCGCTCCACCAGCAGCTCGCGAACGAAGGCAGAAGCAGCAAGATTGGCCACCTGCCCATCAAAAGGCAAGGCCACAACCGCAGCCACGCCCCACGCGGCCAGAACCGCTGTTTTTTCCCGCAGGCGCATCAGCCGTGGCGGCGCCTGCACGCCATAGAGGAACTCCCTGGGCAATGGCTCGAAGGTCATCACCACAGCCTTGGCATCGAGGCGCTGGGCCTGCTGGATGGTGGCGGCAATGATGGCGGCATGGCCGCGGTGCAGGCCATCAAAGGCCCCGATGGCCACCGCTGTCGCTGGGAAAGGCGGATTCTTGAAGCGCCGCATCAGTTTCATTCAGAAAAATCGCCCATGCTGGAAGCCACGAAAAAGGAATATTGTATACGCATCCCCAGTGGGGGAGCAGTGTCACGATGCCAGGATGATCAGATACCGCGGCACTGGTCATTTTTTCCCTGGGCCGCGACTTTTCCTGGTATATGGCCGCACACCCTGATGTCTTCTTGAGTCGGTGATGGGAACTCTCTACAATAGGCATCACGATGCTTTGCGGAACCAGACATGACCCCATCACCGCCAGGTTCAGGCAGACCACGCTGTGTCGTCCCGTGCATGCCCGAGGCATCGGGCTGCACAGCGGCCAACTCGTTTCCTTGACCATTCATCCCGCCGCCGCCAACCATGGCATTGTCTTCAAGCGTATCGATACCACGCCAGCGGTGAGCATTCCCGCACTGGCCGCAATGGTCAGCGCCACCAATTTCTGCACCTCACTTACTCGGAACAACACGACCATAGCCACCGTGGAACACCTCATGGCGGCTTTTGCCGGGCTGGGTATCGACAATGCCCTTGTGGAGGTGAATGGCTGCGAGATCCCCATCTTCGATGGCAGTGCTGCTGCATTCGTCTTCTTGCTGGAGGTGGGAGGCATCCAGCGCCTCGAGGCACCGCGGCGCATCTTGCGTATTGTACAGCCCTTTTTCTTCGAGACCCAAGGCGGTCGCTCACTGCATGCCTTTCCCGATGAAGGTCTGAGGCTGCATGTCACCGTGGACTTCAGCCACCCAGCCTTTGTCCATGGCAACAGACTCGCTGTCCGCTTGTCGCCCACAACATTCACCAGGGAGCTGAGTCGGGCCCGGACGTTTGGTTTTGTGGCAGACCTGGAAAAATTGAAAAGACACAATCTGATCCATGGAGCCAGCCTGGATTGTGCCATCCTGCTGAATGCCCATGGCGTGGTCAATGTGGATGG
The DNA here is from genome assembly GCA_011620135.1 of Gammaproteobacteria bacterium. Lineage (GTDB taxonomy): Bacteria > Pseudomonadota > Gammaproteobacteria > WOZS01 > WOZS01 > WOZS01. Next base: position 73,163 of record WOZS01000063.1, read on the forward strand.
GCTACGGTGCCCCGATGAACTGGTACGCCACAAGACCCTTGATCTGCTGGGCGATCTGTCCTTGTGCGGCATGGCCATCGAGGGTCGTATCGAGGCTGTCAAACCGGGTCATTCCATCAACAATGCCTTTTTGCGTGCCCTGCTTGCGCAAAGCAGCGCCTATGCCCTCGATCCACCGGATTCCTTTCCAGAAACCATCTCGCGCCCGGCAGCGGCAGTCTCGACCATCGCCTGACATCGCCAGACCACAGCAACCCATCATCCCCCATCGTGCTGGGTCAGCAAGGCCCTGATGCGCTCCAGACGTTCTGCGGCCAAACCAGACTGAGGCAACACGGCAGCCTGTGAAACAGGCCGCGCCGCCTGCAGGCCAGCCGGCGTATTGGCCACCCGCACCATCAGCTTCTCCAGTGGCTCCGGCCACATGGCCTGCAGCGCCTGCAGGATCTCGCCCTGCCTGTAGCGCACCAGGACCGCGTGCTCGGCGCGGTCGGTCATCACCACCACCGTGGCACCACGGATCCTCGCCAGCCGTGCGCCAGCATCGAACAGCTCGGGAAACAGCCGCTGCAACAAGCCATGCAGGCGGCTCCATACCCTGGCCTGGTTGATGATGCGTCCCGCCCGGCCCTGCATGTCCTCAAGCTGTCTCCAGGAGTCAGCGGTCATGGCGGCCTCACGCGCTCCATATGCTTGCCCAGATAGCTCCGGGACCCTACACTTGATCATTCTATAACACGAGACCATGAGGTACACAATGGAAGCTTTTTCGATGCTGGATGGCCTGGTGGTGGCGTTGTACCTGGCGGCGATCGCGCTGGCTGCCTGGTATGGCGCCCACCGCCACCGCGAGGCCGAGCAGACCGCGGCAGGCTATTTCCTGGCCGGGCGTGGCATCGGCTGGGTAGTGATCGGTACTGCACTGTTTGCCACCAACATCGGCTCGGAGCATCTGGTGGGGCTGGCCGGCAGCGGCGCCAAGGGCGGTGTTGCCGTGGCGCAGTTCGAGCTGCTGGCCACGCTGCTGCTGTTGTTGCTGGGTTGGCTGTTCGTGCCGCTGTATCTCAAAAGCGGCGTATTCACCATGCCTGAGTTTCTCGAGCGGCGCTACAGCTCCGGAGCGCGCTGGTACCTGGCCATTGTCTCCATCATCAGCTATGTACTCACCAAGATCTCCGTCACGCTGACAGCAGGCAGCATCATCATCCATACCCTCACCGGCTGGAACTTCTTCTGGAGCTCTGCGGCCATCCTGCTGTTCACGGGCACCTATACCGCGCTGGGCGGCTTGGCCGCGGTGGCCTACTCCGATTTTCTGCAAACCGTCATCTTCCTGGCAGGCTCGCTTGCTGTGACCATCATCGGCCTCAACAAGATTGGCGGTTGGCATGGCCTGTACCAAACCGTGGAACCGGGATTCTTCAGTCTGTGGAAGCCGGCCAACCATCCCGATTTTCCATGGACCGGCATCCTGCTGGGAGCACCCATTCTGGGCATGTGGTATTGGTGTACCGATCAGTTCATCGTGCAGCGCGTCCTGTCGGGCAAGAACCTGGAGAATGCCCGACGCGGTGCCATCTTCGGCGCTTACCTGAAGCTGCTGCCCCTGTTTTTGTTTGTGATCCCCGGGATCATTGCCTATGCCCTGGCCAAGACTGGACAAATCCAGCTGGGAGCACCAGACCAGGCCCTGCCCACACTGGTCAAGACCATATTGCCCCATGGCCTGCGCGGGCTTGTGGCAGCAGGGCTGCTGGCGGCCCTGATGAGTTCACTGGCTGGCGTGTTCAATTCCTGTGCTACCCTGATGACCTGGGATGTCTACAAGCGGTTGCGTCCCGATGCCTCCCAGGCAACCCTGGTATGGGTAGGGCGAGCCAGCACGGTGTTGCTGGTGGCGCTGGCCTTCTTGTGGATGCCCTTCATGAAAGGCATCTCAGCCCAACTCTACCAATACCTGCAGAGCGTTCAGGCCTACATCTCGCCACCCATTGCCGCGGTGTTCCTGTTGGGCATCTTGCATCGTCGTGTCAATGCCACAGGGGCGATGCTGGCCTTATTGCTGGGTTTCGTGCTGGGGGCAAGCCGGCTGGTACTGGAATTGATCAAGACCGATCTCAGTGGCCTGGGCGGGCTGGGCACTCTCCTGCAATGGTATACGGGGATCAACTTCCTGCATTTTGCCTTCCTGCTGTTTGTGTTTTCCGTGGCGGTGCTGTTTCTCGGCAGCCTCGCCACTCCCGCTCCTGATGCGGCAAAGATCGCTGATCTGATGTTCCGCCGGCCACTGGCCCTGGGTAAGCCTGCCTGGGTGCAACAGGACATCATGCTGAGCATCGTGCTGCTGGGCCTGCTGGCCGGGATCTGGCTTGTCTTCACTGGCTGAGGGC
>WOZS01000063.1:75652-83948 GCA_011620135.1 Gammaproteobacteria bacterium
GTCACCCAGCGCAAAGCGGAAAATCGTAGACGGCCTGCCATACACCCTGCTCATCAGGCAGTTGATAATGCCACCATTCCAGCGGAGCATTGACAAAGCCGCACGATGTCATCAACTCGAGCAACAGGCCCCTGTTCTGCCGCGCCAAGGGGTCCAGGTCCTCATAGTCTGTGGCAGCAGCGGGATCAAAGAAATCGAAGCAGCACCCCATGTCCAGGGTATGGGCATGCGTTTTTCCTGGCACAGCCAGGGTCACGTCCACGGCAATGCCTCGGCTGTGGGCTGAGGGCTGCGCCAGATACCCAAGCCTCAGCAGGTCTGCTTTGGCATGACGGGGATAATAGCGCCCCTTCATGCGCTCATCGCCATCGCCAAGCCTGGCGAGCATGCAGGCCACACTGCGCGCCGGGCGGTAGGCATCGAACACCACCAGGGTAAGACCATATCGCGCTGCCTGCAGCTGTGCCCGCGCCAGCGCGTCTGCCGCGGCACGGCGCAGCAGGCAGCGCGGGGTCTCATAACCCTCGATGGGCATGGCCAGAAAATTTTCCGCTGTGGCATAGCGCAGCTCGACCACCAGGTCAGGAAGCTGCCGCCCCACATCCACGAAGTCATCCGGCCAGCATCGATCAGGCATCGCGTTGCTCGGCATGAAGGCCATGGCCACGCTGCATCTGCCCGTGGGGCCATTTTCTGCGGATGAATACCAGGCAGCACTGGGTTGGCGTCAAGCCGCTGCTGTGGCAGACCCGGACCAGCGACCAGCCACCCCATTTTTCCGACCCGGCAACACATGCGGCTTGCCGCGCCTGCATGCAATTGTGCGGTTGCATCATGGGCAAGCGGTCATGGTCCCGTCTGCCCCACCTGACCCTGCAATTCCACCAGCCGTCGCTTCAGTTCGTCGAGCTGGGTGCGCTTTGCCAGCGTGCTGGGTGAATGTTGGGTATTGTTGACCTCTGCAAGCTGCGCTTCGATCGACTTGATCGATTGCTGCAATTTCGCGCTCTGCGCCGATTTGCTCTTGACCCTTGCCAACAAGGCAGTCACCGCCGTGTTGAGCTTGGTATAGTCCTGCTGTTTTTGCTGCAGTTCTGCCGTGGTCTGTTGCGCTTCCCTTTGCACCGCCTCCAGGGCTTTCTTGAGATCGGCATTGAGTGCCCTTTGTTCTTCCAGGGTGAGCTGCAACTCCTGCGAGCGTTGCTTGTAGAGATGCATGCAGCGCGCCTTGGTGATCGCATTCTGGTCGATGGCAGGATCGCAGTCGGCCTTGGAGAGCGGCGCACAACCGGGCAGCGCCGCCACAAGCAGGAATCCGGCAAGGGACAGCCAACGGGCGCAAGTGGTGTTCATGACCATCACTTGCTATCCTCTCGCCGAGATGGTGCGGTAATCATTCAACTGCACCAACTGATATTCCAGCTGGTCCACCTGTTTTTGCATTTTCCCGATCTCGGCATCCAGGGCTGCTGTGTTGGTGCCCTGCTGGCGCTCGGTGGCTGCGGTTTTCTGGTATTCCTGCTGCTTGTGCCTGAGCTTGGCCAGGGTACTTTGCAGGTAAGCTCGGTCGCTGTCCACCTTGGCAAGCTGGCTGTTGGCTTGCGCCATGGAGATCTGCCTGGCGGCCAGCTGGGCCTTGACGCGGTCGATGGCGGTCTTGCTCTCGGCGATCACCTGATTGGTGGTGGCGATCAGATTGGCAAGCCGCGCATTGTCGTCCCGCACATCCTTGATGTAGGCATTGAGGCGCTGCTCATTGTTGGCATACTGTGACCGCCTGACATCCGTATAATAATTGGCACCCATGGCAACGCCACAGGCGGCCACGCCAGCAATGAGCGCATTCTTGGTGACATTGCCCTCGATGAGGGTGGTCAGCAGGAAAGCGCCGCCAGCCCCAACCATGCAGGCCTGGAGCCCGGAGCGCGAAAAGAAACGCCCCTGCTGCACCAGCCGCGGGTCCGGCGGCGGCCTGCCTGTTGCCCCGGACGTGCCTGTGCCACCTGAAAAACCACCAGTGGTAGCACATCCCGAGACGATGACAAGGAACAGCGCTGCAGCACCGGCGTGCATTTGTCTGGTTGTGATCACAGTTGAGCCCTCGCTTCCATCAAGGAGACCATGGCACAGAACAGGCCCCAGCGAGATTGACCGAGCCTCAGCATCACTTGCCGGCCCTACACTCGTCCTGCCAGACCTGACGGTTCACCCTGCCATTGCTAGCATAGCCATGCACATGGCGGATATACACCACGGCAAAATCCGCGATGCTGCCCAGTCCCCGCGACATCACCTCCTGGCGCAGCACCTTGTACTGCTGCTGCAGCACATCTTCTGTGTAGTTCTGCGCCGTGCCGATGATGGTATCGGCATAGTAGGTCGAGGTGGTACTGCGGGCCTGTTCGCCCCGGGTAATCTGTTTCTCGAGCTCTTTGCAGGCCGTTGCGGTTTTCCTGTCGACCGGGCACAGCGACTGGTAGACCTGATGCCGCTGGTCCAGGTAAGCCACATCATTTTGCAGGTCGTTGCACAGATAGGCCCCGAGACGCAGGGCCGATCTGGCGGCCCGGTCGCGCTGTTCGTCCCGGGCCTGCAGATTGGCGCGCAACACATCGCCGAGGCTTGCCAGGCGCTTTTTCATGTTGGGGTCGGCTGCGGCCTTGGCCAGGGCCTGGATCTCGGCAACGGGGTTCTGGAGTGCCTCAGCACCCATGCCCGAGGCCGGCGCCTGGTGCTGCTGGGGCTGCATCGTCCCCAGATCGCCCCACGCCTGGCGGATCTTCTGGATGCGATTGAGCGACGTCAAAGCCGGGGTGGAGACCACGAGGCGAAAGCCGGTGGCCTTGCCGTGCCGCAGACCCGGGCCATCGTAATACAGGGCTTCTTGCCGGTAGGCGGTGCGCATCGCGGACTGGGCGGTCAGGAAGCTGCCGCCCCGCACGGTGAATCCCCCGGCACCGCCATGCAGACGGTCCAGCTTGTTGAGCCGAAATGGCTCGAGCACGATCTCTTCGGCATTGCCCAGGATATCGTACAGCCCCAGGGGATTGGGGCTTTTCAGGCCCACCGGCTGAGGCTTGCCATTGGCGGATGTGGAACCGGCAAACCAGACATACCGACCGATGCCATCGGGCATGGGAAAGACCCGATCCTGGAAATCGGAGGGTGAGACCGCAAGGCCGCCGCGGGCTGCAAACTCCCATTCATCCCCGGTGGGCAGCCTGACGAAACCCGGCATGCCATCTTCCATGGGTATCCTGGCCATGGCCGCGCTGCGCAACCAGAGATTGTAGCGATTGGTGAAATCCACAGCCTCGTACCAGTTGACGCCGGTCCTGGGCAGGCGCAATCCCATGCTGGGCTTGGGGCATTGGCCATCCATCAGCGCTGCATATTGCAACCCGGTGACCTCATACTTGCCCATGAGGTAATAGCGGCCGTCTTTCGTGGAAAAACCGCCTGCGATGTGGGACGGCCTGGTGTGCTCGATATAGGCTGCATCCTCATCGCCACCGCCCACGGCGATGGGATAGTCGTCCAGGGGGCCCTGGGCGGGTATGACCACCTTGCGAAAGACCATGGCGCCACCGCAGGGCATGGGCAGGACCACATCGTCCTTGGCGGCCTTGGGGTTGAAGAAATTGGCATCCCAGCCAGCCTGGACCGGTGCTGCCACCAGCAGGGGGAGCAGATGCCAGAGGACATCCCGGGCAAGAGCACGGACAGCCCGCTCAGGCAGCGCGCAGGTTTTCTGCAGGATCGATGTGCACGGCACGATGCGCTCCCATGGTAGCGGCCAGCACGGCAAGCAGCAGGGTCAGCAGACCAACCACGACCACAGCCCGGGCCTCCAGACGACAGACATATTCGCCGCTGGCCAGTTGTGAGCCAAGCAAGCGATCGAAGAATAGCACACCGACGCCATATCCGGCCATGGACAACACAAAGGCAAGACCGCCGATGGCCACAGCCTGGGTCGCCGGAAAGAAGACCAGGCCGCGCCGCGGAAAACCCACAAGGCGCAGCACCGCCAGAGCACCGCGCTTGCGGTCGATATTGGCCAGGAAGGAGCCAACCAGGGCTGCCCCTGCGGCAACCCCTGCAAGGCAACCGATCACCAGAATGACGGTATTGAACACACGGTCCAGCGCCAGCACGGTCTCGATCTCATTGGCCCGGGTATCCACCTCCAGCCCCTCACTGCGCAGCAAATCGGCAATCACCGCTACCTGCTCGAGCCTGTGCACATAGCAACGAGCACGGGCAAAGACGGTCCTTGGTGGCTGGACCTGTCCTGCCGCCACACCCAGCTGTGGGCTGGGTGCGCCATCACGAAAATCCTCGATGGCCTCCAGAAGGCCAACTGTCGCAAACAGCGCTGTCTGTCCGGTGGCCGCCTCGGGCAGGACGCCCAGCACCCTGAGCGGCATGCGCCCCACTTCATCCTGGCCATTGCGGCGCCGCGGCACGACCAGCCCCACGTTGCCAGCGGCAGCAAGTCCCAGGGCTTGCGCTGCCGCATGGGACAGCACCACCTCGTCGAGGTCCCTGGGCACCGGCAGCCCATACGGGGCCAGCATAGGGTCGCCCGGAGCGGATGGAATCACCTCTGTGTCGCGCACAAAGCGTTGCGCGTCCACCACCAGATCCACCTGGGTGTTGAGCGAGCGGGTCTGCGGTACCAGAAAGGCCACCTCCGGCCTGGCGCCGAGGCGCTGGAACCACGCCTTGTCCAGGGCGCCATTGCCCAGGATGCGAATCTCCAGGTTCCGGGGGTTCCTGAGCAGGCGTTCGCGCATCGTCTCGATGACGCCGGTCTTCAGACCGACCAGCAGAAGAAGCGGCGTGATCGCAGCAGCAAGGGCAGCGATGAGGCACAACGTGATCCTGCGGTCGTGCCAGAGATCGGCCAGCGCCAGGCGCACGGCCAGGGGCGAGGCATGCAGCGACCGCTGGCGCCTGGCACCCATCAGGCCACCAGCGTAAAACAAGAGGCTGCGCCGTGTGCTGCGGGTGCAGGTGAGCCGCGCACTTCCCGCAGGCCCATCTGCTGCACCAGGTCCCAGTCGTGGGTGACCACCACAGCGCTCATGTGGAGGCGCTGCACGAGCTTGACAAGCAGAGCAAAGACATGCTGCGCATGCTCGGGGTCCAGGGCTGCTGTGGGTTCGTCGGCCAGCAGCAACTGCGGATGGTGCGCCAGGGCCCGGGCGATGGCCACCCGCTGCCGCTCGCCAATGGACAGTTGTGTCGGCATCTTGCCCAGCAAGGCGGTGATGCCCAGCGCCTGGGGCAGATCCAGAACCCGCTCGTCATCCAGCGGCAAGCCCAGCAGCCGCCGCGGCAGCAGGATGTTCTCGCGCACCGAGAGAAAGGGCAGCAATCCGCCGGTCTGCCACACGAAGCCAAATCCCCAGGCACGCAGACCGGCCAGAGCATCCTGGGCACCACGTTGCCACAGCGCCATCAGGTCATGGGTGGTGCCATCCAGGTGCAACGCAAAGCCTTCTGCCTGCTGGGGATGCAGGATCAACCCCAGCACTTCCAGGAGGCTGCTCTTGCCGCTGCCGCTGCACCCCGTCACCGCCAGCAGCTCGCCTCGCGCCACGGCCAGTTCCGGCAGGCGCAGTTCGAAGGCGTTGTCGCCCTCACCACGGACCAGGCGCAGGCCGCGCAGCCGCAGCAGAGGCGTGGCCAAGTCTGTGACCTCGGTCATCAGGGCATGGCTTCCAGCGGCACGGGATACACGTCGTCTTTTGGATCGCCGCCCTGGGCAAGCCTCACCCAGCGGTCGGTGTCGGCGTTGTAGATCTGGTAGAGGCGCAGTTTCCTGTTGAGCGAGCGGATCAGCGCCTCCTGTTCGCCGGCGGACATAGCCCGCCAGGTATCCTGGTCCAGGTTGAGGATGTCGCTGCGATAGGGCAGTCCATCTGTATATTCCCCCAGCAACCCCAGGTCGGCGAGCTTCGCCCCCTTCTTGCCTTTTGCTGCCTCTGGGTCCCTGGAGAAACGGGCCGCGGCCAGACTGATCTGCTGGAAGAAATCATCTGGCGAGGTCATGCCCTTGAGGGCGGCATCGGCCACCTCCTTGACCGCCAGCTGCAGATTGCTGAGCTCGCTCTTGGTAAGCAACACACGCACCTCGGTCACTGGGCGCGTCAGATCGTCGAAATCCCGATCGGCAATCCAGGCCTCGAAGAGGCTGGGTGCGGCCACACCTTCCTTGCTGCCCAGATAGGCAAGCCTCATGGCATAACCCAGCAAGGCGGCCTGTTGTCTGGCCCGCGCCACAGGATCGTTGCCCTCGTCAGCACGACGCGCAAAGGCAGGGTCTGCGGTGCGCGCACTGCCCGCCACGACTTCCCCGCGTGAGGCCGCCATGACCTGGTCGGCTATGGCCTCGCCCAGGGCATCCACAATCTTGCCGAACTGTTCCACAGAACCCGAGTCCACGCCGAAATACAAAGGGTTCTTCAGCAGGTCGTTGGCAGAGAGCTCCTCGTACTGGCCCTGCGCCTTGGCATGATCCTTGTCCCCTTCCGGCGTCTTGAGATGCAGGGTATAGAGCGCGATGCCGCGGTGCTTGGCCTCCAGGCGCACCTCCTTGGCATCGAGCCCGGTACTGGAGCCGGGCTCATTGGCAGAAATCGCCCCGGCATCGGTGATCAGGATGATGAAGCGGGCGCCATAATCAAACCAGTTCACATCCCGCATGGCGGTCATGACCCCGGCATAGGGATCTTCGTCAAAGTAGGCCGTGGAGACAGGCGCTTCCTTGAGCGCGGCCACCTTGGCCAGGAAATCCTGGCCATTCCTGACCTTGCCAGGATCGGCAAACATGCGCGAGATATATTCAATGGGCTTGCCATTGTTGCCGGGGCCGCGAAAGGCCACCAGTCCAAAGCGGACCTGGTTTTCCAGGTGGGCGGCTTCCACCTTGCGAGAGATGCGCCGCACCGCCTCGCGGGTGCGCTCGATGTAGGGCCCCATGGAGAGGGTGGAGTCGATCACGAACACCACGGCGGCACTGAAGGTTTTCATCGTGGATTGCTGGTCCTGGCCATTGGTTCCAGCAGCCCCTTGCGCGGTATCGTCTGTCACCGAGGCCACCTGCAGCAGGCGCACCGTCGGACCCTTGGCACTGTAGACCTCTTCTGCCTGCAGGATCGGCAGCAGGTAAAACTTCTTGTTGATGTCCACCGACGTGGCCGGCTCGATGGCCACGATGCGTGGTTCGCGGCCATTGTTGGCCAGCGCCTTGCGGATGGCTGCTGCCTCCTTGGCTGGATTCTGCTGGTCGAGGATGTCCGCCAGCGGTTGGCGATCCTTGAAGAACAGCACCGGCTGGCGCGTCCCAGGTGGGGTGAACGCCAGGGCCAGCTGCTGGCGCCAGGGCACGGCCTGCTCCACCCTCAGCCAGCCCTTGACTGTGCCATGGGAATCGGCGCCCACCTCCAGCCATTCGGCACCAGAGTCGGTCTTGCGTCCATAGACATAGAAACGGGTGAAGGCCGGGATGGCGCCATGGCCAGCGCCACCGGGGGAACTGGCCAGCGCCGCACCAGGGCGGGTCAGCACCCGTTGATAGAGCGTCTTCTTGCCGGGCATGAGCAGTGGCGTGCGCTTCGGGCTCTCCTGGGCGCTGGCCCCCGCGGCCAGCAGCCACAGGCAACAGGCGAGGAACAGGTGAACAAAGATGTGCTCAGGGTTGCGCATGGGCTTTCTCCAGGGCCGCCTTGGCCTCGGCATCACCGGCGTCGGCAGCCTGCCTGAGATACCTGAGAGCCTCGTCGTGTTCGACGCCGCTTGCATGGAGCTGCAACAGCAGCATGCCCAGGCGGCGTTGTGCCTCCACATTGCCGGCGTCGGCGGGGATCTTATACCAGTAGGCGGCGGTATCTGGATCATCTCCGGCACATTGCTTATCGACCTTCATCTGTGGATCGAACCTGCGGGCATAGGCCAGCGCCGCCTCGGCATCGCCACCTTGCGCCACATGGACGAACAGGCGCCTGGCGGCATCACAACGCCCCGCGGCGGCAGCCGCCTCGGCCGCCTTCAGGATATCCTGGCTCGATGGCGAGCTGCCCAGGCAACCCTGCACGAAACCGAGCTCGCCTGCTGGGGACTTACCTTGGATGCCAGCCACGTCGCAAGGCCCCGAGACTGTTTGGCGGGCTTGCTGGTGAGGGAGCTTGGCCTCGATGAGGCCAGGCAGGTCGAACTTCCAGGCCAGCCCACCGAGAGCAGCCAGCAATGCCACCACACCAAGCGACGACCCCAGCAAGAAAAGGCG
>WOZS01000022.1 GCA_011620135.1 Gammaproteobacteria bacterium
AGAAGCCCAGTGATGGCAGAGGCGGCTGTCTACCAACTCACGGAACAACCATGGCAAGAATCTCCTCGACAACAGACTGGCTGATGCTCAGGCGGCAGGCCAGCCTGCTGGCCATCGTCTCCTCGTGGGCGCAGCGCGGTCTGTTCGCGCTGCTTGCCGAACGTCCCCGCTCCATCAATGAACTCCCTGCAGACCCCAGGGCGCTGCGCTGCACCATCCCACTGCTGATCAATGCTGGCATCCTGGAATCCGATGGCCCCAACATGGCCCTGACCCCAGAAGCACTCACCATGGAAAGACAAGCCGCCTGGCCGAGCGATGCCCTCGGCCACTTGGCCGACTTGACCCAGCTGCCCAGCGTACTGGCCACAGGCGGTCCGCTGCGCGATGCCGAGGGGCGTTCCCGGGGGACCGATGGCGGCGTGCGGCGCTGCGACCCGCAGCAGATGCGCGCCTTTTTGGACATGTTGTATCAGCGCAGCGGCGAGTCCTGTGAGGTGACCGCCCGCTGGCTGGCTGGCCTGTGGCCCGCCAAAAGCCGCCTGCTGGATCTGGGCGGTGGCCATGGGCGGTATGCCAGGATGCTCTGCGATCTGGGCCATGATGCCACGCTCTACGACATCCCAGAGGTCATCGAGATGGCCCGGGAACGCCACGGCAGCACCCTGCATTATCTGGGTGGCGATTTCCTCTGCGACAGCCTTGGTGGCCAATGGGACGGGATTTTCGTCTCCAACGTGCTCCATGGGCTGGGCGAGGCCGAGAATCGCATGCTGCTCACCAGGCTGCGTGCAGCCCTTCACCCCCAGGGCAAGCTGGTCATCAAGGACATGTTCTTGAAACAGTCAGGGGGAACGCCGGATGGAGCGGCGGCCTTCGCACTCAACATGCTGTTTTTCACAGACTCCGGACAAAGTTATGCTCTGGCAACTGTGGCGGGTTGGTGTCAGGATGCCGGGTTTGCCCATTTCAAGACCATACACACGCCGACCTTTCAATTGTGCCTGGCCTGGTGACTGGCCTGGCGCATAGTGCCTCGGCTCTGGCTGTTGGCGGTCATCCTGGGACAGCACAGCGCCTGAGTTCCCCGGCTAAAAAGGCATCTGGATTCACCCAGGTGCCATTGAGCGCCAGGGCAAAGTGCAGGTGTGGTCCGGTAGCCCGTCCTGTCCTGCCCACCCGACCGATGGGGCTCCCGGCGGCGACCTGCTCGCTGGGGTGCACTGCCATGCTGTCCAGATGGCCGTAGAGCGTGATCAATCCGGAGCCATGATCCAGCACCACGGTATTGCCGCTGAAATACATGGGCTCTGCCAGCAACACCAGACCTGAGAGCGGCGCATGCACCACCGTGCCCGCTGGCGCGGCCACATCCCAACCCATGTGGCTCTGACGCGGCTCACCGTTGAGCACGCGACGCAAACCAAAGGGCGTGCTCAACCGACCACAGACCGGCAATTTCAGGGTCAGGCTCTCGGGGGCATGGAGACGGTAGCTCTCCCGGGCCCCAGCAAGCCTTGTGCTCTCGGCGGCGATGCGCGCCAGCTGGTCCTGGGGCGGATTGACCATCCTGGGTGGCAATTGCAGGCGCTGCTGGGGATAGCGCTTGTGGTGAATGAGAAACGGCAGCCGCGCACCACCGGCCAACTCCAGCTGATGCACGCCGGGCGCTGCCGCCAGCGGCACACCCACCAGCGCCACGGCCCTGGCTCTGTCCCGCCATACCAGGACATGCTTGCCCTCATACAGCACCGGGCCTTGCAGATCATCAGGCAGGCTCACCAGGACCACGCCGCCCGGCACCGCTTCTTCCCGGGGCATGGCCGCGGCCATGTTGCCGGCAAGAACAAGAAACAGGACCGGCAAGAAGAACCACCTGCTCAAGGCAGTCCTTCTTGCCGAGCATCAGGTGGCTGAATGTCTTCCACAAGGCAGAGCAGACGGCCCATGGCCAGCTCAACCACCACATGCTCCCCCGGGGCCACCTGGTCCCAGCGCTGTAAAATCGTGCCATCGGCGCTGCGCACCATGGCATAACCGCGCTGCAATGGTGCCTGGGGAGCCAGGGCCGCCAGCTGCTGGCTGAGGCCAGCCAGCCGCATGCGACAGCGCTCCATCAACCCCTGCATGGCAGCCTGCAGCCGCTTGTCTTCCCATGCCAGACACTGTTGTGCCTCCTGGAGCCGTGACACGGGCGAGGTGGCCTGCAGCCGCAGCCGCCAGCGCATGAGCGCGGCCTCATGACCATGCATCTCATGGGTCACCGCCTGAACAAGCCGGGCACGCAGCAGATCCATGGTCTGGATGTTCTGCTGCAACCGCCTGGCGGGGGTCTGGCGCAAGAAGCGGGCCTGCAGATTGGCGCTGCGCTGTTCGGCAGCATCAAGGGCATGGCGCATCCCCCGCTCCAGACGCCCTCGCCATACCTGGAATCTTCTTGCCAGTTCCTGTTGATCCGGGGTCACCATCTCGGCGGCCATGGTGGGGGTGGCTGCCCGCTGATCGGCCACCAGATCTGCAATGGTATGGTCCACCTCATGCCCCACGCCACTGACGGTGGGCATGGGGCAGGCGGCCATGGCCCGGGCCACGGCCTCGTCGTTGAAGGCCATGAGATCCTCTGCCGAACCCCCGCCGCGCACCACCAGCAAGACATCGCAGCGCTGCTCCCGGGAAGCGGCCTCGATGGCCGCCACCAGCTCGGCAGGAGCCTCCTTACCCTGGACGCTGGCTGGATAGACGATGATTGGAATGAAAGGCGCCCTTCGTCTGGTGGTCCGCAACACATCATGCAGTGCCGCGCCAGCTGTGGAGGTAACCACCCCGATACTCCTGGGCAGGGATGGAATGGGACGCTTGCGCTGCAGGTCGAACAGACCCTCGGCCTGCAGCTTGTTCTTGACCGCCTCGAAAGCCAAGCGCAGCAGCCCGTCACCCTGGCCTTCCAGATGCTGGGCGATGACCTGGAAGTTACCCCGAGGTTCATACAGGCTGACCTGGCCACGCAGCAATACCGCAAGCCCATTGCCAGGCCGGAAGGCAACCGCCCTGTTGGCCCTGGCGAACATGCAACAAGCCACCTGCGCCTTTTTGTCCTTCAGCGTGAAGTACCAATGACCCGAGGTGGCGGCTGTGAAATCGGCGATCTCGCCTTGCAGCCAGATCACGCCCAGATCCGTTTCCAGGATCTCCCGGGCCACGGCATTAAGCTCCGAGACCGTAAAGACCGTGGTTTCCATCTCAAGGTTCAGTGCCATGAAACCCCCTCTGGCCACTCAACCACAAGCAGCGGGCATGGCATCATGATACAGTGTCTGCCCTCATTGTGGCTGGGCAGGGCCGACTGGGTGCCGTGCCGCGTACAGGCCAAGGCCAGGCAGAGCCTTGATTGTTTCAATTGTTTCAATCGTTTCATGAGCCCCTTGGCCATTGCTGGAGGTATGATAACGCAACCATGTCCAAGCCTTCACTGCCGCAATCGCTCATCCTGCATGGGCCCTGCGATGCCCATGTGCACCTGCGGGATGGCATGGTGCTGCCCCATACAGTGGCCTACAGCGCCTTGCACTATGAGCGTGCCATCATCATGCCCAACCTCGAGCCACCGCTGTGCACCACGGCACAGGTTCTGGAATACGCCAAGCGGGTCCAGGCGGTTTGTCCTAAGGGTTTTTCACCCCTGTTCACGCTCTACGGCAACAGCCATACCCCAGCGAGCGAGGTGGAGCAGGTGGCCTGCAGCCCAGAGATCATCGGCATCAAGATCTACCCCCATGCGGTCACCACAGGCAGCGCACAGGGTGTCACCGACTTCCGCGCCCTTGAACCCTTGCTGGAAGCAGCCGTACAACGGCAGGTACCCATTCTGCTGCATGCCGAGGACCCCGATCCCGGCCTCACCCCCCAGGAACGGGAGCGCTCCTTCGCATGGCGACACATGGAGTGGCTATTGGGGTTTGAGGGGCTGCGGCTGGTGATCGAGCACGTCTCCACCCTGGAGATGGTGCAAGCCATCCGCTCGGCTCCCCAACGGGTGGCTGCCACGGTCACGGCCCACCACCTGTGGCACAGCGGCACTCCAGCCCAGCACCCCAGGAACCCTCATCTGCACTGTGCCCCGCCATTGCAGACCGATGAAGACCGCCGCGCCCTTCTCGATGCGGCCATGGCGGATGATCATTTCTTTCTGGGTACCGACAGCGCTCCCCACAGCCTGCCCAGCAAGCGCCAGGACAGGCCACCGGCCGGCATCTTTTCGGCACCGGTGGCTCTGCCCATCTACGCCACGCTGTTTGCCCGCCATGGCCATCTTGCCGCGCTCGAGGATTTCGCGGTTGGTCGGGCCGGCCGGTTTTACGGCTTGCCCCCCGGCACAAAACAGGTGATGCTCCGTCAGGAGCCTTTTTGCGTCCCGGCGGCCTACCCTTTCGGCAGCTCCG
>WOZS01000011.1:0-14333 GCA_011620135.1 Gammaproteobacteria bacterium
CATACCCGGTGCAGGCAGCACGTTCACCGTCTGGTTGCCCTGGCGGGAGGCGGGGGAGAGCGCTATGCCCTGCCTGAAGAAGATGGGTCCACGTGAGCGGCATACCGGGAAATGTGCCCTGGTGGTGGAGGATGATCCGAGTGCGGCACAACTGATGGCATTATGGCTGAGGCAGCTGGGTTGGTTTGTTGAACATGCCCGTAATGGAGAGGATGCCTTGCGCCAGATCATGGTCGGGCCGCCGGATGTGGTCATTGTGGATGTGATGTTGCCCGGTATGAGTGGTTGGACGTTGCTGAAACGATTGCGTGAACAAGAAACGCTGGCTCACATCCCGGTGCTGGTGGTTTCTGTGGTGGCCAGCGAGACCCATGGTCATGCTCTGGGTGCCACAGCCGTGATCGATAAGCCACTTTCCCAGGATGATCTGCTCACTGCCTTGCGCAAGTGCGGTCTGGCAGGGGCTTCGTTGCGTGTGGTATTGTTGACCAGGCAGCATCCCTCCATTCTGGAGGTTTGCCGTGCGCTGGAACAGGAAGGCCATGACGTGCAGGTGATGCACAATAGGAAGGACCTGGAAACGGCGTTGTCCTGCTGGAACCCGGACGTGGTCATCTTCGATCTGAGCTTTGCGAACCAGCTGGCATTGGATGTCTTGGCACTGCCCCGAGAACGCCATGGCGGCACTTCTCCTTTCATATTGGCCCTGCAAGGAGACAATCGGTGGCTCTATCGCTGCGCCGACGACGGGGCCGCCCATGAATTGCCAGTTGAGAGGAGCAGGGTGTTGCTGGACATCCTGCGGCATGCGGATCTGTATATGGCTGATGGCGCCAAGAAGCCCTGATGGGTCAAGCAAATAATGGGGGATTTGCGGTCAAGCGCATTGTGTTCATGTTGTGTTGTCCAATGAGGCTCAAATGTCCAAAACCGTTTTGGTGATCGAAGACAATCCCAGTAATATGAAGCTGGCCGTTCTCTTGCTGACCAGTGAGGGCTATGGGGTCCTGGAGGCGGTGGACGCCGAGAGCGGCCTCGAGATGGCCCGGACAGCTCGTCCTGATATGATTTTGCTTGATATGCGCCTGCCGGGTATGAGTGGGCTTGATGCCGCCAGGATTCTCAAGTCCGATCCACAAACGGCCGATATTCCCTTGGTGGCACTGACAGCGCAGGCCATGGCCGGCAATGAGGAGGAGATCTTTGAGGCCGGTTGTGATGGCTATCTTGCCAAACCGGTGCGCCGGGATCAGTTCAGAATCACCTTGCAGCGTTTCTTGGGTACTGCTTCCCTGATGGGCAGTGTCGGACAGGAGGAATGAGAGATGAGCGCAGAGGAGCTCCATGAAGGACATGACCTTCCGCAGGGCAAGATCTTGCTGGTTGATGATGAGCCAGTCAATCTCAAGGTGCTTCAGGCGATCCTCAAGAACAGCTATCAGATCATGACTGCAGCCAATGGGCAGGAAGCGTTGCAACGGGTGAATGAAAACCCCCCCGATGTCATTCTTCTTGATGTGATGATGCCCATGATGAACGGCTTCGAGGTAGCTCGGACCCTCAAGACTGCAAAAGAAACCAGCCATATTCCCATCATCATGGTGACCGCCTTGGAGGATCGCCAGTCTCGTCTCCAGGGACTGACAGCGGGTGCCGAGGATTTCCTGACGAAACCCGTGGACAAAGACGAAGTGGCCGCCAGGGTGCATAACTTATTCAGGCTCAAGAAATACCATGATATGGTCAAGGATCAAAATCAGCTCCTCGAGCAGAAAGTGCGCGAAAAGACTGCCAGTCTACGGACTGCTTACGAGGAAACCATCTATACATTGTGTCGTGCTGCCGAGTACAAGGACGAGGATACCGGCAATCATATTCAGCGCATCAGTTACTATACGGCACGTCTCGCCGAGATACTTGGCATGGATGGCAATTTTGTGGAACAAATCTTTCATGCGAGCCCCATGCACGACATTGGCAAGATCGGTATCCCGGATCGCATCCTGCTCAAGCCAGGGACCCTGACTTCAGAAGAAATCGTGATCATGAGGACCCATCCAACCCTGGGTGCCGAGATTCTGTCCAATTGCAGCTCGCCTTATCTGATGATGGGGGGTGAGATCGCTTTTGGCCATCATGAGCGATGGGATGGCGGCGGCTATCCCCGGGGCCTCAAGGGTGAGCAGATTCCGCTTACGGCCAGGATCGTCAACATTTGTGATCAATATGATGCCCTGCGCAGCAAAAGACCCTACAAGCCATCCCTGTCTCACCAGGAGACCATGCATATCATTGCCTCCGGTGATGGGCGCAGCATGCCCAGTCATTTCGACCCCGCAGTGCATCAAGCCTTTTTGGGGCATCATCAGATATTTGCCGAGATATATGAGGCTCTACCTGATTGAGACAGAGATGGAGGCTGATCGATGAACCAGCGGTTGTTCAGCGTTCCAGGGAATAAAGCAGATCCGCAGCCGTCTCCGAGCCAGCTTGGGTGCGCAGACTGAGGGAGGGCGCGAGGCTGTAGGTGATGTGTGCCGTTGACAGGCCATCGAAGATACCGACGCCGTAGCCGACGGAAAGCCGGGGGCCCAGCTGGCGCCCCACCACCAGCTGGCTGGACTCCGGCATGCCAGCAGTGGATTCCACATGCACATCGCTCAGGCCGAAGCGCTTGCCCACCATCTTGGCCAGGAACTCGCTGCCACGCACCCCGGCATTGAGCATGCCCTGGTTGACCATATTGCTTTCCTCGGCTGAGGTCTGGCGCAGTGGGCGGCCGAACAGCAGGTAGGAAAGCATATCGGACTCGGGGAGCGGTGGATTGGAGGTGAGCGCCAGCTCTGGCTGGTTCACGGTACCGCGCACATGCAGACCAACCGTCCCGCCTTCTATGGCGCGGGTGGCCTGCAGATCCAGTCCTGGATTGGCCAACGGGCCTCCTGTGAACAGCACCCGGCCGGTGCTAATCTGCAGATCCTGTCCATAGGCCTTATAGCTTCCCTCAACAAGGCGCAGTTCGCCCACACCCACAGGTGGATTCTTGGGCTCGATCACCATGGTGAGATCCCCATCCAGCTTGCCTTGCACGCCCTTGGCGCGGATGGCCAGATCAGGCCCAGCCACCAGCCGCAACCGCGCGCTCAACGGTAAAGAGGTTTCTTGGGATGCAACGTTTTGCTTGGACTGCTGCCCCACGATGACCTCATCGGAGCTGACGCCGACGCCAGAGGGCAGCAATGCCGGTTGCAGCTTGCCCTTGGGCAGGGCCAGCATGCCAGCCAGATGCAGGCGCTCGGGTGTCATGGTGATTGACAGATTGGTGGAACCTGTCACATGGGCCTGTGGGATATCGGCCAGCAGCACCTCCTCCCCCTGGACGGTGCCCTGCGCTTGCCAGCGGCCCTTGTGGAGCGCGCCAATGGCAGCGATGCGCAGGCGCCCTTGACCACTGGACAGCGCCCCATCGAGCTTGAGTTGATTGTTTTGGGTGGTATGCACATTGAGATCCAGGTCGCGAACATCCAGTCCCAGGGTCGGTAGCTCGAAACGACCCTGCCCTATGGCAAAGCCACCCGCCAAGAGGGGTTGGCTCATGGTGCCGGCAATATTCAGCCGGCCATTGGCTTCCATGTCCACGGCAGCCATCTGGGGAACCACAGCGCCCAGGAAGCCCAGGGGCAGGCGCTGCAGACGCAGGCTTGCTTGTACCGGCAAGGTGTCGATGGCTGTGCCGCCTGGATCAGGGACAATGCCCTGGAGCTGCAGCAGGCCCTGGTTGGCCAGATGCAATTGGCTGGAGAGTCGCCACTGCCTACCCATATCGACACGGAGGCTACCGGAAGGCATGTGCAGGAGCACGATGGGCGGGACTCCCTCTGCACTGTCGTCTTCCATGGTGAGCTTCCCTGTGGTGAGATCAATGTGTCCTTGACCACGCCAGTGGCCTTGTTCCTGCCGTAAGTCCGTCTCGCCCTGCAGCGTCCCCGTGACGTGATATCCGGCGGGCAACAGGGGTTCGAACCGGTGCAGGTCCACCTGACGCAGGGAGACAGCCACTGCAGCCTGCCCGGGCCCTTGGGCAGCCCCCTGGGCGCAGAGCATCATGGGGTTTTGTTGCAGGCACAGCCTGCCGATGGTGAAGCGCCCTGATGGAGACCATGACAGGGCACCGGGTTGTGTCAGGGCATAACGACCCAGGTCTGCATGCTGGAGTTCCAGTCTCTGGAGAGTGCCTTGCCATTCGTTGCCGGAAAAGCCCCCGGATAAGGCGAGATGGGCGCGCTCGAGCCCATATACAGGGCCGTCAGCCATGAGATCGAGGCTGTGCTTGTTGGCAGTGCCGTCAAGCTGCCAGAGGAGCTTGGAGATCTGCATGGAGCGGGAACGCAATTGCAGGACCTGCAAGCGCAGGTTACCCTGCCTGCTGTCTTCTGGCAAAAAAAGCTGTCCCGAGCTCTGCAGCGCCTCCAGAGACCAGTCCTGGTAGCGCAGTTTGTGGCCGCTGGCCTCGAGGCGCAGCGCCGGCCACGTGAGCGGACCAGCAAGGTTGGCCGCGATGTTGAGCGATCCGGATGCTTGGGGAAAGAGATCATCGAGCTGTGGTGCCTTCAGGCGCAGGGCCAAGGAGAGCTCGTGATTCAGTTGACCTTGTGCCTCCAAGAGGGCCTTTCCTGAATGGAGCTCCAGCGCGGTCAGGTGATAGGCATCCGGCGCAATGGTGGCCGTTACAAGGCCGCTCACGGGTCGCTGGCGCAGTTGCCCATGCAGCCGGCTTACAGATGCTGTGACCTGCCACTGGGGAGCGAGATGACCTTTGGCCTCCCACAGGGCTTCCAGGCGGCCTGGCCATTGTGCCGAGAAACGGCCTGGATCCACGTCATGCAGCGCTCCCTGGAAGGCAAACTGCATGCTGCTTTGCAGCGACATGCGTCCCTGCAGGGTCATGGTAGCCCCAAAACCATGCACGGTGGCCTGGGCGACCTGGATGACCTGAGGGGCGATGTGGGTGGTGAAAGCAGCGCTCAGCAATGCGGGGGCCTGGTCTGCCCGCATCCAGGTCATCTGGCTGGTACCGCGCAGGTCGAAACCCCCTGTAGAACCAGTGAGGTGCAGTACGCCGCTGTTCAGCTGCCAATCGGGGACATCTGGCACATGCAGATTCCGCCAGCTGAGTGTAGCCTTGGCCTGCCTGGTCTCCAGGGAAGCGATAGCACCCTGGGCATGGAGTGTCCCGGTCTTGCTGTGCCAGTCCGCCTGGATATTGGGCAGGGCATCCCCTATTTTTTGCGCACTGATGATCATGGCACCGTGACCCAGGGGAGAGTGGCTCACGGCCAGCCTGGCGTTGAGCCGCAGGTTATCGGGATTCCCCTGGATACGGATGGCTCCACCATAGGACCCCTGAGGGGCGCCATCGAACAACGTGGCCATATTGAAGGGCACAAGCCGCACCAGGGCATCAGCCTCGATGGTGTGCAGAAGCTGGGACAGTAGCACCTCGATGTATACGCCCTGCGGTGCAGTGGACTGCAGCCGGACATGCAGTCGCTCAAGATCGCCATTGGCGCTGCCACGCAGCGTCAAAGGCGGGGTATGTGGCTTGGCGCCTGGGATATGATCGAGACCTGCCCGCAGCTCGAGGCGCATGGGGTAGGCTTCCTGCAAGCGAATGGTGCCGGCAAGAGCAGCATGATGGTCCGGTTGCTCAAGAGCCAGGCGCTGCACCGTGATGGTGCTGCCGCTAGCCTGGGCGGCAAGCCAGATGCGTTCGGCGCCATAGAGTTCCTGCTGGGCCACCCGATAGCTCAATTTGGTGACCTCCAGGTGGTGTATGGTGATTGGCAATGGCAGGCGGATCTGCGGCAACGGTTTTTCTGGAGTGGCAGGCGAGGGTTGTGTGACGATCACCAGGGCATCGGCCTTGAGCCGATCGATGACCAGGGTACCCAGCAAGGGCAATTGCCACAGAGACCAGCGCAGTTGCAGATGCTGTGCCGATATGGTGGTGGTACCCAGATCCACATGAACCCCTTGGAGATCGACCCCCGTGAGCAGCCGACCCCTGGCCTTCTGGATGGTCACGCCTTGCGAGGAGGCCTGCTGCAGCAACAGGTGCAGACCCTGTTCCGTTGCCGTAAGCCACAGCAGGGTGCCAAGCAGTATCAAGAAAATGGCCAGCGCGCCCCAAGCGGTGAAGCGCAGCAGATATCTCATGAAATACATCATAAATCAGGACCGAAGGTGATGTGCACGCGCCAGCTGGGCCTGGTCTCGATGGTGCGGGCCACATCGATGCGGGCCACCCCAACGGGGGTATGAAACCGCAATCCCCCGCCTGCAGCCCGCTTGAGCGGCTCATCGAACGTGTTGAAGGCATTTCCCATGTCAAAGAAGGCGGCGACACCCAGCTTGTTCCAGACCCGTTGCTCGAACTCGGCGCTGCCCACCATGAGGTAGCGGCCACCGGTCACGTTGCCATCGTCGTCTTTGGGGCCCAGTTTTTGATAATCGAAACCGCGCACACTCTGGTCGCCACCTGCGAAGAAGCGCTGCGACAAGGGGACCTGGTTCAGCTTTGAGGTGAGGTTGGCGCCAGACTCGGCACGAAGCAGCACCCTGCCTTCCGGCCACAGGCCCTGGATCCATTTGGCCCGGGCATAGAGTCTGAGGAAGTCGAGGTCCGAGGCCAGCCATTTGGTGCTCCCGCGGATGTCCATGTCGATATGCAGGCCGTGACGCATGATGAGGGCCTGGTCGGAGTCGTTATAGGACCAGCCCAGGCCGGGCAGCAACAGGGTGCTATGCTCTTGCTCCTGATCGCCGATCCGATAGCGCTCGTATTCGTAGTTGAGGCGTAAACTCCTCTGCCACGCCCCGGAACTGCGCAGCAGACCGATGCCCGCAGTGCTCTTCAGGCTCTTGCGTTCATCCACATCCTGCTGCTGCATACCGCCATTGAACGAGAGGCTGTCTGTGGTGGGGGGCGGTATGGGGATGCGATAGTCAGCCGTGAGATGGGTGTCGATCAGCGAGGTTGCCCCGTCGACGCGAAACGTATGCCCTTTCTTGTTCAGATAGCGGTTCTGCCAGCCCAGGCTGCCGCGAGGGCCGCTGTCGGTGCCAAAGCCGATGCCTGCCGTGTACAGGTTGCGCTTGGCGGGTTCTGTGGTCACCAGGATGGGCACGGTATCACCCTGGGTTTGCTTGCGTGCTGGCGCCACCGTCACGGAACTGAAATAGCCGCTGTCGTCGAGAGCGTACTTGAGGTCCAGCAGCTTGCGGATCTGGTAGGGATCCCCTGTCTGGAAGGGGATGTATTGCTGTACCAGGGAAGGTTTGATGATCGTCTGTTTGATGGTGACTGGTCCCAGGCGGTAGCGCTTGCCGGTGCGCATCTCCAGGCGGACGGAGGCGCGTTGTTTGAGAGGGTCCACCTCGAGCCTGGATACCGTATAGGCCGCATCCAGGTAGCCTTCCTGGATCGCCGTATCCAGCAAGGTCTCCTTGCCTTGGTCGTAGCGCGCATGCTCCAGGGGATCGCTCCGCTTCAGGGGAAAGGCGTTCTTGGCTTTCAGGAGCTGTTCATCATGGCCGCCTGGTCCCTTGAGGATGATGGCAATGCGGCTCATGTGGATGCGGGGTCCGGGATCCACATGGAATCGGAAGACGAAGCGCTCTTTCTTGCGCTGCATGCGGGATGTGACTCGCACATCGTAATAGCCAAAGGGACGCAATGCCTGGCGGATCTCCTGGGGGGCTCTGGCATAGAGGCGTCGCAGTCGTGACTGAGTGGGATGTTCACCTGCCAGTTGCTTGAGGGACAGCATCAGCTCGATCTGTTTGCCGAGTGCATCGTTCACGCCTGTGATGACGATACGGACCGGTTCTTCCTTTTTCTTGATCAGGGGAGCGCTGTATGCAGGGGAACCCCATGCCATTGTCATGATGACGGATAAAGCAAGAGAAAAAGCAGAAAAACCGCAACCGAATAATACAGCGGTTCTCAGAACATGGAAGATTGAGATGGGCTCAGGCAGAAGATGGTACCGTCAGCTGCATTCAGCGCGGCATGTTTTGAGAGCTTGCGCCAAGCTGCCCCAACTCTTTGAGTTTGCGTGTCAGGGTATTGCGGCCCCAGCCCAGCAATCTGGCGGCATCCTGCCTGTGTCCATTGGTGCGCCGCAGGGCAGCCTCGATGAGCACGCGTTCGAAGTGGGGCACGATCTGATGCAGCAGGTCCTCGTCCCCCTGGAGCAGGCGATCCTCGACCCAACGACGCAGGGGATCCTCCCAGCCACCTTGTACCGCAGCGATGGGATTGGCTGAATCAGAGCATGGCTCGGTTTGAGTGATCAATTCCGCTGGCAGATCATTCAAATGGATCTCGCGACCAGAAGCCATGACGGTCAGCCAGCGACAAACGTTTTCAAGCTGACGCACGTTACCGGGCCAGTCCAGATTCTGGAGCTGCTGCTCCGCCTCTGGACGCAGTTGCTTGATGTCCACATGGAGCTCTTTGGCAGCGCGGCGCAGAAAATGACGCAGCAGCAGGGGAATGTCCTCGCGACGCTGTCGCAGGGGCGGGATGTGGATGCGAATCACGTTGAGCCTGTGGTAGAGGTCCTCGCGGAAGCGATTTTCCCTGACCAGCTGTTCCAGATTCTGGTGAGTAGCCGCGATGATGCGCACATCGGCGCGCATGGGCACATGCCCGCCGACCCTGTAGAACTCGCCGTCGGAGAGCACGCGCAACAACCTGGTCTGCATGTCATGGGGCATGTCGCCGATCTCATCCAGAAACAATGTGCCGGACTCGGCCTGCTCGAAGCGGCCACGGCGCAGGCTGTGCGCCCCTGTGAAGGCGCCGCGCTCATGACCGAACAGTTCCGACTCGAGAAGCTCATGGGGAATGGCTGCGGTATTGATGGCCACGAATGGCTTGCTGGCGCGGGGACTGTGACGGTGCAGTGCCCGGGCCACCAGTTCCTTGCCTGTGCCAGACTCGCCATTGATCAGTACGGTGATGCGCGAGCGACTCAGGCGGCCGATGGCGCGGAAGACCTCCTGCATGGCTGGCGCCTCACCGATGAGGATGGGGTCTTCCTGGTCGAAGCTGGGTTCTGTTTCCCTGTTCTGGGCCTGGTCATGGCGATGGGCATTGGCGCGCCTTGCCAGATCCACCGCCTCGTCGATGTCGAATGGCTTGGGCAGGTATTCGAAGGCACCGCTGCGGTAGGCGGAAACCGCGCTGTCCAGGTCGGAATGGGCCGTCATGACGATGATGGGCAGGTTGGGGTCATGGGCATGCAGCTGGGCAGACAGCTCGAGGCCATCCATGCCAGGCATGCGCACATCGGTGAGGACCACATCCGGCAACTGGTGATCCAGGGCCTGGATGACGCTTTGGGCATCGGCAAAGCTCTGCACATCGATGTGGTGGGCCTTGAATGTCTGCTCCAGCACCCAACGGATGGAGCGATCATCATCAACCACCCAGACCCTCATCAAGCGTTCCTCATGGCGCATCGCCATGGAGACGCTCCTTGTGAGGCTGTTGTATGGGGAGATAGATGCGAAAACAGGTCTCGCTGCCATCCTGATCGCAGACGATGACACCTCCTTGCCGCCGCACCAACTCCTGGGAGATGGACAGGCCCAGGCCGCTGCCGTGGTGGCGGGTGGTGACCATGGGATAGAAGATCTGATCCCGGATGGACTCGGGGATTCCTGGCCCATTATTGAGGATATCGATGCGTGCCACGAGGCGATGGAGGCGGTTGGCGATGGCAAAGTGGCGCTGCGTCCTGGTGCGCAGCAAGATGCGCCCGGGTGACTGGAGAGGGCCTGGCTGCTCGGAAATGGCCTCGATGGCATTCTGGACGATGTTGAGCAAAGCCTGGATCAGTTGTTCGTGGTCGGCCTCCAGCTCGGGAATACTTGGGTCGTAGTCGGTCTGAAAGACCACATGGCGATGGCCGGCAGCCCGCACCAGGGTCAGGACGCGGTCCACCACGCGATGGATGTTGATGAGATTGGGGTGGGGCGGGCGCAATGGACCGAGCAGTTCATCCACCAGGTGCTTGAGCCGGTCGGCCTCGGCGATGATGATCTCGGTATGCTCGCGCAGCTCGGCATGCTCCTTGAGTTGTTGCGCCAGCAACTGGGCGGCACCCCGCAGACCCCCCAGGGGATTTTTGATCTCATGAGCCAGCGAGCGAACCATGATGCGCGTTGCCTGTTCCAGAACCGCCCGATTTTCTTCTCTGGTCAGTTGCAATTGGCGTTCCACCTTGATGAACTCAAGAAGCAGCCGTATTGCACCGACACGCAGTGGCGTAATGGTGCATTCCACGATCATCTCGTCTTGCCTGAGGCAGCGCAGGTGGAGGTTGTGCTCCATATAGACCCGATCCTGGAGCTTGATGTTCTCCAGCTGTGCGCAAAATGCCCTATTATGGGGCAAAATCGCAGCAAGCTGCTCGCCTCGTATCTGGCGTTCGCTCAGGCCAAAAAGCAACTCTGCCGCGGGATTGAGGTCCAAAACCCGGTTTTCGTCATCCAGGCACACCACGGCGGTGCGCAGATGCTCGATGATGGCTATGGCGCGTTCGGGTCCCATCACCTGGGCTGAGTAGGGACAAAGAGCAGTGGTGCGGCCTGCGGCCTTGGTGGTGGGGGGAGTTTTTTCAGGAGTTCGAAGTTCGACGAGCCTGCCTTGGAAAAGGGTGATTTGGCGTTGATGAGTACCGCGGTTTGCGCGATCTGGTCACCCTTGGCATCCAGTACTTGCAAGCGCAGCTCATGGGCGCCTTCCTGCAGGACATTCACAGAAAAGACCGTGCCCCGGGGCCGGGCCACCTCGGCGCCGTCGAGATAGGCGATAATGGAGCCCTGACCAGGTTCCAGGGCGGGTTTGATACCGTAGCGGACGGTCACAGGGCCCGTCGGCAATTCTATACCAGGCTTCGGACTGATGATCGTCACTGTATGGCGTTGTTTTTCCTTCTCGCCTTCTGCCTGGGGTTGTTGTTCCTGAAAGGCAGGCAGGACGAAGGACTGCGGGTCGACCACCTCGATCTGGACCGCTTGGCTGCGGTCGGGCTGATCTCCATAATGCACCTGGCCCTGGCGGTCCACCCAGCGGTACATGGTCGCCCAGGCATGCTGGGCGAGGAGCAGGCATGCCACGGTGGACAGACACCAGAACAATACGCCTCGCCACTGCATGGTTGCTTCCTCCAGGTCCTAGGGAGCCTGTAGCGTCATAGCCTGTTTTTCCATATCCATCAGGTACTGTAATACAGATCGAACTCCACAGGATGGGTGCACAGCCTGACCCGGGAGACATCCTTCATCTTGAGTTCGATGTAGGCATCGATCATATCATCAGAGAAGACATCCCCTGCCTTGAGAAAGGCGCGGTCCCGATCCAGGGCCACCAAGGACTCCTCCAGGCTGAAGGCCACCTGTGGAATGGATTTTTCTTCCTCGGGCGGCAGGTCATAGAGATCTTTGTCCATGGCATCACCAGGATGGATGCGATTCTGGATGCCGTCCAGGCCCGCCATGAGCATGGCCGAAAAGGCGAGATAGGGGTTGGCCGTGGAATCCGGGAAACGCACCTCGATGCGCCGGCCCTTGGGGTTGACCACCCATGGCACCCTGATGGAGGCACTGCGGTTGCGGGCCGAGTAGGCCAGCTTGACGGGTGCCTCGAAGCCAGGCACCAGGCGCCGATAGCTGTTGGTGCTGGCATTGGTGAAAGCATTGAGGGCATGGGCATGATGGATGATGCCACCGATGTAGTACAGGGCGGTTTCAGACAGGCCGCCATAGCCGTCACCGGAAAACAGATTGATATCCCCCTTGGCCAGCGACTGATGCACATGCATGCCGCTGCCATTGTCACCCACCAGCGGCTTGGGCATGAATGTGGCGGTCTTGCCATACCCCTGGGCCACGTTCATCACCACATATTTGAGGATTTGCACCTGATCGGCCTTGTGGAGCAGGGTATCGAAGCGGGTGCCGATCTCACATTGGCCGGCTGTCGCCACCTCGTGATGATGGATCTCCACCTCTTGGCCCATTTCTTCCAGGGCCAGGCACATGGCGCTGCGCACATCATGCAGGGAATCCACCGGCGGCACCGGGAAATAGCCGCCTTTGACCCTGGGGCGATGGCCGGGATTCCCGTCCGGGAAGGTCTGTGCCGAGCTCCAGTCACCCTCGGCGGAGTCGATCCGGAAGAAAACATGCTCCATGGCGACGCGCCAGCGCACGCTATCGAATATGAAAAACTCGCATTCCGGACCGAAATAGGCGTGATCGGCAATGCCGCTGTACCTGAGATAGGACTCCGCACGCCGCGCCAGGGCGCGGGGGCAACGGCTGTATCCTTCCATGGTGGCAGGCTCCAGGACATCGCAGCGCAGATTGAGCGTTGCTTCCTCGGTGAAGGGGTCCACCACAGCAGAGCCGGCATCGGGCATGAGAACCATGTCGGATTCATTGATGGTCTTCCAGCCGCTGATGGAGCTGCCATCGAACATCACGCCCTGCTGAAAGACATCAGCATCTATCCGTTTGGCTGGAAAGGTGACGTGTTGTTCCTTGCCGCGGGTATCGGTGAAACGAAAGTCGATGAACTTGATTTCCTTTTGCGTTATGAAACGCAGGACCTCTTCTGGGGACATGGAACCTCCTTAAGCTATGATGGTATGATGCGATCCTCGCCATAGCACCCCCGGGGGCGATGACACTTTTTCTGGCTATTCCCAGAGGCGCAAGCCTAGAGACACAGGTGCATGCCGTCCCCCACTCATGGCCCAATCAATAGGCCAGCTTGTTTCTGAACAAGACAGGGCAGGCCAGCAGCCACAGGAACATGGCGCCAAACGCCACCAGTGCCCAGGCGGCGAGGCTGAGGTGGAACAGGGTCCAATCCACAATGGCGCATTCCTGGGAGGAAAAGAGCATGCCGATGGTTTTCTGCCAGGGCCAGTGTCGCAGCATATAGTCCAGTTCCGGGGCACAACCTGTGCTGCCGCCGAATTGCTGCAGCCAGGTATGGCGACCAGCAACAAGCATGCCAGCCATGGCAAAGACTGTAGTGGCGAGGCGTGCAGGCTCAAGGCGTCCCAGTGACCTGCCTGATGGTCGCAGCAGCCCCCAGCAGGCAGACAGCAGGACCAGCCACATCAAGCCTCGTTCCATGAGACACAACGTGCAGGGAACCAATCCCCGGCGATATTCAAGGAAGTAGGCAGCTAGCAGCGCAAAAGCACCAGCAAGGGTGGGAACCATGTAAAACAGCCTTCGTCTAGACATGGTGTGACCATGGATGGTGTATCGAGTGTCCCGATGCTGCCGTGCCGCCGGTTGGCATGCCTGATGCTGTGAAGACTATAACCAACATCCCCACGTTGTGACAAGCCTGGGCGAGCAAAGACCTTTTTTACGGGGATGGTGATCCCACAGGCGATGCGACATAATGGGAACCATGCATGATGTAGTCAAGGGCTCATTCAAGCAGAGTCCAGAGTAAACAAAGATTAGGTGAGATGCTGATGCCACAGTTACGGGAAAAGCGAGGCACCAATAATATGACCATGAACCAGGTGGATCAGGGGCGCCTTGCCTGGCGGCTGAGTACCGATCCCAAGGATGTGGAGCGGGCCTTGCGATTGCGCTACCAGGTGTTTGCAGAAGAATTACAGGCGCGCATCCACTCCCCCGCGCCTGGGTTGGAGTCCGATTCGTTCGACGCCTATTGCGAGCATCTCTTGGTGGAGGAGCGCCATACCAACAAACTGGTGGGTTATACCCGTCTGCTGGATGACGAGGGCGCCAGGGCGGGATGTGGGTTCTATTCCCAGAGCGAGTTTGCCATGGACGCCGTGCTGGCGCTTCCTGGGCGGCGCGTGGAGGTGGGGCGTACCTGTATTCACCGGGATTATCGTGATGGGGTGACCATTGCCGTCCTGTGGTCGGGAATCAGCGCCTATCTGGTGGAGCGTCAGATCGATTACCTCATCGGCTGTGCCAGCATCCCCCTGGAGTATGGCCTGGAGAAGGTGCGGCAACTGATCGGGAGACTGCTGGCGCGTTACAGGTTGCCCATGGAGTTGCCGGTGCAGCCCAGGCGGCTCTTGCCGGATGCGCCGCTTGAAGGCATTGCTTTTGCATCGGGATTGGCTGGCGAGCCTGAAACCATTGCCGTGCCACCCCTGCTCAAGGCCTACCTGCGCCTGGGAGGGCACCTATCCCAGGATGCCTATTGGGATGAAGACTTCCGAGTGGCCGATCTGTTCGTGTTGGTGGAGCGTTCC
>WOZS01000011.1:14433-79186 GCA_011620135.1 Gammaproteobacteria bacterium
CGTGCATCCCGACCATTCAGGCTGCGGGTCTCCAGGCACTGGTACCGTCGTGCTGGACGACTGCTTCACCTTCGGGTCCACATCCATGGTGCGCCCACCACCACACGACCTGTATTGCTGGCCGCCAACCATGTGTCCTGGGTGGATATCGTGGTGCTGGGTGGCTTGGTACCCGTTGGCTTCGTGGCCAAGGACGAGATACGTTCCTGGCCGCTGTTGGGCTGGATGGCCGGCCAGGCGCTGGATACCCTTTTTGCTCCCCGGGGCGATGCCCGAGCCATGAGCATCCTGCGCGAACGCATGGCCTGGTATTTGCGCAACCGCACGGCACTGGTTTTGTTTCCGGAGGGCACCACCACCAACCAGCGGGCGCCAAGCCGTTTTCACGCCCGGCTCTTTCAGGCGGTCATCCTGTCGCGCGCCCCCGTGCAACCCGTGGCTATCGCCTATATGAATGAGTCTGGCGAGCCGCATACCCTTGTGCCCTTTGTGGGAGATGATGTTCTGGTCGATCATCTATGGCGCTTGTTGGGTGAGCGCCATATCGATGTGCATGTCACCTTTGGTCCTTTGCTGTCCAGTATTGCGGTCACGCCCCGCGCCATGGCCCTGAACAGCCTGCAGCATGTGCGCGCCGCCTTGGGAGAAACCGCCCTGCCCATGAGCAAGAAAGCAAGCAGCTCGTCCTGAAGCAACCTGCCACCCTTGCCGCCGCTTCGGTGCTATCCGCAAAGTTGCCGAAAAGCCGGCACCCGGGCTCTCTGCCTGGATGGCCTTACGTGAGGACCTTACAGCCCCATCGCTCCAGCCTCTGTGCCTGCGTCAATCAGCCGCTCAGCAGTGATCGTCATACAACCATCCGCCTGGAAACGTCTCCAGGTGTGATCATGGCCGGCCAGCTGTGGTCACGGGGCTTGGTGTGGGCAGAGGTGCTGTGAACCCGCTGCCAGGGTCCATAGCACGGAGGATGGCAAAGATTCCATGAACCGCGCCTTGTTTCGGCAGGGCGGTAGCAGCCCAGGGGCATGGCATGAGCTGCAGCGCCCCGGGTCAATACGATTTGGGCATGCCCAAGGTGTGCTCGCCGATGAAGTTGAGGATCATCTCCCGGTTGATGGGCGCTACCGTGCCGAGGCGTGCTCCGATGAAGCTCGAGAGCATGTCCTGGCTTTCGGTGAACCCATAGCCGCCAAAGCATTGCAGGGCGGCGTTGGAGGCCTTGAGGCTCGCGTCGGCGGCCACCAGCTTGGCCATGTTGCTGGCCTCGCCAGCCCCCATGTCGCCGCGGTCCTGCAGCCAGGCAGCCTTGCGGGTCATCAGGGAGCCGACCTCAATGAGGGCCATGGATTCGGCCAGGGGATGCTGTAGAGCCTGGTAGGTGCCGATGGGCTTGTCGAAGATCACCCGCTGGTTCGCATATTCCACGGCGCGGCGGATCATCCACCGTCCTGAACCGCAGGCCATGGCGGCAGCCATGATGCGTTCCGGATTGAGGCCATCGAACAGCACCCGAACGCCCTTGCCTTCCTTGCCTAGCAGGTTTTCCTTGGGGATACGCACATTGTCGAAATAGACGAAAAACTGCCCTTCCGGATTGAGCAGCATGGTGTCCATGGGTTTGTAGGAGAGCCCCTTGCTGTCGGTGTCCACGATGAACAGGCTCAGGCCCTCCTTGCGCTGGGTCTGGCCACCCACCTCCTGGTAGCTCTGGGTGCGGGCCACCACCAGCACGTGATGGGCCTGGTTGATGCCGCTGATGAAGAGCTTGTTGCCATTGAGGATATAGTCGTCCCCATCGCGCTTGGCCATGGACTCGATCTTGAAGGTATTGGTGCCGGCGTTGGGCTCGGTGATGGCAAAGCAGAAACGCTTTTCGCCGCTGGCGATGGCAGGCAACAGGCGGCTTTTTTGCTCATCGGTGCCATGGCGAACCAGGGCGGGAATGCTCAGACCCTGGTTGACCACGAAAAACAGGACCGCCACGCCATGCTCAGCCAGGCGTTCTTGCAGGAGCGACAGCTCGAACATACCAAGCCCCGCGCCGCCGTATTCCTCGGGCACGGTGATGCCCAGATAGCCCGCCTTGCCCAGCTCGTCCCACAGCTCGCTGGTGAAGCGTTTGGCCTTGGCGCATTCCAGCCAATAGGCCCGATCGTACTTCTTGGCGATGCGATCGGCGGTGTCCAGGATGCTCTTTTGTTCTTCGGAAAGCTCGAAATCCATGTATTCTCCTGATCTGTGCGCTGGGACGTGGCGCATACACGCCTGGGCTTGCCATTGTCGAGAGCGATGGTGTGACTGGTATGCTGGATGGATTCTGGTTCACAGCGCACGCCTCATCCTAAAGATAAGCATAAATAAGGACAAATCAAGCCTTGACATCATGCCGAGGAGTCATGGGGGGCGACCAATGACACGCAGGGCAACGCGCCCCCTGGAGCGGCTGCTGCTGGACGAGGCGCTGCGCTTTCAGTACCGCCTGGCAGGTGCCGTGTGCATGCAGGATTGCTACGGGCCAATCGAGACCGTGGCTGGAGTGGATGTGGGCGTATCGGGCGAACAGGGCTGGGCGGCGCTGGTGGTCTTGAGCTGGCCCGAGCTTGTCGTGCTGGACCAGGCGGTGGCCACGGATCGGCTGTGCTGGCCCTACGTGCCGGGTTTCCTGTCGTTCCGGGAAGCGCCGCTGGTCTTTGCGGCCTATGCCAGCCTGCGCATCCGACCCGATCTCTTGCTTTGCGATGGCCAGGGGCGCGCCCATCCGCGCCGCTGTGGCATTGCCTGTCACCTGGGCGTGGCCCTGGACCTGCCAGCCATCGGCGTGGGCAAGAGCCTGTTGTGCGGCCATCATGCGACAGTTCCCCGGGAGCGCGGGAACTGGACCGTCCTCACGCACCGCGGCGAGACGATCGGTGGTGTGTTGCGCACCCGAACGGGTGTGTCGCCTGTGGTGGTCTCACCAGGGCATCGTATCGGGCTGGAGAGCTGCCTTGCCTGGGTGCTTGGCACGGCCAGGCGCTTTCGGCTGCCAGAACCCATCCGGGCGGCCCATCGCCTGGCCTCGTCCCATCCGCCGACGGAAAACCACAGCGGCACCGCTAAAGTCTGAACTGGGGTGAACGATGGGATTTGAACCCACGACCGCCGGAGCCACAATCCGGAGCTCTACCAGCTGAGCTACGTCCACCATGAAATGGTCATGATAGCACAGGTTGCATTTTGCCAGGTAAGATGCTGCCGGGAGCGGGGCGTATTCGGTTATAATACCAGGCGTTGTGGCGCGGATGGCCATGTTGGTGCCCGCCAATGATAAGGGGGAAGGATGTCGCAGGATCTGCGCGCTGCCAGGCGCTTGCCGCCGGATGGTTTGCTGGTCGAGATCACCGATTATGTGCTCGACTGTGATGTGAGTACCAGCGTCGAGGCCATGCACACCGCCAGGATGTGTCTCATGGACACCCTGGGTTGTGGCCTGCTGGCCTTGTGCTATCCGGCTTGCACCAAGCTGCTGGGTCCTGTGGTGCCGGGAGCCTTCCTTCCGGGGGGTGCCCGGGTACCTGGCACCGTCTTCGAGCTCGATCCGGTTCATGCCGCCTTCAACATCGGCGCCATGGTGCGCTGGCTGGACTATAACGATACCTGGCTGGCCGCTGAATGGGGGCATCCCTCCGATAACCTGGGCGGCATCCTGGCGGTGGCTGACTACCTGAGCAGGCGCCGCCTGAGCCGTGGCGAGCCTTCCTTGCTGGTGCGCGATGTGCTGATGGCCATGATCAAGGCCCACGAGATCCAGGGTGTGCTTGCGCTGCAAAACAGCTTCAATCGAGTCGGTCTCGACCATGTTCTCCTGGTGCGCATTGCATCCACGGCTGTGGTGACCGCCATGCTGGGCGGCAGCCGCCAGGAAGTCATCAACGCGTTGTCGCTGGCCTTCATCGATGGCGGGGCGCTGCGCACCTACCGCCATGCCCCCAACACCGGCTCGCGCAAGAGCTGGGCTGCAGGCGATGCCACCAGCCGCGCGGTGCGCCTGGCCTTCATGGCCTTGCAAGGTGAGATGGGCTATCCCACCTGCCTGAGCACACCTGTCTGGGGATTCCAGGATGTGCTGTTCAAGGGCAACCCCGTGACGCTGGCCCAACCCCTGGGCACCTATGTCATGGAAAACGTCTTGTTCAAGATCTCCTTTCCGGCGGAGTTTCATGCCCAGACCGCCGTGGAGGCCGCCTTGACACTGCATCCTGTGGTCCGCAATCGCCTCGATGAGATCGAGCGTATCGTGATCGAGACCCAGGAAGCCGGCTGCCGGATCATCGACAAGACCGGCCCCCTGGACAACCCTGCCGATCGTGACCATTGCATCCAGTATATGGTGGCTATTCCGCTGTTGTTCGGGCGACTTACGGCGGACGACTATGAGGACCATGTGGCCCGGGATCCGCGGATCGATGCCCTGCGCGACAAGATGGAGGTGGTGGAGAACAAGCAGTTTTCCATCGACTACATGGATCCGCAGAAACGCTCCATCGGCAATGCGGTGCAGGTCTTCTTCAAGGACGGCACGGCCACAGAAAGGGTCGCGGTGGAGTATCCCATCGGCCATCGCCGCAGGCGCGACGAGGGCGTGCGCCTGTTGGTGGAAAAGTTCCGCGACAACATCGGCAAGCGACTTGCCGAGAAGCGCTGCCTTGCCTTAGAGGTGCTGTTCGCCGACCAGCACACCCTTGAGCAGACCACCGTGGATACCCTGATGACGTGGCTTGCAGGCTAGATGACCCGGCACGATACCTCAGGGCACCAAGTGCTGGAGCAGGGCCTTGCTGCTATGGGCCTTGCCCTGGAAGAGCAGGCCCGTTTTGGGCTGGTGCTGTTTGCAGAAGAATTGCAGCGCTTTGCCGGCAGTTACAGTCTGATCTCCGCGTCATCGCGCCAGGAAGTGGTGCAGCGCCATGTGCTGGATGCCCTGAGCATCCTGCCGAACCTTCAGGGCAAGACCATCCTCGACCTGGGTTGCGGGCCGGGCCTGCCGGGTCTGCCCCTGGCCATCGCCGATGCCAGGCGACACTATGTGCTGTTGGATCGCAGTGAGAAGAAAACCAGGCTGGTGCGCCACATGCTGCGCCGCCTCGCACTGCCTCATGTGCGCTGCGTGGTTCTGGAGGCCGGGCGCTTCGCGGGGCATCATGACACGGTCGTCACCCGCGCTTTTGGCAACCTGGCCAGCGTGGTTGCGGCCTGCGATCATCTGCTGGCCCCTGGGGGTCGGCTTGTGTTGATGCAGGGCCAGGCGAGGCAGGAACAGGCGCTGCCCCATTACACATTGGAGCGTCTCGCCGCGCTGCGGGTGCCTGGCGTGGCAGCGTCCCGGCATGTGGCGCTGTGGCGCAAGGAGGAGAGACCATGGGACGGGTGATCGCCATTGCCAACCAAAAAGGAGGGGTGGGCAAGACCACCACCAGCATCAGTCTGGCAGCGGGCCTTGCCAGGCTGGAGCAGCGCGTGTTGCTGGCAGACCTGGACCCCCAGGGCAACGCCACCACGGGTTCTGGGGTGGGCAAGCAGGCTATCGGCAACTCCAGCCTGGAGGTGCTCCTGGGTACGGCAAGCATCACAGACGCCCTGTTGCAGGGTCTGCCCGGGGGGTATGACCTGCTGCCCGGCAATGGCGCGCTCACTGCCGCCGAGGTGGCCCTGCTGGGGGAGGATGGCGGGCAGCTGCGGCTGCGCCAGGCGTTGCAGACCGTGCGTGGCCGGTATGAGCAGATCATCCTGGACTGCCCGCCGTCGCTCAGTATGCTGACAGTCAACGCCCTGGCAGCTGCCGATGGCGTCCTGGTGCCCATCCAGTGCGAATACTATGCCCTGGAAGGGCTCTCGGCGCTGCTGGAGACCGTGGAGCGTATTCGCGGCACACTCAACCCCACGCTCGGCATCGATGGCTTCCTGCGTACCATGTTCGATGGCCGCAACTACCTGGCCCGGGATGTCTCGGCTCAGCTTGAGGCCCACTTCGGCGCCCAGGTGCTGGCCACCCTGATCCCCCGCAATGTACGTCTTGCCGAGGCCCCCAGCCATGGTCTGCCCATCTTTCAATACGATCCTTTGTCCAGGGGAGCCCTGGCCCATGCTGCCCTGGCTCGCGAGGTCCTGCAGCGCCAGGGCATTGGTCTGCCCGAGCAGGAGATGGCCTGAGATGGACAAGCGCCGTGGCCTGGGCCGTGGTCTCGATGCCCTGCTGGGCACAGTCCCATCGCCTGCAGTCGATGCAGGCGCTGTGCTGCGCCTGCCGCTGGAGGTGGTGCAGCCCAGTCCCATCCAGCCGCGACGCCACATGGACCCCGAGGCCCTGGAGGAACTGGCTGCTTCCATGCGCA
Source organism: Gammaproteobacteria bacterium (assembly GCA_011620135.1). Lineage (GTDB taxonomy): Bacteria > Pseudomonadota > Gammaproteobacteria > WOZS01 > WOZS01 > WOZS01. The sequence goes on from WOZS01000011.1 coordinate 20,805, forward strand.
GCCAGGGCGTCCTGCAGCCCATCGTGGTCCGCAGTGCAGCCCAGGGCAATGCCTATGAGATCATCGCTGGTGAGCGGCGCTGGCGGGCTGCGGCGCTGGCGGGCCTTACCCATATTCCTGCTGTGGTGCGCCAGGTTGACGATGGCGTAGCCCTGGCCGTGGCACTGGTGGAAAACATCCAGCGCGCCGCGCTCAATCCCCTGGAAGAAGCCCAGGCCATGGAGAAGCTGCGCAGGCTGTGTGGCATGACCCACGAGGCCATCGCCACGGCTGTGGGGCGCTCCCGGGCGGCGGTCACCAACCTGTTGCGCCTTCTGGAGCTCGAAGAGCCCGTGCAGGTCCTGTTGCTGGAAGGTGCCCTGGAGATGGGGCATGCCCGGGCGTTGCTGGCGCTTGCCGGCCCAGCCCAGGTCCAGGCAGCTCGGCAGGTGGTGCAAGGGCGGCTTTCGGTACGCAGGACCGAGGAGCTGGTACGCCACCTGCTGCAGGGTGCGGCAGCCAAGGGAGCGGCTACCGAGGTCCACGAAATGCCGGCTTTCATGCAGCAGGCGCAAAGCAGCCTGAGTCAGCGTTTTGGATTGCCCGTGGCCATCCAGCAGCGCGGCACAGGTGGTCAGGTGGTGATTCGTTTCCGGGATCGCCAGCAGTTCGAGGGTCTGCTGCAGGGTCTGCTGGAGTTGGAGGGTAAGCCGGAGCCGGAATGACCGCATCCATGACTCGTGCCAAGTCATGTCATTGGCTCATGGACCTGTGCTCACTTGCACCATTTGGCAAGCCTGGGTACAGCAAGACCCTTTGTGCATCCATCCTGGGGGGCTTTGCTTGAAGGAATGGTTTTTATCGATGAGGCAGTGCCATGCATGGTAAGGCGAAGGCATGATCGTTGGTCTGCCTGGCGAGCAACGTGCCGGCGAGCAGCGGGTAGCTCTGTTGCCCGAGACAGCTGCGGACTTGGTCAAGGCCGGCTTCCAGATCCTGGTGGCCCAGGGCGCTGGATGGGGCGCGCTGGTGGATGATGCCGCCTATGTGCAGGCCGGTGCCGTGGTGACAAGCCGGGAAGACGTGCTGGGGCGCGCCGCTATCCTGCTGTGGGTGCAGCCCGGGGACGCCGATCTCTCGAGCCTCGAGCGGGGACAGGTGGGCATCGGTTTCCTTGACCCCTTGCGCCAGGCATCCCGCCTGGCGGCGGCTGCAGCCACAGGAGCCATATGGCTTGCCCTGGAGCTGGTGCCCCGTACCACCAAGGCGCAGTGCGCCGATGCGCTCTCGGCCATGGCCACGCTGGCCGGCTACAAGGCGGTGTTGCTGGCCGCCAATCACCTGCCGCGCGTGTTTCCGTTGCTGATGACGGCAGCCGGCACCCTTTTGCCGGCGCGGGTCTTCGTGCTGGGTGCCGGCGTGGCCGGCCTGCAGGCCATCGCTACCGCCAGGCGTCTGGGGGCCAGGGTATCGGCCTATGATGTGCGTCCCCAGGTGCGGGAGCAGGTGGCGAGCGTTGGCGGGCGTTTCGTGGAGCTGCCATTGGCTGCTGCAGCCGGTGAGGGTGGCTATGCCAGGGCCATGGATGAGACCTACTACCAGCGCCAGCGCGAGCTCCTGGCCGAGGTGCTGCAGGCAAGCGAGGTGGTCATCACCACAGCCCAGGTGCCCGACGGACCAGCCCCCCTGTTGCTGACCCGCGCCATGATGGAGGCCATGCCCAAGGGATCCGTGGTGGTGGACCTCGCCGCCAACCAGGGTGGCAATTGTGAGGACGTGCAGCCCGACCAGGTGGTCATGGTGGGCGCAACCACGCTGATCGGGGCTGGCAACCTGCCCGGCACAGTCCCTGCGCATGCCAGCCAGATGCTGGGGCGCAACATGCAGGCCATCCTTTCTTTCCTGGCACCCCGAGGCGAGCTGATCATGGATGACGATGTGATCCAGGCCATGGCGGTGACCCGGGATGGCGCGGTGGTGCACCCAGGTGTGACCCAGCGCCTGCAGGAGGCTTATGGAACCGGCCTGGATCAGGAGGAGCGCCCATGAGCATCTGGATGGCCTTGCTGACCATCTTCGTCCTGGCCACGCTGCTGGGATTCCTGGTCATTGCCAAGGTGCCGCCCAACCTGCACACGCCCCTGATGTCCGGATCGAATGCCATTTCCGGCATCACCATCGTGGGTGCGCTGCTGGCAGCCGGTGGGGGCAGGGACTGGTTCAGCCAGGCGCTGGGTATCCTGGCGCTCATCATGGCCACGGTCAATGTGGCGGGTGGTTTCCTGGTGACCCACCGTATGCTGCGCCTGTTTCGCAAGCCTCGTTCTTGACCAACCAAGGGAATAAAGTCGCCTCATGCAGGATTGGGTCGCACTGGGTTATCTGTTGGGTGGCGTGCTGTTTGTCTGCGGTCTGATGGGCCTGTCGCAGCCACGCCGGGCTGTGGCCGGCAACGGTCTTGGCGCGCTGGGCATGCTTTTGTGCGTGGTGGTGACCCTGCTGGATCGGGGTATGGTGCATTGGTGGGGCGTGCTGGGCGGGCTGCTGGTGGGCAGCGCTGCTGGCGCCATCCTGGCCCAAAGGGTAGCCATGACCGCCATGCCGCAGATGGTGGGCTTGTTCAATGGCCTGGGGGGCACTGCCTCGGCGCTGGTGGCCTGGGCCGAGCTGCATCAGGCCATGGCCCCCACGCCACTGGCGTTCCGCTTGGCCGGAGGCCTGTCTGTCCTCATCGGTGCCGTGACGCTCTCGGGCAGCCTGGTAGCTGCCGCCAAGCTGCATGGCCTCGTGGGCGAACGTCCCTGGCATCTGCCCCAGGAACAGTTGCTCAAGGCGCTGACGTTGGTGGCGGCGTTGGCGCTGGTGGGCGCCTTTCCCTTCCTGGCGGACCCAGCCATGCTGGTACCACCTCTCATGGTGATGGCATTGCTGCTGGGGGTGCAGATCACGGTGGCCATCGGCGGGGCGGACATGCCTGTCGTGATCGCACTGATGAACGCCTACTCCGGCCTTGCCGGGGCCGCCGCAGGCTTCATGCTGGCCAACTCGGCGCTGGTGATCGCCGGCGCCCTGGTGGGCACCTCCGGGCTCATCCTGACGCAGATCATGTGCCGCGCCATGAACCGCTCCATGGGCAATGTCCTGCTGGGAGGTTTTGGCGAACCGCAGGCCCAAGCCGATGCCGATGCGGTCTATGGCGGGCGCGTCAAGGCCACCTCTGCAGCAGAGATCGCCTTGCTGCTCGATGGGGCGCAGCAGGTCATGGTGGTGCCGGGCTATGGCCTGGCGGTGGCCCAGGCCCAGTATGCGTTGCGCGACCTGGTGCATTTCCTGGAAGGGCGCGGCGTGCAGGTGAGCTTTGCCATCCATCCCGTGGCAGGCCGCATGCCGGGCCACATGAACGTGCTGCTGGCGGAGGTGGACATTCCCTACGAGCAGCTGCTGGAACTGGGCCAGGCCAACGCCCAGCTGTCCTTGGTGGATGTGGCCATTGTCATCGGTGCCAACGATGTGGTCAATCCCAGCGCCAATGACCCATCGAGCCCCATTGCCGGCATGGCCATCGTGGAGGTTTCCCAGGCGCAGCTGGTGGTGGTGATCAAGCGCAGCCTCTCGCCCGGCTTTGCGGGCATTCCCAATCCATTGTTTGCCATGGACAATACCCTGATGTTCTTTGCCGATGCCAAGGAAGGCTTGGGTGCGATCCTTGCAGCCCTCAAGACAGGGTGAGGCGGGCACACAACCTGCCCCGGTAGCCCGCCTGGAAGGGGTGGGTAAGCGCTATGGCCGCTTAGAGGCGCTGCACGCCGTTGACCTCGCGTTTTTCCCAGGCGAGGTGGTGGGGTTGCTGGGGCCCAATGGGGCAGGTAAGTCCACCATTCTCGGGCTGCTGGCCGGGCTGCTCATCCCCAGCAGCGGCGCGGTGCAGGTTCTGAGCCGTACGCCTCGCGAGAGCCGCCACGCCTTGGCCCATCTGCCAGAAGGGCTCCATGGCTGGATGACGCCGCGCCATCTGCTGCGGCTCATGGGCGGGCTATACCCCAATTTTTCGGCCCAGCGCTACGCCGAGCTGCTGGACTTTCTGCAGGTTCCAGAAAGGCGCTCGGCGGCCATGTCCAAGGGCCAGCAGGCACGGTTGCGCCTAGCTGTGACGCTGGCGGTGCAAGCCGAGCTCTATCTGCTGGATGAACCGCTGGCCAATATCGACCTGCTGGCCCGGGAGACCATCCTGCAGGCGTTGTTTCGCCACCGCAATGGCAGAGCCTGCTACCTGCTGGCCACCCACGAGATTGCCGAGGCGGGCAGCTACATGGATCGGGTGGTGATGATCCATGGGGGACGTGTCATCCAGGATCATTCGGTTGCCGAATTGATGCAACAGGGGCTGGGTGTGGAGGAGGCCTACCGGCAGGCCATGGGGGCGGGGCTGGCCGGCCCCGCCTTGCCCCAGCCCATGCCATGAGCCTGCCTCTCCAGCGCCTGGGTGTCCTGGGTCGGGGTCTTCTGGCGGTGCTGCTGTGGCAATGGCAGCAGCAGCGCGGCTGGCCCATGGCATGCCTGGTGGCCCTGGCTGGCGTTGCTGTGGCCAGTGCTGCAGTCGATGCCACATGGCTTGCGACCGATGCCCTGAGCGGGGCGCTGTGGTTTGTCACGCCATGGCTCTCCTGGATGCTGCTGGCGCTGCTGCTGCAGGGTTGGCTGCTGGCCTATCGCGGGCCCCGCCTCGACCGTGAGGCCGGATGCACGTTGCTCTTCATGGCTCCTGTGCCGGGGTGGCTTGTGCTGCTGGGCCGGCTTGCAGGCGGCATCGTGCCGCTTGCTTGCCTTGCGCTGGTCATCCAGGTGGCCGATGGCATGGCGGCTCGCTCCGTTGGTCTGCAGCCGGCCTGGGGGGGCAGTCTGTGGTGGCTTGCGTGGGGCCTGGTGACGATGCTGGCGCCGGCGCTGGCTTTGCTTGCCGCGTTGGGTGCCTGGGGGATGGCGCAAGGAGGCCGGCACCATGCGCGGCAGGTGGTGCTGCTCGTGTTGCTGGTCACCGCTGGGGCGATGATCCGCCTGGTTTTGTCCTGGATCATGGCCGAGCCTGCCCCAGGAGTCGCCGACGGGCAGGTTGCCAGGCTGGCCTGGTATCTGCGCCGCTGGCCCGGGATGGTGCCACGGGCAGATGCAGGGTCTGGGGTGCCTGCCTTTCCAGGGTTACCGCTGTGGCCGGTGGCATGCAGCCTGGCGGCAACCTGCATGCTGCTGGGCATGGCCTGGTGGGGATGGCGCCGGGCCGAGTTCGCAACCCAGCGCAGCACTGATGTCATCCAGGAAGACCCGGGTAGCGCCATCGTACGCCACTGGCGGCCGGATGATGGTGGGCGCTGGCGTAGTCCAGCGCTGGCGCTGCTGTGGCTGCAGGGCCGGCTGTGGCGCCAGGGCGTCATGGCGCTGGGCCTTGTTCTGGCACCCCTGGCGGTGATGGTGGCCCTGTTGCAGGGTTGGCCAGGGCTTGCCCCCGATATGGTCATGGCCAATGGCCTGTTGCTGGCCATGGTCGGCATGGTGGTGAGTGCGTTGTGGACGGCCGGCTCTGGGTGGCCCATCATGGGGTTGCCTGGCCTGCCGCCCCAGGGGTTGGCCTGGTGGTTTTCCTGGGGCCTGCTGCTGACGCTGTTCCATGGGGCGTGTGCCTGGGCGGGTTTTTGCCTGGGCGTGTGGTGGACGTTGCATGGGCTCGGCGTGACCTTCCAGGATCACGTGCTCTGGGTGTTGTTCGGCTATGGCTGCGTGGTGGCGGCCTGGCCGCTTGGTGGCTCGATGGCCTGTGGGACTGCCATGCTGGGCCATGCCCCCCGCAGGCTGCGTCTATCTGCCGGGGTATTGCTGGCTGCAGCGGGCGCGCTGCTGATTGCCGCATCCTGGCGGTTGTCCTATCGGCTGATGCCGCCTTGGACCGTGGTGCTGGGCAGAATGGAGTCCCTGGAGTTGCGTTTTGTGTGGCAAGGTCTGCCCCAGGAACCATTCTGGATCATGCTGGCAGCAGGGCTGCTGGCATGGCCGGGGCGTTGTTGGCTGTTGGATCGCAGGCCATGATTGCCGGTCTGGGCCTCGTGGTCAGCGTGCTACTGGGCGGCTTTGTGCTGTGGCAGCGTCTGAGCCTGGGGGCGGCCCTGGTGCCCTGGATCGGGGCATGGGGTTGTTGCGTTGCCGCAACAGCCGGGCTGTGGCTGATGCCACAGGAGGATCATGTCGGGCCAGCCGAGATCCGCTGCCTCGAGCCAGGTGCCACGGGGCGGCTGCAGCTCCGCCTGGGGCATGGCCTGGTGCATCTGGGATCTACCAAGACAGGTCGCAGCCTGGGGCGCTTTGTCGTGGCCAGCGGAGGGGATGAAGCCCTGGGGAACGCCTTGATGCAGGCGCAGCCGCATTGTGGCGGGGCTCCCTGGGCCGTTCTCAGGACAAGCGGCCCAAGCCGCGGGGGCGGCCTGTGGCACAGTGCCCGGGTAGAGGACCAGCAGTTCCTGTGGCTGGATGCCCGGGACTCGACCATTCTCGGCGAGATCTTTCTTGGGCTGCCTGGAGCTTCCTGGAACATCCGCATCGACATGGATCGTGGCCTCATCGAACAGAGCAGCGCGGCCGTGAAACGGCTTGATGTGTCATTGGGCCGCGGCAGATTGATTCTGTTTGCTCCAGCGTCACCCCAGACCGAGCTTGCCGTCAGGATGGGTCTTGGCGTGGTGGAGGTGCCAGCCAGCAGCTTGGCTCGCCTGGAGCTGCGCGGCGGCTATCTGCAGGTCGCGCTGGCTGCACCTGTGCCGGGGTTGCTGCAAGCAGCATCAGGCAGCGTCACGCTGGGTGGTCAGCAGGCCATGCCGGTCAGGGTACTGCTGGAAGGTGGTGCCGTGGTGAGCCAATCGGCACAGCGCCTGACCCGGCGGGGTTCTGCCTGGGTGGGCGGCCCCCCGGAGGCTGCCCGGTTGCGCATCAGACTTGACCGGGGTAAGGTGGAATGGCGGCAAGAGGGCGCCCTGGGGTTGGGCGCAGCATCCGGAGTCCCTTCGGCACCATAAGCCAGGCACCAGGTCTGATCCGAAGGGCAACATCTGATCCGGAGGACAACAGATGGCAGAACACATATCGAGGAGAGCCTCGGAACAGGCCAGCATCTGCCTGCTGGAGCAGTATCAGGCGGTCCGCAGCCGCTCGACGGCCCTGTGCGAGCCGCTGGCGGTGGAGGACATGGTCATCCAGGCCATGGTCGAGGTGAGTCCGCCCAAGTGGCATCTGGCGCATACCAGTTGGTTCTTCGAGACCTTCCTGCTCAAGCCCCATCTGCCTGACTATCGTGTCTTTCATCCCGGTTTTGCCTTTCTGTTCAATTCCTACTATGAGCAGGTGGGCCCCTTCTTCCCAAGATCACAACGGGGGCTGATCTCCAGGCCCAGCGTGGCCGAGGTGATGGCCTACAGGCACCATGTGGATACGGCCATGGCGCGCCTGCTCACGCAGGCCGATGCTGCACGGCTTGCCGAACTGCATCCTGTGCTCCTGGTGGGCCTGAACCATGAGCAGCAGCACCAGGAATTGCTGCTGATGGATGTGAAGTACAACTTTTTCATCAATCCCTTGCATCCTGTCTATGCCAGGCCGTCACCAGTGGCAGCTTCCGCCGCGCTGCAGCAGGGGCATGCCAGCTATGAGGGTGGCATTTTCCCCATCGGCAATGATGGTCACGAAAGCTTTGCCTACGACAACGAGGGGCCGCGTCACCAGGTGGTGGTGGAGCCGTTTCGGCTGGCAAAAGGGCTGGTGACCTGTGGCGAGTACCTCGAGTTCATCGAGGCAGGGGGGTACCGTGACCCGGTCTTGTGGATGTCCGATGGCTGGGCTGCGGTGCAGCGTCACGGTTGGTGCGCGCCGCTGTACTGGGAACGGTCCGATGAGGGCTGGCAGGTGTTCACGCTCCATGGCATGCGTGCTGTGGACCCCCAGGCCCCCGTGGGTCACCTGAGCTGGTATGAGGCCGATGCCTATGCCCGCTTCGCAGGCAGCCGCCTGCCCACAGAGGCCGAATGGGAGCTGGCCGCCACGGCAGACAACGCCCGGCAGGAGCTGACCGAGACCCAGGCAGATCGCCTCGAGCCCCCTGTTGGGGGCATGCGCTTCTTTGGCGCGCTGTGGCAATGGACGGCAAGCCCCTACATGCCCTATCCCCGCTATCGGCCGGTGGCCGGCGCGCTTGGTGAGTACAACGGCAAGTTCATGGCCGGCCAGATGGTGTTGCGGGGCTCGGCCTGCATCACGCCCCAGGGTCATGCCCGGGTGAGCTATCGCAACTTCTTTCCGTTCGAGGCGCGCTGGATGTACGGTGGCGTGCGCCTGGCCTGGGATGACTGAACGCATCAAGCAAGCAAAGCAATCAAGAACAACTAACAACTAAGGAGCAAGCATGAACATTCCACAAGCGTTCTACGATCTGGCCCAGCAGGAAGACGACTTCCTGGCCGCAGTCTGGCAGGGATTGGGCAGTACGCCCAAGACCCTGCCGTGTCGCTTTTTCTATGACCAGCGCGGCAGTGCGTTGTTCGATGCCATCTGCGACCTGGATGAGTACTATCTCACCAGCACCGAGCAAGCCATCCTGCAGGACTGTGCCGCAGACATCGCAAGCCTTGTCGGCCCCACAGGCGTGCTGCTGGAATACGGCAGCGGCAGCAGCATCAAGACCCGTCTCCTGCTGGATGCACTCTCGCCACGGCTCTACATGCCCATCGACATCTCCAGGGACCACATGCTGGCAGCCTGCGCGGCTTTGGGTCGGGATTATCCCCATTTGCAGGTGCGCGCGGTATGCGCCGATTATTCCAAACCCTTTGCGCTGCCTGCGGTGGCGTCCTGGGGGCGCACGGTTGCCTTTTTCCCAGGCTCCAGTATCGGCAATTTTGACCATCGCGAGGCGGTGGCCTTCCTGCGCCAGGTCTGTCGCCAGCTGGGTTCCGGGGATGCCCTTGTGCTGGGCGTGGACCTGCAGAAGGACCCAGCCATCCTGGAGGCGGCCTACAACGATGCCCAGGGGGTCACTGCTGCGTTCAACCTGAACCTGCTGGCCCGCATCAACCGCGAGCTTCAGGCGGATTTCGATCTCGACGCCTTCGAGCACCGGGCCTGGTACAACGCTGAGGCAGCAAGGATGGAGATGCATCTTATGAGCACCAAGCCCCAGCATGCGACGGTGGCTGGCCGCATGTTTGCCTTCCGACAGGGCGAGACCATTCATACCGAAAACAGCCATAAGTTCAACCACACCCTCATCAACCAGCTGGCCTTCCAGGCTGGCTTGCAGGTCCGCATGGTCTGGCGCGACCCCGCTATGCTGTTTGCCGTGTACTGCCTGACCAAGCCCTGAGATGAGCCAGAGGCTGTGATGGCTTAGGGGATCTCCGCAGCACGGCTGGTGGTGGCCAGCTGGGCCACATAGTCGGCGTGCTCCTGCTGCATGCGGAGGTAGACAGTCCGGCTCGCCTGGTGGAGAGCGCCTTGCAATCCCAGTTGTTCATCGGCCATGCGGACGATCAGACTGTTGGGCCAGCAGGGGAAACGCACGGCCATCAGCTGCTCTGCGGCCTCCTGCGGGCTTGCGCCCTGGAGCACCATGAACAGCAGGGCGGTAGCCGTGGAGCGGGACATGCCGGCATGGCAGTGCACCAGCACATGGCCCTGGTCGTCCAAGGAGGAACCCACCTCGATCAACCGTTCCACATCTTGAGGCGTGGGTGACATGGCCAGGTTCGGATCGACCACATCGAAGAAACTGAAGCGATGGCGTTGGGGGATGCGCTCGAGGATGTCGGGCGTTTCGTAGCCTGGGTCCAGCAGGGAGACCACGGTGGTGGTGGCAGGGGTCAAGCGCTCTGCCAGTTCCGCAAGCCCGCAGATGGCAAGGCGCTGCCACAGGGGCAGCCTGGCTGATGGTATGGTGGACATGCCGCCTATGATACCACCGTTGCAACCCGTGCATTGCCATACCATTTCGGTATCACGCATGCCTTCGGGTCGTTGTGACAGGGCCAGGGAGCAACGGGAAAAAGAGGATGCATCAGAAAAGCTAAGAAAAGCACGTGGAACTGGTTGCGCTTATTTGGGGCAGGGTGTTTCGGTATGTTGGGCACCTCCCTGGCGCTGGCCGAAGGCTATGTGGACTGGCCGGACGACACCAAGGTGATCGATGTGAGCGCCAGTGCGGGCATCATCCATGTGATCGGTCAGGATGAGGACGATGCGCTATATACCCTGGCCATTCCCGAGAGCCTGGCTCATTCGCTCAAGGTGCAGGCCATGCCCAAGGGGCCCCTGAATCGCCATGAAGGGGTTTTTCGACTGGCCCAGTGATACCAGGATCATCGGTGCTGCAGCCGATGAGGGGGTATTGTTCGTGGTGGGCCAGGAAGGCAAAGATGCGCTGTATATCGTGCGCATCACAGAAGATAAAACAGATCACCGCTAGCAGGAACGCAGGAAGCATCATGTGCCCATCCCATGTCGCGACCGCCATCCTCACCGTTTTGCCTTTAGCGTTTTACCGTGGCGCAGAGCACGTGCGCGTCATGCCCTGACATGGCGGCCCATGGCCGCCAGGATGCCCAGCAGTAGGCGTTCGGGCGGCGGTGGACAGCCGGGAATGAATACATCCACGGGAATCACCTGGTCCACGCCGCCCAGGCTCGCATAGCTCGTCCCGAACAGCCCGCCGTTGCAGGCACAATCGCCTGCTGCGATCACCAGGCGCGGCTCGGCCATGGCATCCCAGGTGCGCAGCAAGGCCTCGGCCATGTGTCTCGAGACCGGGCCTGTTACCAGCAGGGCATCGGCATGACGAGGCGAGGCCACGAATCGCACCCCGAAGCGTTCCAGGTCATGGTAGGGGTTTTCCAGGGCCCCGATCTCCAGCTCGCAGCCATTGCACGAACCGGCGTCCACCTGCCGGATGGCAAGGCTTGCCCTGCACTGGGCATCCAGCATGCGCCTGACCGCGATGCCGGCCTGTTCCAGGGCATGGGCATCCAGTTGCGGTGGGGCGTCGGTGCAGGTTGTGTTGCTGAGGATGGTGCGCAGGATGCGGATCATGGCTGCTCAGAGATCACAGCCACTGTAGGATGCATTGACAGACTTGTTGCATACCGGAAAATCGGCGACAATGTTGCCGCCCACCAGCACCTCCAGCGCCGGCCAGGCAAACCAGCTTGGGTCCCTGGGAAAGAACCGCGCCACGTTGCCCTGGTCATCCAGGCGCACATGGGTGACGATCTCGCCGCGAAAGCCCTCCACCACACCCACACCTTCTGCGGCCATACCCGGGGGCCACGGCTCCTGGATGGGCCCTGGCGGGAGGTCATCCAGCAAGGCGTCCAGCAGCCTGACAGAGGCGCTGATCTCGGCCATGCGCACCTGCAGGCGTGCGGCCACATCGCCGCGTTGCTGCAGGCAGGGCTGGACAGGATGGCGGTCGTAGGGCGGCTGGGGGCGATCATGGCGCACATCCAATGACAGGCCACTGGCCCGGGCCAGATAGCCGCTCACACCAAGGCCGCGGGCGGCCACGGTGGAAAGCCGGCCTGTATTGAGCAGCCGATCCTGCAGGGGTGGGTAGTCCGTGAGGATGGGGGCGATATTTTGCCAGCGCTGCAGCATGTCGCGGTGGTTGGCGCGCAACAGCCTGATGTGCCCTGCATCGAGGTCGACCGCGACACCGCCTGGGGCGATGCAATCCATGAGCAGCCGATGGCCGAAGATGCCGTGCTGGCAACGCAGCCATTCTTCCCGGAGCCTGCTGCATTGCATCTTGGCAAAGGCAAAACCCACGTCGCCACAGATGGCGCCCACATCGCCGAGGTGGTTGGCGATACGCTCGCGCTCGGCCAGGAAGCCGCGCAGCACGACCCCTCGGGCTGTGGGGGCAATGCCCAGGGCGCATTCCAGCGCCAGGGCTGCAGCCCAGCTGTGGGCGACGGTCGAATCGGCGCTGACGCGACTGGCAAGCGGGAGCAGTGCGGCGGGTTTTCTGCCACAGGCCAGCCATTCGATGCCCTTGTGCACGTAACCCAGGCGTTCCTCGAGCCCCAGGATGTCTTCGCCTGCCACAGAAAAGCGGAAGTGGCCAGGCTCGATGATGCCGGCATGCACCGGCCCCACGGGAATCTCATAGACACCTTCGCCACTGAAGGTGGCAAAGGGATAGCGGTCCCGGCCCCGCTCCTGTGGCGTCACAGGGGTGCGCAGGGGTGCTTCGTCGGCCTTCCAGGCGCCATGACGCGTCCATGGTGGATTGCACTCGCCAAAACGCACCCCCCACAGGTCATGGGCGTGGCGTTGCATCCTGTCTGCCGCCGGATACCAGCGCGCCCAGGAAGGCAGCCCCATCGTGCCATCAAGAGGCGTGGCGCGCAGCAGGACATACCAGCCATCCCGGGCGAGGCAGGCGTTGACCTCCAGCTTCTCGTCTCGCACATCGGCCCACAGGCCGGCGAAACGCAGCTGCCGCACGCTGGCTTCTGGAGCCAGCTGTGCCCAGTGTTCCGGGGCCACCGTCACAAGCAGTATCCGATCCTGAAGCATCCGCGAAGACGTGCCCCATGCGCTCAGTTCCTGCAGCCAAGCTGGTGAGTTGTTCATGGCAGCGGGATGCTGATCCGGATGGCCGCATTCTGCAGCACATGGAGGATGGGTGGCGGCATGAGCAGGCCCAGGATGACCACCAGGCCCAGCTGGAGCCATGAGGGCCACAGGGCGATGGTCTCCTTGGTTTGCATGGTCGTCGCAGCAGGCGCCTCGCCCAGGACCATGGGCTGAACCTGGCGCAGCAGGGCGGCAAAGGCAATCACCATGCAAAGCGCCAGCGACGCCGCAAGCCAGGGCTGATGGGCGGCAGCGCTGGTCAGGATGAGCAACTCGCTCACGAAAAGACCAAACGGTGGCAATCCAGCCATGGCGGCGGCTGCAGCCATGAAGGCCCAGCCCAGACGGGGGTCGAGGTGCAGCAGGCCGCGTATCCGCTCCGTGGAACGGCTGCCCGCTTTCCTGGTGACGGCCCCCACGATGATGAACAACGCCGCCTTACCCAGGCCATGGCACAAGAGATGCAGCAAGGCGGCGAAGGTGGCAAGCGGTGTACCCAGGCCCAGGGCGAAGGTGGCAATCCCCATGTGCTCGATGGAGGAATAGCCAAAAAGGCGCTTGATGTCCCGTTGCCGCAGCAACAGCAAGGCGGCCAGCAGTGTGGAGGCGAGGCCGAAGGCCAGCAACAGCATGTTCGGGATATCGTGGCTGGCGGAGGTGGCCAGGGCCGCATCAGTGAGCATCTTGATGCGCAGCAGGGCATAGAGCGCCACATTGAGCAGCGTGCCCGAGAGCATGGCGAGCAGCGGGGCAATGGCCGCCGAATAGGCATCGGGCAGCCATTGGTGTAGCGGCACCAGGCCCGCCTTGGTGCCATAGCCTACCAGACAGAAGACGAAGGCTATGCCCATCACGGTGGGATCGAGATGGCTGGCTGCCGCATGGAGCGCTGGCCAGTTCATGGCCTGCTGCGGGTCATCCAGGGCTTGGTGGGCGGCAAAGGCCACCAGCACGGTGCCGAACAGCGCCTGGGCAATGCCCACGCCACATAACACGAAATACTTCCAGGCCGCCTCCACCGCCTGGGGAGTGCGGTTGAAGGCCACCAGCAGCACGGTGGCCAGCGTGGCTCCTTCCAGCGCCACCCACAGGATGCCGATGTTGCTGCAGGCCAGCGCCAGCTGCATGGTGCACGAAAAGGCCTGGAACAAGGGATAGAACAGGGCCGCACCACCCTTGCCGGCCGGCTCCAGGAAGTAGGGGCAGGACAGCGCCACGGTGAGGGTGATGAACCCTGTGGTCAGCAGAAAAGGCTTATTGATGGCATCCAGCATGAGTACTGTGCCGGCATGCGCCGGACCCAGCACAGCCAGGAGGGCGGCGATACAAGCCAGTGCACTCGCCCAGAGGTTGATCTGCGCCTGATGCTGGCGATGGAAGGCCAGCAGGATGGCCGCTGCACCCGGGATCAGCACAGCAAGCCACAGGCTCATGGCCATTGTTTCTCCACAACGCCGCTTTCCTCGGTCAAGGCGCTCAGGCGATCCACATCCATGGAGTCGATGTTTTCCCGGATGTGCAGGAAAAAGATGCCAAAGAGCACCATGGCCAACAGCACATCAAAGGCAATGCCCAGCTCCACCACCAGCGGCATGCCTCCTGTGGCCGCCACGGCAGCGAGAAACAGGCCATTTTCCATGGCCATGAACCCCACCACCTGTGCCATGGCCTGGTGGCGCACCACCATCATCAAAAGACCCAGCAGCACCACGGCGAGACTGACCATGATCACGCTGCCATGGATAGACGAGGCCATCTGCGCAAGTGGCAGCACCACCCAGTAGCTGAACACCACCAGTGCAGCACCTGAAAAGAGGACGAGTCCCTGGTGGTCGAGCACCTCAGCGCTGCGGTGCAACGCGAGGCGGTCCAGCTGCCGGTCCAGCATCCATGGGATGCACAGCCCCTTGAGGGCGAAGGTGAGCAGCGCCGAGACCAGCAACTCGCCACGGCCATCCACGATGCCGCGCAGCAAGGCCACCAGGGCCACACACATTCCTTGGATGGCACAGGCATAGATGACCGGCACAAGACGCGTCTGGCTCAGCAGCACGAACGAGGTGAGCAGCACCAAGCCCGCCAGGAAGGCCACGCCCTGCTCGGCAAGCGGCATACTGGTCATGGATTGTGTTCCAGGATGACATGGCTGAATAAGCCAAGCACCGCCAGCAGGAAGGCCAGGTTGAGCATGCCCGGGGCGCGAAACAGGCGCATCTTGGGCAGCAGTGCTTCGGTCAGGGCCAGCACCACGCCCAGGGCTGCCAGTTTGCCCATCAGGCAGAGCAATGCCAGGGCCAGCATGGCTGGGCTGGCATGGTCGGCCAGCCCCCAGGGGGCAAACAGATCAGCCAGCAGGATGCCGTAGAACAAAAGTTTCATGTGGCCGCTCCATTCCACCAGCGCCAGGTGGCGGCCGCTCCACTCCAGCACCATGGCCTCATGCACCATGGTGAGCTCGAGATGAGTGGTGGTGTTGTCGGCGGGCAGGCGGCCATTTTCCACGCCGGCCACCATCAAAAGGGCCAGCAGTGTGAACAGGAACGAGGGCCGCAGCATCATTCCGGTATCCAGCAGATGGCCCACCAGGACCGCAAGATTGCTGCTGTGGGCGGTCATGGCGAGACTGAACAGGCCAAGCAGCAGCGTGGGTTCGGCCAGGGCGCTCAGCATCAGCTCCCGGCTTGCACCCAGTCCCCCGAAGGCCGTGCCCGGGTCCAGGGAGCCGATCATCAAGGCCACGCGCGCCAGGGTCAGGAAGCCTGTCAGCACCAGGACATCCGTGACGCTGGCCAGCGGTGTTTGCACGGTGAGCATGGGCAAGGCCGAGGAAGCCAGCAGCGTGGCGGCGAACATCACATAGGGGGCCATGCGAAACAGCCATGAGGCGGTATGGGGCACCACCGGTTCCTTGGCGAACAGGCGGCGCAGGTTGCGCCATGGCTGCAGGGGCGAAGGGCCACGGCGGTTCTGCAGCCGGGCACGCAGCATGTCCACCCAGCCATTGAGCAGCGGTGCCGCCAGGGCGAATAGCAGGATCTGCAGCGGCAGCATGGCCCACTCCAGGGCGTTCACCAGGACATCACCCACAGCAGGACCAGCAATGTGCCCAGTGAAAAACCCAGGTACAGTCGCACCCGTCCCGACTGTAGACGGGCTGCGTGGCGCGAGAGGGACATGACAAACCGGGCCACCGGGGCATAGAGCAAGTCCCAGGTGCGATCAGCGATCTCCAGATGATAGCGCCGCCCCTGGGGGCTGCCGAGACGCTCATGGATCGACAGCAATCCGGCAAAGACCTGGCGCAGCGGCATAGCCAGGGCTGCAGGCGTGATCTGCATGCGTGCCGTGGGCGGCCCCAGTCCGCAGGCCCAGGGCTGGACCCGCCTGAGCGCGGCGCGTTTTCTGGTGTGCAACAGGGCGGCTGTACACAGGGCAATGATCATGATCACGGCAAGGACCGCCAGCGGTGCATAGCTGGCCTGGGTTGCCGTCACAGGAGTGATGATCAGTGCCGAGGCCGTCTGCACGGCAGGGTGGTGCAGCAATGCCACTGTGACCTGGTTCAGCATCATGAGCAGCAGACCGGGAAACAGGCCGGAGAGCACACACAACGCGGCCAGCATACCCTGGGCAAGCAGCATGGCGCGCGGCGCTTCCCTGGCGCGCCGCGCCGGGCGGCTGCGGGCCTGGCCCAGGAAGGCGCTGGCAAAGAGCCGCAGCAGGCAGGCCGTGCCCAGGGCCGTGGTCAGCGCAAGGCAGGCGGCGGCAAGCGGGATGAGGCTGCGCAGGATACCCTGCTCCATCTGCCAGGACTGCAGCGCTGCCTGGAAGAGCAGCCACTCCGAGGCAAAGCCATTGAGCGGCGGGATGGCAGCCAGGCCCAGGCAACCCAGCAGGAACAGACCGCCGCTGGCGGGCATGCGTCGCAGCAACCCGCCCATGCGCCCCAGGTCGTAGGTGTCGCAGGCCTGTTGGATGGTGCCAGCACCCAGGAACAAGAGCGCCTTGAGCAGGGCGTGGTTGAGCACATGCAGCAGGGCAGCTCCCAGGGCCATGGCGGCCAGCATGGCATGTCCAGTGGTGCGGTAGAGCAAGGCGAGCCCCAGGGCCATGGTGACAAGCCCCAGATTCTCGATGGAAGAACAGGCCAGCACCCGCTTGATGTCCTGCTGCACCAGCGCCAGCACCACGCCCAGCACCATGGAAAGGGCTCCTGTGGTGATCATGGTCACGGCAAGCCCAAGGGCCGATTGCACAGACACCAGGTCGAAGCACAAGCGCACCATGCCGTAGATGGCTATCTTGAGCATCACAGCAGACATCAAGGCCGAGATGTGCGATGGGGCCGCTGGATGGGCCAGCGGTAGCCAGACATGCAGTGGGACAAGCCCTGCTTTGGCGGCGAAGGCAAGACAGGCGAGCGCCAGGGCCGCCATGGCGCTCGCTGAGGCAGGAGCCGCACGCCATTGAGCAAAATCAGGCCCGCCTGCCCCATGCGCCAAAAGGCCAAAGGCCAGCAGCAGGACAAGGGCTCCCATATGGGCCACCAGCAGGTAGATCAATCCGGCCTGCCGGCTGGCACTCTCCTCATGGTGTTGGATCACCAGCAGGTACGAGGCAAGCGCCATGCCCTCCCAGCCCAGCATGAAAGGGAAGGCGTGAGCGGCAAGCAGCACCAGGATCATGCTGGCCACGAAAAAACCCGTGGCCACCCCCGGGCGCCTGAAGCCTGTCTCTATATGGAGCAGGTAGGGTCTGGCATAGAGGGCGATGGTGCTCACAACCGCGCCCAGCGGCAGCAGGAAGACGGCACTCAGTGGATCCAGGATCAGGTGCCATGGAATGACGCCAAGGGTCATCACGACGGCATCGCTGGGGCCACCCAGCAGCAACCACAGTCCGGCGGCCAGACTGCACAGCCCGCTTGCCCCCAGGAGTTGCAGCGCGAGCCGTTCCCAGGAGCGCGGGCCTGCGGCACTCAATCCGGCGGCCATGGCAAGCCCCATGGCCAGCATGGCGAGTCCAAGGGGTGTCATGCCAAGGTATGCATCATTTTTCAAGGTACCCAGCCAGAATGGCGCTAGCCAGAATAGCATATTCCATGCATAAGGAAGGGTGCTCCAGACAAATGAGGGGTATTTTCAGGGCTATTTGGTCAGGTTGGTGTTCAATAACAACAAGTCACAGCGCTGGCCGAGCCCCTTGAGCAGTTTGGTGTCGGTTTCCGGTGAGCGGGCGCCGAGGCAGAGGCTGGACTGGGCAAGACGGGCTGCCTTGCTCGAGGCAAACCGCAGTGTGAGCCGAAAGCCGCTTGCGGCCATGCCCGGATCGTTCAGCGCCATGGCCACATCGGTGCGCTTGACAACCATGGCCTCGATTGTGCTGGGCGGCTCCGGGGCAAGCAGGACCAATAGTCTGTCTTGCTCAGAATCGTGAAGTGGCAGATAGCCTGTAATGCTGAGCGTGTCATCTTGTAGCAACATGGTTTCCACCTGGCCGCCAAGGCCATTGCTGAGGGTGCCAGGGTACTGTTCTGGCATGCCGGTGAAGACCAATGTCTTGAACGACATGCTGGCAGGTGGCAGGGTGACAAGCCCCAGCGGAGCGATGCGGTGGCTGATCAGCAGGCTTTGAGCATAGGCGTTGTAGATGCGCAGCCGGAAGGCTTCCTGGATCTCGGCCAGGGCCTGTACGGGGTAGCGAAACAGCAGGCCGCCTGGGTCTCCCGAGGCAAACCGTGTTGCTCCATCCACAAGTGCTGCGTGTCGCGCCCTGGCCAGGGGCAGGTTGACTGTCCATGAGAACAGGCAGAAGCCCAGCGCCAGCAGCACGGCCAGCAATTGCGGGAGTGGCCGTAGTAAAACAATCCGCCAGCGGACACACAGTCCAAGCCAGACCACGGCCCCCAGCAGCGCGCTGTAGAAGGCATAGCGCGGGGACAGGGCCTGCTCCAGGCCGAGCGTGCCGCGCCCGGCTGCGGTCATGGCCGCGGTCAGAAGCCCGAAGAGGATGAAGGCGGGGAACGGGGTGCATGGCTCGCGGGCCCTTGGTGATGAAGGCAGGCATGCCATCAAGCCCAGCGCCAGCACCACCACACCCCATGCCCAGGCTATCCTTTGTTGGCTGAAGATCGCCCCGCAAAACAGCGCGACGTAGCCCAGGAACTGGCCGGGATGGCGCAACGTGGCCTCAGGGGAGCTGGCTTCCGGCGGCGTGAAGTAGCCTTGGAAAAACCACCACCACAACAGCAGGGTGATCAGCGCTCCTGCCATGAAGGTCATGCCTCTGCGGATGTGCAAGACGGTGAGGAGCACGGGCACGAAAAGCCCGTTGGCCTGCGAGCCCACCGCCAGCGCCGCCAGCAGGTAGGCCGGGATGAGATGGCCCCGGGCCGAGCACAGCAGCGCGGCGAGACCAAGCAGCATCACCTGGTAGTTGGACAGCGCCGCCATGGCCCACAGCGCACTCTCCCAGGCGGCGGGCTGGAACAGCAGCAAGGCACAGGGCAGCAGCGCCAGGAGTTTCCTGTTGGCTGAAAACATGGGCGGCAGCGCTTTGTAGAGCACCAGCAGCACTGCAGGCAAGGCGGCGTTGCCCAGCAGCGTGAGCCGTTGCAGGTTGACGGCCCCAAAAAGCCCCCAGTCGGCCAGGGCGACAAGTCTTGTCAGCACGATGCGATGGTTGCTGTTCTGGTGAATCAGCCAGTGGTAGGCCTCATGGAGGTTTTGGGCCTTGGCGAGGCGCGCCAGCGAGCCCAGGATGGCGCCAAAGTCGTCCATGATGGGGAAGTTGACGCTCAAGTTCAGGATGAAGACGAGATAGGCGGCCATGGGCAAGAGCAGCGCAGCCCAAAGCATGGCTGACTTGCCGGCCTCGCCTAGCTTTGGATGCCAGATGACCACAGGAATATCGGTATCAGATCTCGCATGGCCTCTTGACCCAGCTTGGTGGATAGCGGGCATGTCTTGCGGCTCGAGGGCAACAAACCTTGGTCATGGTACCATGCCGGCATGCCGTTTTCCGTGCGTCCGGCCCAGCGGTCCAGGAAACCGGCCATGCCCTCTGCTGTGGCCGAGCAGTCGTACCTGTTGCCCTGGCCGGAGAGTCGAGGCTCGTGCCTAGGCGGAAAGCCGCGCCATGCGCTTTCTTTCGTGCTCCAGGAGATATCTCTTGCGCACGCGGATGCTCTTGGGTGTGATCTCCACCAGCTCGTCGTCGCTGATGAACTCCAGCGCTTGCTCCAACGTGAGGCGCACCGGCGGTGTCAGGATGATGTTCTCGTCGGAGCCTGCGGCCCGGATATTGGTGAGCTGCTTGGCGCGCAATGGATTGACCACCAGATCGTTGCCTCGGCTGTGCAAGCCGATCACCATGCCCTCGTAAACGTCCTCGCCAGGGCCCACCATGAGTCGGCCCCGTTCCTGCAGGGCAAAGAGGGCATAGGCTACCGTCTTGCCAGCACCGTTGGCAATCAGCGCCCCGCGGTTGCGCCCAGGCAGCGCCGGGCGGCGTGGCCCGAAGCCGTCGAAGACGGCATGCGCCAGGCCCGTGCCCGAGGTCATGGTGAGCAAGAGGCTGCGAAACCCGATCAGCGAGCGGCTGGGGATGCGGTAGGCAAGGCGATTGCGGCCCTGGCCGTCGGGCTCCATGCTGAGCATCTCGCCAAAGCGCTCGCCCAACAAGGCGATCAGCGCGCCCTGGTGCCCTTCTTCCACATCCAGTACCAGGTACTCATAGGGTTCCAGTTCCTGGCCATTGTCCTTCTTGATGACCACCTGCGGCCGCGAGACGGCCATCTCGTAGCCTTCGCGGCGCATCTGTTCGAGCAGGATGGCCAGATGCAACGAGCCGCGCCCCATGACCTGAAAGCGATCGGCTTCCTCGGTTTCCAGGACGCGCAGGGCCACGTTGTGCTTGGCCTCTCTCAGGAGACGATCACGCAGCTGGCGGCTGGTGATGAAGCGGCCTTCGGTGCCGGCGAGCGGCGAATTGTTCACCAGCAGACTCACCGCCACGGTGGGCTCGTCGATGGCAAGGGGTGGCAAGGCTGCGGCGGGAGCGGCCGCATCGCAGATGGTGTATGAGATATCAAGGGTATCGAGGCCCGAGATGGCAACGATGTCGCCGGCGTGGGCCGAGGGCACCTCATGGCGCTCCAGACCCAGGAAGCCCAGCACCTGCAACAGCTTGCCAGGCGCGGCGCCGCCGGCTGTGTCCAGCACGGTGACCGCCATGCCGGGGCGCGCTGTGCCCCGCTCGATGCGCCCGATGCCCAAAACGCCGGTGTAGGTGTTGTAGTCCAGCGAGGAGATGCGCATCTGCAGCGGGCCTTCCTGCTGGACCCGAGGCGGCGGCGTGTGGCGGACGATGGCCTCGAACAAGGGCGTCATGTCGCCATCGCGGACATCGGGTGTGGCGCCGGCGTAGCCGTGCAGCGCCGAGGCATAGATCACCGGGAAGTCCAGCTGCTCCTCGGTGGCTCCCAGCTTGTCGAAGAGGTCGAAGGTCTGGTTGAGTACCCAGTCGGGCCGGGCGCCGGGGCGATCGATCTTGTTGATGACCACAATGGGCCTGAGCCCATGGGTAAAGGCCTTCTGGGTCACGAAGCGGGTCTGGGGCATGGGGCCATCTACGGCGTCCACCAGCAGCAGTACCGCATCCACCATGGACAGCACACGCTCCACCTCGCCACCGAAGTCGGCGTGTCCCGGCGTATCCACGATGTTGATGCGCCACTCCCGCCATGTGAGAGCGGTGTTCTTGGCGAGAATGGTGATGCCGCGCTCCTTTTCGAGGTCGCTGGAGTCCATGACCCGTTCGGTCTCGAGGCGCAGGGCGCCGGACTGCTGCAGCAGCCGGTCCACCAGCGTGGTCTTGCCGTGGTCCACATGGGCAATGATGGCAATGTTGCGTACTTGTTCACTCATAAGGATGTATCGAACAGATTGAAGAAAAGAAAGAAAAGAACATTGAATAGACTACAGACGCAGGCGAATGAACAAAGGTTCCGGGATGGCGCGCACCACCAGCATGATCCAGCGCCAGAACCACGGGGCATAGACCACCCCGCCCCGGCGGCCGGCCATGGCTTGCGCGATGGCACGACCCACCTGCTCTGGCTGAGCCCACAGCGCATTCTTGCTGAGGTCTTTTGTCATGGGCGAGTCCACGAAACCGGGCTTGACCGTGACCACCCTGACTCCCTTGGCCTGGAGCTGGTTGCGCAAGCCGGAGAGAAAGGCCGCAAGACCCGCCTTGGCGGCGCCATAGACATAGTTGGACTGCCGGCCCCGGTCGCCCGCCACAGAGGAGATGCCCACCAGAACGCCATGACCCTGGCTTGCCATGTGGTTGGCGGCCAGCTGCAGGATCGTGCAGGCACTGAGCAGGTTGGTCTCCAGCGCCTGGCGCAATGCCTTCATGTCGCTCTGGCACCTGGCCTGGTCGGGCAGGTCGCCATAGGCCAGGATGAGGCCATCGAGGCCGCCCAGGTGTGCGAGGGCGGCATCCAGCATGGCCTGGTGCATGGTCCAATCGCTGCAATCCATGATGTACGTTCCGGGCTCATGACTGCTGCGCAGCGCAAGGTCGGCTGCCACCAGGGCAAGGCGTTCCTTGTTGCGGGCCACGAGAAAGAAACGGGCGTCCTGCTGGGCGAGGATTCTTGCCGTAGCCTCTGCGATGGCCGATGTGGCCCCGACGATCACGATACGCTTCACGCGCTCACCCGGCGCCACAGGCTCGAGGAGATGGCGGGGTCACGCCGTGCGGCAAGCTCCGCCCATCGGGGGTAGGCGGCCTGGAATTGTTCCTTGGTCATCAGGGCATCCTTGGCGGGATAGATGGCCCCGCCTGCTTCATGGATCAGGGTATAGAAGGCGCGCAAGGCGGCGATGGTCTGCGAGCCCTGGTGAGGCACATCCAGGGCCAGCGTTACCCCGGGCCTGGGGAAAGAGAGCCAACCGGGCGAGGCGCGCTCGCCGAACACCTTGAGCACCGCCAGGAATGAACCCATGCCCTGGGTAGCACAGCGTTCCAGCAGTTCATGGATGACGAAGGTGGCATGACCATGGGGCAGCACGCACTGCAACTGCAGGAAGCCCCTGGGCCCATAAAGCCGGTTCCAATGGGCTATATGATCCAACGGATAGAAAAAACCCTTGTAATGGGCAAGGCGTGTGGTGGGCCGCAGCCGCTTCCAGTGGTAGTAGAGCGCATTGAAGGCGCGGATGCGCCGTGCCCCCACCGCGGGGAAGGGCAGTTCCCAGGGGATGGCCGCCTGCCAGCGTATGCCGGATGAACCCTTGGCCAGGGGTGGGGCATGATTGGCGCGCCACAGGATGCCCCGGCCCCTGGAGCGGGCCGGGGCAAGGCAATCCACCCAGGCGACCGTATAGTCGAAATCGCGGTCCGAGGCCGAACTCAGGGCAAAGAACTCCTCGAGGCTCCCAAAGGGGTGTTCCTCGACCACCATGAAGGGATTGGCCACGCGCAAAAGCTGGATGTCGACCCAGCCGACCCAGCCGGTGAGCCCCAGGCCGGCCACGGTGGCGCCGAACCAGCCATCCTTTTGCTGTGGCGTGCAGAGCATGGGCCGCCTGTCGGAACGCCACAGCTTGAAGCGCAGCACATGGCAGCCGAAGGTGCCGGCGGCATGATGGTTTTTGCCATGGACATCGTTGGCGATGGCCCCCCCCACCGTCACGAGCCTGGTGCCCGGTGTCACCGGCAGGAAAAACCCTTGCGGCAGGGCAAAATCGATGATCTCCTCCAGCGTGGTGCCCGCCTCGCAGCGCAGCACGCCACTTTTGGCATCGAAGGCCAGCAGCCGGTTGCAGGGCCTGCCCAGCAGCAGTGTGCCGCTTTCGTTGAGACAGCAGTCCCCATAGCTGCACCCATTGCCCCGGGGCAATGCGCTGCTGTCGTCCGTGCCCAAGGCGGCCTCATGGTGGAAGGATACCCTCCGTCCTGATTGCTGGTGCACCGGCGGGTAGCGGCCGAACGATGGCAACCTGTTCATCAGATGGCCAGCCAGAGGATCAGCAGCGTGGCGCAGGCAATGAGCTGGCTGGTCCTGTCCTGGATGGCAAAGACCACAGGATCGTCGTGCATCTGGCCGCGATGAGCCAACAGCCACGCCCGGCTGATCCAGTACAGCAGCAGCGGGCAGAGCAACCACACCAGCGCGGGATGGCTGTACAGAGCCAGGATGTCCGGGCTATCGATGTAGAGCGCCAGGACCAGCACGGCCATGTAGCCTGCGGCACAGCCCAGGCTGGGGAGCAACGCGAGGTCGGCCACCGCATAGCCCCGACCCATGAGGCTTTGGCGCCCTTCGGTCTGCATCACCAGGAGCTCGGTGTAGCGCTTGAGCAGCGCGAGGCTCAGGAACACGAAGATGGAAAAGGCCAGCAACCAGGAAGATACCGCGATGCTTCCCGCCGCGGCCCCTGCTGCCAGACGGATGGTGTAGAGCCCGGCCAAGACCAGCACATCCAGCAGGACGATGCCTTTCAGGATCCAGGAATAGAGCAGCGTGGTGGCGTAGTAGCCCAGCAGAACCAGCACGAAAGGCCAGGGCAGGGTCATGAGGCCCAGGAGCACGGCACCAGCGAACAAGGCAGGAATCCACAGCAGCGCCTCGCGCAGCCCCATGGCCCCGCTGGCCAGCGGCCGCAGGCGTTTCCGCGGATGGTGGCGATCTGCTTCCAGGTCCAGGAGATCGTTGAGCAGATAGGCACTGGATGCGGCCATGGACATGGCCAGCATGGCCAGCAGCCCGGAACCGAACAGCTCGCTCCACTGGTGGCCCAGCGTGAAGGGCACCAGCACCAGGACGTTTTTTACCCACTGGTGCGCCCGCAAGGCCTTGAGGCGGATTTTCCAGCTGGGGGGTGGATCGCGCAGGATGGCGCTTATCTCGGCGATATTCTGGGCGGCGCGTACCAAAGCAGGCGTCGGATTGATCAGGATGGATTTCCGGGCTGCCTTGAAGATGGGTAGATCCACCATGGCATCGCCCACATAATCGAAGCCCTTGATACCGAAGCGGCTCGCCAGGGCAGCGGCCTTGTGGAAGCCCTTGAGATTCGCGTCCTGGTCTGTGGCCACCACGGCATCGAACAGGCCGAGATGATCGGCGATGGCCTGGGCATGGCCGATATGGCTGGCCGTGGCCAGGACCAGCGTGCGTCCCTGGGCTTTCTGCTGGCGCAGCCAATCGAGAAGTTGCTCGTTGTAGGGGAGGGCCGCAGGATCGATGGCCACGAAGCGGGCAAGCTGGTTTTTGAGGGCCACCCGGCCGCGATGCCCCCAGAGCGGCAGACGCCACAGCTGTCCTGGGTGCTTCCTGGCCAGCAGGCAGATGGATTCAAAGGTGATATCGCTGCGGATCAGTGTGCCATCCAGGTCCACGCACAGGGGCACGTCCCCCGCAGGAAAACTGTTCTGCTGCTGTGCCGTTTCACTGGTCATGATTCACGTCTGTTGTGCACGGCGGTACTGGAAAAGATAGGCAAGGCAACACAGGGCTCCAACGGCCACGCCAAACCACAAGGTGGCCAGGCGACTCACCAGGGTCACTCCCATGGCCTGCCCGCTGCCCAGGCCAATCGCCCCCAAGAGTAGCACCATGGCCCCCTCGGCGCCACCCACCCCGCCAGGGATCATGGAGATGGCCCCAGCCAGGAGACCTGCGGCATAGATGCCGACCACAAGCCCAGGCGTGGTGCCCTGGTGGACGGCATCTACCAGCAGGTAGAAGCCCCAGCCCTCGGCAGCCCAGGCCACCAGGCCCGTCAGCAGGCCCATACCCAGCAAGGAGGGCGTGACAAGCCGCCAGGCGCGCAGCACAGCACCGATGGCGGTTTGTGCCAGGCGCACCACCAGGCCCCTGCGGCCCTCCAGACGCTTGCCCAGTGCCGCAAGCCACACCGGCTGTAGGCTCAAGGCGAACAGCAGGCAGCCAGCGGCGGCACCAAAGAGCAGCATGCCTTGCCCCGCACCCAGGAGAGAAAGGCACAGCAGAGCCAGCAGCAGCACGGCCGCCAGGTCACAGAGCCTTTCCATGACCAGAACACCCAAGCTGTCCTCGAGCCGCACGCCGTGGGATAACAGCCACCAGGAGCGCACCGCCTCGCCGCTCTTGCCGGGCGTGGTGGTGAAGGCATATCCGGCAAGATAGATCAGCAATGAGGTGCCCAGGGTGGGGCGGGAGCCCAGCTGGCCGAGGAACACATGCCAGCGCACAAAGCGCAGCAGATAATTGAGCACCGAACAGCCCAGGACCCAAACCAGCAGTCTGCCATTCAGGCTGGCCAGTGCGCCGTGCAGGCTGTGTGCCGCGAGCAGGCCATAGAGTACGATGGCGGCAACAAAGATGACCGCGCTGCTATGGATGGCGCTGCGCAGGACCCGGCCGAAAGGCGGCGTGGTTTGCTGGTTCATGGCCGCAGCAGCCTGCCGGGGGGCAGGGGCATCATGAGGTTGTCCATGGTTCTGATCATTCATGCCTGACGCTGCAGCCGGGCTTTCTGGCGCATCCAGTCGCGCTCCTTGGTCGCCTGACGCTTGTCGTAGAGCTTTTTCCCCTTGGCGAGACCAAAGGACAGCTTGACGCGTTGCTCGCTATAGTGCAGGTCCAAAGCCACCAGGGTATAGCCGCGTCGCTCCACCATACCCAGGAGCCGCCTGAGTTCCTTGCGGTGCAGCAGGAGTTTCCTGGTGCGCCGCGGATCGGGCTCGATGTGCGTCGAGGCGCTGGGCAGCGGGGTGATGAGTCCGCCCAGCAAAAAGGCTTCCCCATGGCGCAATACCACGTAGGCGTCGCGCAACTGGACCCGGCCAGCCCGGATGGCCTTGACCTCCCAGCCCAGGAGCACGAGACCGGCCTCGAAGCGCTCCTCGATGGAGTAATCATGGAACGCCTTGCGATTGCTGATGATGGTTGAGTCGGTCACGGCAGGAGCGCGGTTCCATGCTTTTCTCAAGGGAGAGAATGCAATATACTAGCACAATGCCTGTGATTTGCCAGAGTGAGTGCCTGGCGGCGGAGCCTGGGGTGGTCTTCGAGATCATCGCCACGGTGGATCGCTATCCTGACTTCGTGCCCTGGTGTACCGGGGCCTGGCAGGAAACCCTGGCTCCCAATCAGACCCTGGCCACCATCGAGGTAGCAGCCGGACCCTTTCATGAACGGCTGACCACCAGGAACATGCTCGAGTCACCCCGTGCCATTACCATGGAACTGGTGAGCGGTCCTTTTCGTCACCTGCATGGCATCTGGCAGTTGGCTCCCTGCGAGGAAGGCACGGTGGTCACCTTGAGGCTTGATTTCACCTTGCGTAACCGCCTGCTGGCCATGGCGGTCAGTCGCTCCATGGACCGGGTATCCAGCCGTCTGATCGCCGCTTTCCGCCAGCGGGTGGAAGAGGCTGTGGTGCAAAAAAGCCAGGCGGCAGGCCGCTAGCGGCGGATCACCCGTTCTGGGGGTCGTGTTCCACCCGAACCATCTGCTCGCCGACGAAGTGTACCACCAGTCGTTTTTCCTGCCTTTTTTTACCCTGTTTTTCCAGATAATACACATAGCGCCACGTATCACTGTCAAAGGGCGTATTGGCCAGGGGTGGACCCAGCAGATAGCGCACCTGCTCCTTGGTGAGGCCGGGGCGCAGCTGCATGGTTTTGTCTGGTTCCATGATATTGCC
Source organism: Gammaproteobacteria bacterium (assembly GCA_011620135.1). Taxonomy (GTDB): domain Bacteria; phylum Pseudomonadota; class Gammaproteobacteria; order WOZS01; family WOZS01; genus WOZS01. The sequence continues at coordinate 48,149 of WOZS01000011.1, forward strand.
TTGCTGGATGTCCATGCGATAGGCGCAGCCTGCCAGGAGCGCCAGCAGCGTAGTGAGGATCAAAAGCGTTTTCATGTGTGTCACAGCCATTTCAAGTTAATATGAAGTCTGATGGAAGACGAGTCCTGGCCGAGGATGCCGCAAGGGCATTATAACCGCCTCGGGGTATTCTTGCAGTATGGTGCATGGCATGCAGGACTTGCTTGCTTGAAAACCGGAGGATACACATGGCTCCTGGAGAATTGCGCCGCGCCGGTCTGAAGGTCACCATCCCTCGCTTGCGCATCCTGGAACTGCTGGAGCACGGCCAGGGGCGGCACATGAGTGCCGAGGAGGTCTATCATGACCTGCATGCCGGTGGTGAGGACATCGGCCTGGCCACGGTCTATCGGGTGCTGACCCAATTCGAACAGGTCGGGTTGGTCAAAAGGCATTATTTTGAAGGCGCCAGCGCGGTCTTCGAGTTGAACCAGGGTCCCCACCATGACCACATGGTATGTATACATTGTGGCCGGGTTGATGAGTTCATGGATGCCACCATCGAGGAGCAGCAGCGCCAGGTCGCCCAGCGTCTGGGCTATGCGATGACAGGTCACAGCCTGCACATCTATGGCATCTGCACCAACTGCAAAGCCAAAGACAAAGAAGACATGTCGCCAAAAACACTGGATGACTCCTGAAAAAGGGGGTCTGATTCCTGGAACAGCAGTGGCCTGGTCAGCAATCGGCCATGGCAGCGTATGCCCTGTTCATTGACCTGCAATGTTTCTGTGGCAAGGGCTGCCAGGAGGATGGGGTAGAGGCGCTGTTCTAGTCGCTTGACCCGTTGTTCCAGGTTGGCCACCTGTTCATGGGGGTGGACCGGTAAACGGGCCTGGGCAATGATGGCCCCTCCATCCACGGTACTGTCCACCACGTGAATGGTGCAGCCATGTTCGTGCTCGCCTGCCTGAAGAACGCGACGATGGGTATCCAGGCCAGGATAGGCCGGCAGCAATGAAGGATGGGTATTCCAGGTGTGTCCCTGCCCAAAGGCATCCAGGAATACCTCACCGACGATGCGCATGTAGCCTGCCAGCGCGACCTGTGCCACGCCATGGTCCTGCAGGCAGTCCACCATGGCGGCCTCGTGGCTTGCGCGGTTCGGATAATTCTGCCGAGGCAGCACCACGGTCTTGATGCTCAGGCGCTGGGCGCGCTTCAGAACAAAGGCCCGCGGCTGGTCGCTCAGCAGCAGTGCGACATGATAAGGGGCCTGGGGCAGCGTGGCGATGGCCTCGAAGGTGCTGCCGTCGCCAGAGGCCAGCACCGCGATGGGCAGGCTCAACGCAGCACGACCCTGGGACTATTGCCCTGGGCGGTGGCGCATTCTGCCACGCCGCCGATCACCCAGCTGGCCACATGCGCTTCCTGGAGCAGCCGCTGGGACTGTTCCAGGGCGTGGGGCGGAATGATCAGGCACAGGCCAATGCCCAGATTGAATGTCTGCAGCATGGTGGCCTCATCCAGGTTGCCCTGCTGGCGCAGCCACCCAAAGATATCGGGCAGCGGCCACGAACCCCGGTCGAGATGGATCTGGAGCCCGGGTGGCAATACCCGGGGCAGGTTGTCCATCAGGCCGCCGCCTGTGATGTGCGCCATGGCATGCACCAGGTCGTTTTGCAAAAGTGGCCAGACAGCAGGCTGATAGAGCCTCGTTGGGGCAAGCAGGATCTCCCGCAGAGGCAGGCCGCCCACCATGGTGGTGGCCTGCGCGCCGCAGCGCGCCATGATGGCGCGCACCAGGCTGAAGCCGTTGGCGTGTACACCGCTGCTGGCAAGGCCCAGGACCAGGTCACCTGCTGTGACCCTGGAGCCATCCAGGAGTCGGTCGCGTTCCACCACACCCACGCAAAATCCGGCCAGGTCGAAAAGACCATCGTGGTACATGCCGGGCAGTTCGGCCGTCTCGCCGCCCACCAGCGCACAGCCGATCGCAGCACAGGCCTCGGCCATGCCCTGCACCAGGGTGGTTGCCTTGTCGGTCTCCAACTGGCCCATGGCCAGGTAGTCCAGGAAGAACAGGGCTGCGGCGCCATGGCAGAGCACATCGTTGGCGTTCATGGCCACCAGGTCTGTCCCGAGCCCTGCGAGCTGACCCCACTGCAGGGCCAGCAGCAGCTTGGTGCCCACGCCATCGGTGCCGGCCACCAGCACAGGATCACGATAGCCGCCCAGCCGGATCAGGGCGCCAAAGCCGCCAACCCCGCCAAGCACCTCGGCGCGTTGCGTGGGGGCGGCGAGCCTTTTGATGCGCTCCACCAGATTGTCGGCGGCGGCTATGTCCACACCGGCTGCGGCATAGGTGAGCGGGGGGGTGGCGCTGGATTGGTCATGGTCATGGTGCATTAGGTACAATTGTGCCTCAATTGGTGGTTTTTTTCGATGGTGCACCATGGCAGAACCATTGTGGTCCGGACGCCTGGGCCAGGGCATGAGCGAGACTTTACAACGCCTCAGCGTCTCTGTCCCTTACGACCAGCGTCTCTACCGGGAGGATATCGCCTGTTCCCGGGCCCATTTGCAGGCCCTGGAACGGGCTGGTGTGGTCACCCATCAGGAACGCGAACAGCTCGATGCGGCCCTGGATGCCCTGCGTCAGGAGATGGATGCCGGCACCTTTTCGTGGGACGAGTCACTTGAGGATGTGCACAGCAACATCGAGCGGGCACTGATCGCCCGCCTGGGGGATGTGGCCAAGAAACTCCATACGGGACGCTCGCGTAACGACCAGGTGGCCACCGACACGAGGCTGTTCCTTCGTGCCGCCATCGATGAGATCCTGGCCCAGGTGTACCGGCTGCGCGCCGTGCTGATCCAGCGCGCCAGGGAAGAGGCCGCCACCGTCTTTCCGGGCTTTACCCACCTGCAATCAGCCCAGCCTGTCACCTTCGGCCACCACCTGTTGGCCTATGAAGCCATGCTGACCCGGGACTGCGGGCGCCTCAGGGATTGCCGTGCCCGTCTCAACCAGTGCCCATTGGGTGCCGGAGCGCTGGCTGGTAACACCTATGGCCTCGATCGCCAGCTGACCTCCTCGCTGCTGGGGTTTGCATCCCCCATGGAGAACTCTTTGGATGCCGTGGCCGATCGCGACTATATCCTGGAGTTTCTCTCCGCAGCCAGCGTAGTCATGGTCCATCTCTCCCGCCTGGGAGAGGAGGTGGTCTTGTGGATGACCCCTGCCTTTGGTCTCATCACGCTCCCCGATGAGCTGACCACAGGCTCCAGTATCATGCCTCAGAAGAAAAACCCCGATATGGCCGAACTGGTGCGCGCCAAGAGCGGTCGGGTCTTTGGTGCACTGGTCACGCTGCTGACCGTGATGAAAGGCCAGCCCTTGGCCTACAACCGTGACAACCAGGAAGACAAAGAACCTTTGTTCGATACCATCGATACTTTGCTTTTGGTGTTACCTGCCACACAGGCCATCGCGGCAAGCCTGTGTGTCAACCGAGAGCGTGCCATTGAACTTGCTGCGGCCGGCTTTGCCACCGCCACCGATCTGGCTGATCACCTGGTGCGCGGCGGGATGCCGTTTCGTGAGGCCCATGAGCGGGTGGGCGGGCTCGTCCGTGCCTGTCTGGACAAGGGATGCACCCTGGAACAGCTCACCTGCCATGATATGGAGCAGGCTCTGGGGATTGTCGATGACCAGATGGCGCACGTGGTCACCCTATCGGGCTCGCTACAGGCCCGGGACCACCTCGGAGGCACCGCCCCCTCACAGGTGCATGCAGCGGCAGAAAAGGCGGAGCTGCGGCTCCAGCGGGAACGAAACCCGGGCGCAACAGCACAGGACACCCCGCCATGTGGGTAACAGAAAACAATCTCGCCGCACTGATCGACCTCTACGAACTCACCATGGCCCAGGCTTATCTGCTGGAGGGCATGGAAGAGCCTGCGGTATTCAGCATGAGTTATCGCAAGCTGCCCCCCAGGCGCAATCTCATGCTTTGTTGTGGCGTGGGGGATGCGGTGGCAGCCCTGCGGGAGCTGCGCTTTCACGGTGAGGTGCTGGCGTATCTGGAAGGTCTTGGTTGCTTTCAAAAAGCCTTCCTGGACTGGCTGGAGCGCTTTAGGTTTCGGGGCACCGTCCATGCCATGCTGGATGGCACGCCTGTGTTTCCCAACGAGCCGATCATGGAGGTGGAGGCTTCCCTTCCCGTGGCGCAACTCATCGAAAGCCTGCTGTTGAACACGGTCCACCTGCAGATGGTGATCGCCAGCAAGGCGGTGCGCATGGTGCTGGCAGCTGGCGGACGCCCGGTGATCGACTTTGGCCTGCGGCGCACGCATGGGGTCGATGCGGCCCTGAAGGCCGTCAAGGCCTATGCCATCGCCGGACTCGAAGCCACCAGCAACGTGCTGGGCGGTATGGTCTATGGATTGCCGGTGACCGGCACCATGGCCCACAGCTACATCCAGGCCCATGACGACGAGGCCCAGGCCTTTGCGGCCTTTGTCTCGCACTATCCAAAAACCACACTGCTGGTGGATACCTATGATTCCATCCAGGGTGTGCGTCATGTGGTCGACCTGGCTGGGCGGCTGGGACCTGCCTTTGGGGTCAGCGCCATCCGGCTGGACAGCGGCGATCTGCCCAATCTGGCCCGGCAGGCCCGGGTGGTGCTGGATGAGGCTGGCTTGCACCAGGTGCGCATCATTGTCAGCGGCGGCCTTACCGAACAGAGTGTGGCGGCCATGGTGGCCGATGAAATCCCCGTGGATGGCTTTGCGGTGGGCACCCACATGGGGGTCTCCGAGGATGCGCCCACGGTGGATCTGGCCTATAAACTGACCTACTACAGAGGGTCTGGCCGTATGAAAACGGCACCGGGCAAGACGATGTATCCCGGCCGTCACCAGGCTTTTCGGCTTGGGGATGGCGAGCGCAGCTTCGATACGCTGGCGCTGCGGGATGAGACATTCCAGGGGGAACCCTTGTTGCAGGCCGTGCTGCGGGACGATGTGCTGCTTGCAGCCGAGGCATTCACGGTGGCGGCCTGTCGCAGCCGGGCGCAACGTGGGCTTGCCGCCCTGCCAAAAGCCATGCGCGATCTTGCCCCTGCGGCGGAGCCATACCCTGTACAGCTGAGTCCAGCCCTGTGTGCCTATCGAGATGCCATCCAGCAGGCGCTGGCCCAGGGGTTGCGGCCACCCATGGGCTAGGGGAGGGCCGAGCCTACTGGCTCGGCCCATGGAGGCGGCCCTGTGCAGTCCTGCTTTGTGGTCTGGCGGGTTTATGCCTCGAGGTATTTTCCAAAAAACGCCATGCAGCGCGACCAGGCCTGTTTCTTGGCCTCGGCATTGAAGACCTCGGGACGCTGTTCGTTCATGAAGCCATGCTTGGCATCATACTCGAAGAACTCATGGGTCTTGCCCGCCTTGTTGAGTGCTGCATCATAGGACTTGACCATGGCAGGGGTGATCCAGTCGTCGTGCAGGGCAAAATGTCCCTGCAACGGTACTCGCAGGGCGCTCGCGTGCTGTTCCGCATCAGGAGCGATGCCATAGAAGGTGACCGCTGCGGCCAGTTCCGGGATGCGCACCGCCCCGATGGTGGTGACAGCCCCTCCCATGCAAAAGCCGGTCAGCCCCACTTTCTTGCCGTTTCGCGCCAGATGTTGGACGGCACCCCGCACGCCGTGGTCCGTGGCGTTGGTGAAATCAAGGGACGACATGGCGGCACCTGCAGCCCCTGGATCATGGTAGGGTACCACCTTGCCGCCATAGAGATCGGGGGCCAGGCTGTTGTAGCCTGCTGCGGCAAACTGGTCGCACAATCCCTTGATCTGATCCTGCAGCCCCCACCATTCCTGGATGACCACGATGCCTGGCGCGTCGGCTTGGGCAGAGGATGCCAGATAACCCTTGGCCTTACTGCCGTCCGGGCAGGGAAATTCGATGATTTGGCCCATGTTCGTTCCTCCATGTTTCAGTGCCTTGGTAAAGGGCGCGTGAGTCGGTGGCCATGCATTGCAGTCCGTTGGCGCCTTGTCGAAACGCTTCATTGCTGTGGCTGGATACCAGCCTCGCTTGCATCGAGATCATTGAGATAAAGATACTCCCTGGTAATAGGGCAGCGCGTAGTGGCCGCAAAGCCCAGCTGCACCTGGAAGACCACCAGGTTGTCCCAGCGAAACGAGGCTTCCGAGGCCGTAAGATAAAAACGCCACATGCGGCAGAAGGAATCCCCGAAGCGGGCCGCCAGGTTATCCAGATTCCTTTCGAATGAGGCGCGCCAATGCTGGAGGGTCATGGCGTAATGCAGCCGCCAGACTTCCACATCCAGGATGGCCAGACCAGAGGCCTGCACGGCAACGCTGATCTCAGAGAGGGCGGGGATATAGCCGCCCGGGAAGATATGACGGCGGATCCATGGATTGGTGCCGCCGGGGGGCGAGCTCCTGCCGATGGTATGCACCAGGGCTACACCATCGGGCTTGAGGAGCTGGGCGATGGTCCTGAAATAGCGTCTATACCAGGGTCTGCCCACCTGCTCGAACATGCCGATGCTGACTATGGCGTCGTACAAGCCCTGATGGCTGCGGTAGTCCTCGGTCAAGAAACGCACCTGACCTGCAAGGCCAAGGTTCTGCACCTCGTTTGCGGCATGGCGATTCTGCTCATCGGACACATTGAGTCCTGTGACCTGCGCGCCATGGTGGCGCGCCAGATGGATGGCCATGGCCCCCCACCCAGAGCCGATGTCCAGCACATGGGCCTGAGGGAACAGGCAGAGCTTGCGGCCAATGTGGAAGGCCTTGGCCTCCTGGGCCTGGTGCAAGGAGAGTCCGGGTTCTCGAAAATAGGCGCAAGTGTAATGCAGGTCCTCATCCAGAAAGGACTGGAACAATGCAATATCGATGTTGTAGTGGGTGCGGGCCCGGCTGTAGCTGCGCTGCAGCAGATTGTTCTCGTGGAGCAGCGCATACAGCCAAAGCGACGGAGCAGGCCAGGAAGCCAGGCGGATGCGCAGGCTCATCAGGAGCCGCAGCACGGTCAGCAGGTCGCCATGTTCAGCTTCCCAGGCTCCCTCGGTATAGAGCTCTCCAATGGTCAGGCTGGGTCGATACACCATGCGCCACAAGGTCCATTTATTCTTGAGGCGCATGGTGGCGCAAGGTGGACCGTTGCCCATGGTGATGACGGCCCCATGGGGCAGGATGAGCCGCAATGTGCCCTTGGGCAGGAGGCGATCCACAAGCCTGAGGCGCTTTTTCTGGAGGCATGGCGCTGTCATGGCTTCATCATTATAGCCGAGTATGGCGGATCATGGTGGCCTGGTGCAGGCCGAGGACGTTGCCTGTCGAATCACGGCCAGCGCTGCCGGGGCGACGGGTCTGTGGCTTCTGTCAGCATGGGCGAGATCCCGCGCAACTCCAGGGCAGGCACCTCGTGGGGCAGCCCTGGGATGTGCTGTGGATGGCCATGCCGTTTGGCGCCCATGCCTCCCGGACGGCAACGGCCTGGGGATATCGCCGATCCGGAGCAATACCCCGGGATCCGGAAGCCATTTATTGATCTCATGCCCTTGCGCAACCTGTCGGCTGGATCTCCTGGGGAAATCGCTGGTGCTCGAAGATTTCCCTGTAGTGCTTGTCCATCTTGGGCTTGAGTTTTCTGGCCATGCCCTGGACTGCCTCCACCACCATGAGGTGGTCCTGGGTGAGGCCGAGTTGCTGTTGTTCCATGGTCGTCGGTCTCCTTGAGATGGCATGGTGCGCTGTCCGGCGGGGGCGCAATGCAATATAAACAATATAGACAAGAGCTGCTATGCTGCATGTGGATCATTGCCTGTGCTGCAGAGTCCCTGTGGTTGTGGAGGGGATGAGGATGAATCAGTTCACGCCTGTGGCCGCCTTGTCAGGCGGATTGCTCATCGGTTGCAGCGCTGTCTTGCTGTTCTGGCTGCTGGGGCGCATTGCGGGGATCAGCGGCATTCTCTTTGGCGCCCTGGAACAAGCAAGGGAAGGTGGCACCTGGCGCCTATGGTTTTTGGCGGGGTTGCTGCTGGGTCCCCTGTTGATGCGTGCCGGCCATGTCATCTCTTTTGTCCCCCGTCAAGATTTTCCCCTGTGGGCGCTTGTGGCTGGTGGGATACTGGTCGGCGCAGGTACCCGCCTGGGGAGTGGCTGTACCAGCGGTCATGGGGTATGCGGCCTGGGATTGCGGTCGCGGCGCTCCCTGGCGGCCACCATGACATTCATGCTCATGGGCATGCTGACCGTCTATGTGGTCCGTCATGTCGCGGGGGTCTTGCCATGAGGCGGGCCCTGGCGGCGTTGAGTTGCGGCATTCTGTTCGGTGTGGGGCTCACGCTGTCCCAGATGGTGCAACCGGACAAGGTGCTGGCCTTTCTGGATGTTGCCGGCTCTTGGGATCCCAGTCTGGCGTTGGTCATGGGCGGGGCATTGCTGGTTACGGCTGTGTTCCTGCCGCGCATCAGGGCCAGGGGCCATGCGGTGCTGAATGGCTTTCTGTATCTGTCCAGCAAGAAAAAAGTGACTGCCCGACTGCTGGCTGGGGCGGGGCTGTTCGGCATCGGCTGGGGGCTATGTGGCTATTGTCCAGGCCCTGCGATCAGCGCCCTGGTGCTCAATCCCCGCGAGGCGGTCTGGACGCTGGCGGGCATACTTGTGGGTTTTGCCATCGTGCATCTTCTGTTCGAGCGCCCGGACAAGGCCAGGACGGCCCCTGGTCTATAGCACACACCGCTTGACTATTCACTCAATCAAGCCTAATGATTGACTTATAAGAGCAAATGCAGCCGCCAATTATGATGGGGTGCAAGGCATCCCCATTGATTGCTTATTTAGCAGGAGGCAACATCATGAGTACTGCTCCATCCCATGTCTACCCGCAAGCTGTAACCAGCATCACCAAAGAAGGCGCCAACCCTTTGCAGCCCTTGCTCGATGCCCAGCGCCAGGCTTTCCTGCAGCAAGGCATCAGCGACTGGCGCACCCGGGTGGCCAACCTGGACAAGCTGGCCAAGGCCATCTACGACCATCAAGACCAGATCATCAAGGCGGTGATGGCTGATTTCGGGCAACGCTCGCCTCATGAGACAGCCCTGACCGAGGTGCTCTCCGGGTTGATGGAGATTCGCGGCACCAGGAACAAGATCAAGAAGTGGATGAAACCAAAGAAGGTGCCTGCCAGCTTGCAGGCGCTGCCTGCCACGGGCTATGTCCTCTATCAGCCAAAAGGGGTGCTGGGCATCATGGGGGCCTGGAATTATCCGGCCTTCCTGATGTTCTCGCCGTTGATCGGCGCTTTGGCCGCAGGAAACCATGCCATGCTCAAGCCACCGGATGCCACGCCGCGGACCGGTGAGGTGATCGCCGAGCTGATCGCCAAGACATTCGATCCCACCCTTGTGACCGTGGTCACCGGGGGGGTTCAGGAAGCCATCGCCTTTTCTGAGTTGCCTTTCGATCACCTGCTCTATACCGGTAATACGAGCATTGGCCGTCAGGTGATGATGGCTGCGGCCCGGAATCTGACGCCTGTCACCCTGGAGATGGGTGGCAAGTCGCCGGTGATCATCTCGGAAGGTTATCCCATGGAAAAGGCGGTACAGCGCATCATGCTGGGCAAGACCGTCAATGCTGGGCAGACCTGCATTGCCCCGGATTATGTCATGGTGCCCAGCGGGCAGGAAGAAAGCTTTGTGGCCGCCTATACAAAGGCCATTAGCAGGCGCTATCCATCCCTGGTGGGCAATCCCGATATCACCTGGATCATCAACGATCGCCATTTCAAGCGTATCCAGGGACTCATGGAGGATGCCGTCCAGAAGGGCGCCAGAATGGTGACCATCAACCCCAGGAATGAGCCCATTCCGCAGGGTGTTCGCCTGATTCCGCCCACGCTGCTCACCGGCGTGACCCCGGAGATGGCGGTGATGCAAGAGGAAATCTTTGGTCCGGTGTTGCCTGTGATGAGCTATCGTACCCTTGATGAGGCCATCGCTTTCGTCCAGGCGCGTCCTCGTCCCCTGGCGTTGTATTGTTTCGATGAGGACAACAGCCGGGCCATGAGGATCATTGCCCAGACCATTTCCGGCGGTGCTGCCGTGAACGATACCATGCTGCATGCCGCGCATCCCAATCTGCCGTTTGGGGGTATCGGACCAAGCGGTCTTGGGGCCTATCATGGCTTTGATGGTTTCATGGAGTTCTCCCACAAGAAGGGTGTCCTGGTGCAGCGCAGCTGGTTTTCTCCGGCCATGCTCATCAAGGGGCCCTACAACCCCAAGGCGCTGGGCTGGATGCAGCGGGCTGCCAAGTGGCTCGTGAGGCAATGATCGGCTGCTGTTGCCAGAGGCTGCCCCCGAAGCAAGAGGGCCTCATCACTGCACCGTGCCGGGTTTCCCAGTGAGGCCTTCGGGGAACCCGGCACAGTTCAATTGGGGTAAAGCCCCATCCGGTTGAGGGGCAGGGAGAGGTGGCCCCTATGCCAGAGCTGGACGCAGAGGTGTCCGCCTGGTGCGCGCGGCCTGGATGACGAGAAACGCTCAGGCGGTCTTGCTTTTCACGGCGTCATGGACGAACTGGAGTTTGGCGCGCACCGTGGGCGTCAGGACGAAGGGATAGGCATCTTCCAGCCCCATGCTGCGATTGAGTGCATTGGTCAGCACACTGAGACTGAGCCATTGATCCATCAGCGCTGCAAAGTCGGCATCGAGCGTAATGGCCAGAAGACTGGCATCCGGCGTGGTGTCCCCTGGGATCCGCCGCACGATCAAGCCGAAATCCGCGGCGGTTTCCAGGGTGTCGGTCATGTGCAGGAAGTGGGCCCAGGTTTCCGCCCAGTCTTCCCATGGATGGGAGCTGGCATAGGCGCTGACAAAATGTTCTGGCCAGTCGGCGGCGGGACCCTGCTCATAATGACGAGCCAGCGCCTCGCCATAGTCGGCACGCTCATCCCCGAACAATTCCCGGAAAGGCGCTTCCAGCGGTGTCGCCGCGATCAGTCGGTCCCAGTAATAATGTCCCAGTTCATGTCGGAAATGGCCCAGCAGAGTGCGATAAGTCTCGCCCATTTGTTGACGATGGCGGGTGCGCGCGACCGGGTCGGCTTCCGCTACGTTAAGAGTGATCAAGCCGTTGTCATGGCCGGTCAACACGGGTTCTTGGCCTGGGAGCGGTTCGGTGAATTCGCTGTCTGGGTCCTTGTCGGCCAGGAAGTCAAAGGCCAATCCGCGTTCTTCATCGTCCAGCTTGCTGATCAGCGGCAACCCCAGACGCAGGAGGGAATAGAGCGCATGGCGCTTGGCCTGCTCGATCTGATGCCAATGCACCAGATTCTGCGGTATGGTCAGATCGGGAATGGTGCGATTCAGTCGGCAGGACATGCAGAGGCCCGGCTCCTCCGTGGCGGGAATGAGCCAATTGCAGATGCCGTGTTCAATCTGATTCTGGCACGGTACGTAATGTGCCTCGGCATCCAGGGCCGCCGCATACCCGTTGTCGATGGGTTCCAGTGCGCTCATCTGCAGCTTGTCGGGGAGAAAGCCGACAGCCCGCCCACAACTGGAGCAGATCGTGTTATTGAAAAACAAGGTATTGCCACAGGCGCAGCGTCCTACTTTCATTGCTAGACCTCTAAGAATTCACGATTTGAAGGTATGTTTGCGAAAACGCTGGAAAATGTCATTCCTGGCATTTTAGCTCACCTCGAGGCAACGTGCCCGGGATGGGCCGCACAAGGCAAACAGCGCATATCGGCAGCCTTGTTCCGATGGCGTGCTTGAGGTGACATTGAAGCGCTCCACTTGTGTGAGGCTGTAGAAAAAAATAAGTTTCTTGTTTTACAAGTTGATCAGGGCCAGTCTTGGTGTCTCGAGGCTCCGGCTGTTGTGTTATGCTATGCCAGCCATTTTGAGCCAATGTGCCGCTGTTTGCCCCGTGCGCGCAGTGAAACCGAATGGCGCCAGGCCGGCTATGGGATATGGAATGCTGCGATCCTTGATCTTGGTGTGTGTTCTGCCATGGCCATGGGTGGTTCATGGCGCCATGCGCGATCAGGCCCGGCCTGTGTCTGCGCCCACTGCCTTGCGTGAAGCCTTGCGAGAACAGGCGCTGGCGTATGTGGGTAGGCCTTATGTCATGGGCGGTTCGGGGCGGCGTGGTTTCGACTGTTCTGGCCTGGTGCAGCATGTTTTTGCAGCCTTTCACATCCATCTGCCGCGCAGCAGCTCGGAGCAATGGCGTGTTGGTCAGAAGATTCCAAGGATTGCCCTGGAGCCTGGCGATCTCCTCTTTTTTGCCACAGGCCGCAGCACAAGGATCAACCACGTCGGTATCTATATCGGGCGTGGTCGCTTCGTCCATGCCGCCAGCAGCAGTCGCAGTGTGCAGGTAGCCTCCTTGAGGGAAAGCTACTTCCAGCGCCGCCTCATGGGTGCTCGCCGGTTGCTCGACTGATTGACCCACATGACATGGTCGGGGGACATGGTGTTTGCCCTCCGACCATGGATGCCCTGAGTCAGGGAGCGGGATGGTTGCCGAGATCATCGGATGCAGGCACGGCATCCTCCTGATTGAGACTTTGGTTCTTGTGCCGCTCATCCTCAGGCGGAGTGTCCTGAGCTGACGCCTGATGTTGTCCGCCGCCATTGCCTTGTGCCTCATGGGGCTGATCCTGGGTGGCTGCATCAGGCTCCGCTCCGGCAGACTGATCCGTCTGCTCTGTATGGGTCGGACGTCTGGAGCGGGGGCGCGCCCGGCGGCGCCGATTGTTTTTGCTGCGGCGCTTGGGTTCGTTGAGGCCGTCCTCAGTGCCTTCCCGGGCAAGGCTGGAAGGTTGTTCTTCAGTGAGCAAAGCAGAGGAGCTTTCCAGTGCGGCGCACTCATCTCCCGTCTCCTGTTGCTCGAATCGCGCGGCAGAAGCCAGCCCCTCCTCTCCCGGGGCTGGAAACCCCTGGGATCCCGATGGGCTTTCAGCGAACAAGCGATGCCAGATCCGGCTTAGAATGCCCTCACCAGCCTGACGCTGTGTCTCTGTGGCTGTACTGGCGACTGCGGGGGGCTTCTCAGCAGGATTGGGGCGCCTTCCGGAAAACACAACCGGTTTTTGCGGCACAAGGCTCTTGGTGAGTTGCTCCTCGAGAAGAGAGGTCTCACCCCGATTGGTGGATGGGAGCAGCAGATCCTGGCTGAAGGTTGTCTGGACATGGTCGGTATTGATCTTCATCTGGTACCCTGGGGTTTCCAGGCCAGCATCGGGAATGATAATAACCTGGCTTTCATGCAGCTGTTCCAGCATGGCCATGCTTTGGCGATGCTCATTGAGCAAATAGGTGGCTGTGGCCACAGGCAGGCGCAGCACCAACTGGCAGCCCCGGTGCAAGGCGACCTGTTCGTGCATCAGCCGCAGCATGGCGATGGCGAAGGATTCGAGCCCCCGTACCCGGCCCTGGCCGCCACAACGCGGACAGACCACCTGGCTGTGTTCCAGCAGCGATGTGCGCAGGCGCTGACGGGACATTTCCAGCAAGCCAAAGCGGGACATATGGCCTACCTGAATGCGCGCACGATCATCCTGCACCGCATCACGCAGGCGTTTTTCCACAGCACGCTGGTGCTGGCTCTGGCTCATGTCGATGAAGTCGATGACGATCAGCCCACCAAGATCCCGCAGCCGCAGTTGCCGTGCCACCTCGTCGGCGGCCTCCAGGTTGGTCTGGTAGGCGGTCTGTTCGATATCAGGCCCCTTGGTGGCTCGGGCCGAGTTGACATCGATGGCGGTCAGGGCTTCCGTATGATCGATGACCACAGCGCCACCCGATGGCAGGCGCAGTTCCCGCTCGAAAGCCTGCTGAATCTGGGTTTCCAGATGGAAGCGTCCAAAGAGGGGGATCGGGTCGATGTAGCGTTTGATTTTCTCCAGGTTGTGGGGCATGACATGGCCGACGAACTCTAGAGACTGTTGATACGTGGCCTCATCGTCAATCAGGATCTCCTCCACATCCTTGGTGAAATAATCCCGCAAGGCGCGAATAATGAGGCTGCTTTCCTGGTAGATGAGGCATGGGGCTGCACGGGAGCGGGAGGCTTCCTCGATGGCTTGCCAGAGATTGAGCAGATAATCGAGATCCCAGCGCAACTCCTCGATGGTGCGGCCCGCACCGGCGGTTCGTATGATGAGCCCCATGCCTTCTGGCATCTCCAAGTCCTTGAGGCTGGCCCGCAATTCCTCTCGTTCTTCGCCCTCCACCCGATTCGAAATGCCGCCTGCCCTTGGATTGTTGGGCATCAATACCAGATAGCGCCCCGGAAGACTGATGAAGGTGGTGAGCGAGGCACCCTTGGTGCCACGTTGCTCCTTGTCTACCTGGACCAGAAACTCCTGGCCTTCCCGGGCTACCTGGTGTGCCGTAAGGCGGCCATTGCTGGTTTCCACGTCGTTGGTGTACAGCCCCCGGGCTATTTCCTTTATGGGTAGAAAGCCATGACGATCAGCCCCGTAATCCACAAAAACAGCATTGAGACTGGGCTCCACCCGGCTGACCCGGGCCTTGTAGATGTTGCCTTTTTTCTGTTCCTTGCTGATGGCCTCGATATCGAGGTCATAGAGGGTGTCGCCATCCACGACGGCGACCCGGACTTCCTCGCGCTGCATGGCATTGATCAAGATTCGTTTCATGAAATCGTATCCTTTGAAAGAAAAAGGGATGAGCTTGTTCCATGTCGCGCTCCGTGCGTTGCGTCAGCCCTGCTCTGAAAAGCCACGGCTGCATTGGCTGGTCATGGGCAGATCCTGGTGCCTGGCAAGACCCTGCCTGAAAGGGGGTTGTCTCCTGGCCATGCCAGAAGACGAGCAGTTGTTTCATGGAGAGCCATGATAAGGCCAGGGGCCATACCCCTGCGCGGAAACATGGTGTGATGCGGTTCATGCGTCGCACAGTATTGTTATGACCCGAGGCACGCCTTCCCCATTTTCAGAACTGCTAGAGGCTTTCAAGCTATAGTGGCCACGTATCTGCTGGCTTGTCTGCGGTACCCATGATAGGGAGCCGACATGAACTGTTATAACAGGCTTGATTCCTGTCATCAACGGGTTGCCCCGCAACCTGCCGGTCAGGCTACAGGTGAGGGGTGACAATGTGCGGCACCCTCTGGGAGCGTTGCTTCCCGCTGTGGTACAGATGATAATAAAGCTTTTTCTGGATAATCGAAAGCAGGGGAAACCAATATGTCCAAGATATGCGCCTTGACCGGTCGGCGACCGCGTACCGGAAACAATGTATCCCATTCCAACCGCAGGACCAAAAGGAGGTTTTTGCCCAATCTCCAGAACAAGCGTCTGTGGTCCGAGGAAGAAGGGCGTTTTGTACGCATGCGGATATCCACCGCCGGAATGCGGTTGGTCAATCGGCATGGTCTCGATGAGGCGATGCGCCGTTCTGGCATCAAGAAAGGAAGCAAGCCCCAGGCAGCAGCCACATCAATACTACAGGCCTGAGCCTTCGGGCTCAGGGCACGACTCAGCCTTGGCAATGGTTTCCATGGTCATTGAGGGAGAACAATCATGCGCGATAAAATCAAATTGGTGTCCTCGGCGGGAACAGGTCATTTTTATACAACCACGAAAAACAAGCGCAACAGCACCGAAAAGCTGGAATTGCGCAAATTCGACCCTGTGGTGCGCCGGCATGTAACCTATCGGGAGGCCAAGATCAAGTAAATTCATGCCCTGCTGTTTGGGAAGATCAGCCCATTCCTGATCCAGCCTGCACACCCGATGCCCTGGGTGTGGGGATCATCGTGTAAGGGCTGCAGGCCATATAGATCCTGTCATACAGGTGAGCGGCGCGTTCCGGCTGATCCAGCGCCTGATATAAATGGGCCAACGCAAGGCGCGCCGTGTCTGGTTCAAGTATTTCTGATTCAAGCTGATCGTCCGGCAGCAACTGACGAGCCTGCTGGGGATTGCCTTCCTCCAGGGCCAGGCTGGCCCGCGCCAATCTGACTATGGCATGGGATGCCCATGCTCCGTGGGCCAGATTGTCGATCAAGGCAATGCGCTCGCTGATGGGCAGATGATGTGCAAAGGCAATCTGCAAGAAGATGTCCGGGAATGCTTGCGCTGCCTTTTGCTGCCGCAGCAAGCGGCGCAATAGGCTGGTTGCCTCCCTGGTTTCTCCGCAGGCCAGCAGGGCAAGGGCATAGTGGGCCTGCAGGATGGGGTTCTTGGACCATGTCGAGCGCAGCTGGGCCCACAGCTGCCGGACAGCCGCCAGCTCCCTTTTGGCCGCCAACTGCTGCAAAGCCTCCTGGAAGACCGGGACCAGATGTCTTGCCATGTCCTTTGCCGAAAGGACGGCCGTATTTTGCAGTCGGCCGATCTCCTGGGCTGCGGCGATTATGTCACCGAGCTTCTCGTGGGCCAGGCTGCGCAGCAAGGTGGCCATGGGATCAGAGAGCGGGGTCCGCTCCAGGGTGGCCAGGCACTGTTGTGGTTGCCCGGTGAGTAACATGGTCTGAGCTTCCAGCAGTCTCAGGAGGCGCTCCCAGTCCACGGGTTTGATGGCGCCGGGAAGAGGATCGCTTGCAGCAGGTGCTCTCGCTGAGCTCGCAGCAAAGGGGGGACTGCCCAGCGGGTGGGGTAGCAGCAAGCGTTCCGCAGTGCGCCAATTACCCTCGGTGAGCTGTTGCACGCCCAGGCTCACCCTGCGCAGTTGGCGGCGATGGGCACGGCGTTGCCGCCATGTGGCCAGCCATGTGAGGCAGTGGCGCACCAGGCTCAGACAGGCTGCAACAGCCAAGAAGGCAAATATGGCCAGTATGAGCATGAGCACCAGGGTCACCAGGGACATCTCTATCTGCCAGTTGTCGTACAGCAGGATGAGCCTGCTTTGATGTTCCGTCAACAGGATGCCCAATGCGGAGCTGATGATCAGCAGAAGCAGCGCGAACAGGCCGGTTCTCATTGGCTTTCCCCCTGCAGGCGTTCCATGGGGTGTTCAGGTGGGGAGGTCGTCCCGCTCCCTTGTTCCTGGAGGATATGCAAGAACCTTTCGAGAGGGCCATGAAGATCGGGCAACGTTGGCTCGAGGATCACGGTTTGCAGGGCAGCAATGTCCTGAAGTGCCTGTTGTACAGGGTGGCTTGTGGTATCCAGGGCCATGAGCAATGTCTGGCATTGAGCCAACTCTCCGACAAACAGGTGCTGATCACCGCGGGTGGCAGCCGAGGCCGCCAGTTGCAGGTGAAGGGCCAGACGCTCCCGGAGGTAGGGTTGTGCAGGCAGGGAGGTGCTGTCCAGCCGGGAGACAATGACGGCGCGTTGCCATAATTCGGCGAGCTTGCGGCGCAGTATTTCCCAGCTCAGGCCGTTGTCTGGAGAAGGTTCTTGAGGTGAAGCTGGTTCGTGGTCAACGCCATGCAGCGTGCTTGCCTTCAATGGCCAGTTGTGGGCCTGTTGTGCCATCGCTGAAAGCCGCAGGGCAATGCCTGATGCATCAACCAGGGGCACTGCCTCCAATGCTGCCTTGTCCTGGGCGATGGTCTGGCGAACCGGCAGCCATCGCGGATCGCCAATGGCTGCCAACTGCGCATCAGCAAGGTCCAGGAGATGGATGACCTGTTCGATATCCTGGGTCAGCACCAGTGTGACCTGGGCATTGCGCAACAGAAAGCCCACTTCCAGTAATCTCTGGCCATTGATGACCTCAGCGGTCGACGGCGCCGCGCCCTGTCGGGCAAGGCGGGCTGCCAGGCTCTTGTATTGGGCCTCCATGTTCTTGAGTTCCTCGCGAAGCTGATGGACCGTCTTGTCCAGAGGGCGTTGACGGTTTTGCAAGCTGGTCAGCTGGTTGTTGACCTGTTTGGAGAGGTGGTTGAACCGTGAGGCAAGGGATTTCTGTTGCTCGGCGGTTTGGTCGAGTGTTGCTTCCAGGCGGGGAAGGGCGCCGAGACGGTCTTGCAGCGATTGCTGTTGCTGCTGCATGATGTTCATGCGCCACCACAGCCATGCTCCACCACCCATTGCCACCAGGGCAATCAGCAGCGCCCCGATGCTCAGGGAGAGGATCATGGCAAATCTGCCTCCAGGGGTTTTTGGACCGCTACCGACCTGTTTGCCCGAGGCATGCTCTGGGCGATCATCTGTATGTGGATTCATTGGTCAACCCTTTGGACTATTCCTGGACATGAGGTGTGCAGGTTAGTAATGGCAGAAAAATCTCCTGGTGCTACCCGGCTGTGGCTGTTCATGATTTTTTGCTTTTCTTGCCCGGATCGCCAGTTTTGTTTTGCAGCCACCATGAACGCATGGCTTCGAGCATGGACCCCGGCATGGGGTCCTGGGCAATGATCATGGGGCCTCGATAATTGAGTCTTCTGGCATGGTCTGCCGTATTCTTGCTGAGCACGAGGAAAGGAAGCCGCAGCAGTCTGCCCCGCAGTTTTTTTGACGGCATGAGGTGCAGGAGGTTATCAAAAATCTCAGGACTTGTGGCCGTCACCAGATGCAGCGGCTTGTCGTCCCAGATGGCGCTGATCTCCTCTGGAGATACCGTGGGGCAGCGTCGTTCGTAGACCTCCAGATAGGACACCCTGGCGCCACGCCTGGCAAGCTCATCACCCAGCAAGGGGCGGCCACCTTTGCCCCGAACGATGATGACCCGCTGGTTGCTGACATGCTCCTGGTCAAGCTGGGGCAATAACAAGACACCCTCGGTGCGCATCTGGGGGTCTGTGATAATCTGCTGAAAGCCTGCCGCCTGCAGGCACGTGGAGGTAGCAGCACCGATGGCGATCAGGGTATGGGGCATCGAGGACAGGAGACCGGGCAGGCTGATGGCCAGGTAATTGACTGCGTTGGGACTGCAGAAAATCATGATATCCGCCCCGGCCACCTCTTCTTTCAGTTGGGAGAGTGGCACTGAAGTGGCCAGCGGCACGATTTTCATGGCAGGAAACAGGACGACCTCGCCACCTTCTCGCTCGATGGCAGAGGCCAGGACATCCCTTTGCCCAGATGGCCCTACCGGTTTGGTGATCATGATGCGGGCCCCTTGCAGAGGGTGCTCCGGGGAGAAGTGATCCTCAGGTGAGTTGATGACTGCCATGGAGTACCTGCGCTGCGCCGGCGCGCAAGAAATCCTCGGCCAGGTCATCCCCCAGGGCAATGGCCTGGCTTGCCGGGCCAGAACGGCTCAGGCGAATGCTTTTTCCCCCATCCGGGGTGGCGACCCAGCCATGCAGCTCCAGCGCCTGACCTGTGAGCGTGGTTGAGCAAAGCGCATAGGCAGCCAAAGCCGAACGGCAATCAGCACCCAACCGCGCGGCAAAGGTTCTTTCCGCGGTGGTGCGCTGTCGTGCCTCAGGTTCATCAAGCAATTTGAGGAGCTGGAGCATCGGCTCATCATCGCTGCGGCACTGCAGGGCAAGCACGCCTTGGCACGGTGCCGGCAGCCATTGCATCACCTCGAGAAAGTGCATGTTGTCTATGGTGAGATTGATGTTGGCGGGACCCAGACGCTGCAACCCTGCGGCAGCAAGGACGATGGCATCGCACGAACCCTCGAACAGCCTGCGCAGTCTCGTGCCCACATTGCCTCGCAATGGCATGACGCACAGGTCCGGCCTGGCGGCGAGCAGCTGCGCCCGGCGACGCAGGCTGTTGGTGCCGATCACGGCTGCATGAGGGAGTTGGCTCAGGGAAAACCCTTCTTTGGAGATCAGCACATCACGAGGATCTTCTGGATCGTGGACGGCGGCTATGGTCAGACCAGCCGTTTCCGTAAACGGCACATCCTTGAGCGAATGCACCGCCAGGCGACAATGTCCGCTCAGCAGGGATTCTTCGATCTCCTTGAGAAAAAGGCCCTTCCCGGTTATGTTGGGATCTTCTTTGGGCCCTATATGGTCGCCCTGGGTTTGCATAGGCTGAATGTGCACGTCGAGCTGTGGGGCGGCCCGCTGCAGTTGGTGCTGGACGATGCTGGCCTGCCGCATGGCCAGGGGGCTGGCTCGTGTGGCAAGAAGCACGGGTTGCGCTGTATCTGCCTGATGCTTCAAGGGTGTGGTTGTGCGTGCTTTGCCTGGCTGCGCTGCAGCAGGTCATCCATGACCTGAAAAAAGCGCTCTTCATTGCCTACCATGGAGGGGCTGGTGATGTAGCGCTCAGCCACAAGAAAAGTGGGGACGCCATCGATGCCCAGGCGTTCAGCGGTTTGAGTGGCTTCCTGCAGTTTGATGTTGACGCCAAAGGAATGGAAGGTGCTGTCGAATGCCTGCCCTTCAAAGCCCTGGCCAATGAAAAACGCACGCAGTTTGGCTTCATTTTCCAAGCGATTGCCCTGCTGATGGATGGCCTGAAACATGGCCTGGTGAAAGTCTTCGGTGGCGCCAAGAGCCTGGGCGGTGTAATAAGCCCGGGCATGCAGTGCCCACAACCCGCCAAAGGCAGCAGGCATGCGCTCGAAGAGGATCTGGTCCTGATGCGCCTTGCGCCATGCAGCCAGGCTCGTTTCAAGCTCATAGCAATGCGGGCAGCCATACCAGAAAAACTCTATCACATGGACCTTGCCCGGGCTTGGCGGGGGCGCGTTGGCGAGGGTGCGATAGGAAACCCCTTCCTGTGCGATGGCACTTGTGGCGCAGCACAAGGCCATCATGCATAGCAGGCTTGCCTGCAAGGTGCGACGCAGGATCGATGCAATCATTGCAGATCAGCTGGACGAAGGGCTTGCAACCCTTGTACATAGGATGACACAGCCTCGATGTCCTGATCGGTAAGAGCTTTGGCAACGCCAGCCATGATCTTGGCCTGGGCTGTCCCCGATCGGCTGCCATCACGATAAGCGCGCAATTGCAATGCGATATAGGGAGTATTCTGCCCAGCCAACCGCGGGAAGGCGGCTGGCGCATTGCCGGATCCATCGGGCCCATGGCATCCTGCGCAGGCCGGCGTGCCCGTCTGGGTCTTGCCAGCCCGATACAATGACCTGCCCTGATCGACCTGGGCGGGATTGGCTAGGGCCGACTTAGCCGGCAGGCCGGCAAAATAATTGGCGATCTGGATCATATCCTCTGGGGTCAGGGGAGCTACATTGCCAGCCATGATCGGATTGGCGCGCTGACCGGTCTTGTAGTCCTGCAGTTGCTGTTGCAGGTACTTGGCATGCTGCCCGGCGAGATTGGGCCAGATGGGGTTGATGCTGTTGCCGTCCGGGCCGTGGCAGGCAGCGCAGACGGCAGCCTTGGCAGGAGGTGTGTTATTGCCGTGTTGGGCAGGTGTTACCGGTTGGGCGAGGGCGAGATCACCAAAGAGAGCCAGGCCCAAAACCACCAAAGGCCACCTGCCCAGATACTGCTGGTACCTATTCCATCTATTCCATAACATGGATAACCATCCTATCACGATCATCAAGCTCTCTCACCAAGCTAAGCCCATGGTACCGCACCTGGATGCACAGACGACATCCAGACTGACAGCACATGGCCTCTCAATCCGCAGATGGGCTCGCGCCTTCTCCAGGATATCGTCCAACCGCAAAGCATGAGCACTATACTGCAAACCCAGGCTTATTGTACAATGGCCAGCCTGGTTGGGAGCATGGCAAGGGGCGTCATGGGTGTATGCTGCGCGTATCGAATTTAAGTAAAAATTATGGATCACGGCTTGCGGTGGCCGGGCTTTCCTTTGCGGTGGGTCGGGGTGAGGTATTGGGGTTGCTTGGGCCGAACGGTGCTGGCAAATCAACCACCATGAAGATCATCGCTGGCTTTCTGGCCCCTTCTGCAGGTACCGTGCATGTGGGCGACGTGGACATGAGCCGCCAGCCGATCATTGCCAAGCGCCAGATCGGCTATCTGGCCGAGGGCGCGCCCGCCTACCAGGAGATGACGACCCTGGGGTTCTTGCGTTTTGTCGCCGCGGCACGAGGACTGAAAGGAGCGCACATCGACCGGGCCGTTAGGCGCATGGTGGAACTCATCCACTTGGAACAGGTGATTCATCAGACCATCGAGACCCTGTCGAAGGGATTCCGGCGTCGGGTTGGGCTGGCCCAGGCGCTCCTGCATGATGCGCCCATCCTGATTCTCGACGAACCAACCGATGGTCTTGATCCCAATCAGAAGTACGAGGTGCGTTCACTAATCCGAGACATGGCTGCGGACAAGGCCATTGTCCTCTCCACCCATCTTCTGGAAGAGGTGGATGCCCTGTGTACCCGTGCCCTGGTGGTGGCTGCAGGAAGAATCGTTGCCGATGGTACGCCGCTGGCCCTGAGGGCCCGTTCGCGCTGGCACAATGCGGTGACCATGATTGTCGAAGGGGAGGCCGCGGAAACCCTGCGTCCGCACCTGAATGCCCAGTTTGGGGATCAGAGAGTGGAGATACAACCCACCAGCCTCGAGGTGACAGCCACGCCTGTCCCGGCAATGGCCATCACGGTGTTCGCCGCTCCCGACGAGCTTGGCAAAGGGTTGTCGCCGCAGCATGTGGCCGAGGCGCTGCAATCCATGGGGCGCAACCAAGGCTGGCGTACCCTGGGTCTGTACGTGGATCCCGGGCGGCTGGATGATGTGTTTCGTGATCTCACCATCCGGGCTCAGGAGCGTACATGATGGTCAACATGATCTGCAGCAGGTAGCAGCAGGTAATTGGGAGGGATTGATGCGCATCGCACCTGTGGCTCTCATAGCCAAGCGAGAGCTGATAAGCTACTTCACTACGCCCATCGCTTATGTTTTCCTGACGATTTTTCTGGCTCTGAATGGCGTGTTTGGCTTTTATCTCGGCAATTTCATCGCTCGTGACCAGGCCGATCTGGATGCCTTTTTTCAGTTTCACCCCTGGCTCTACCTGGTGCTGATCCCTGCTTTGAGCATGCGATTGTGGGCAGAGGAGCGTCGCAGTGGCAGTCTGGAGCTGCTGTTGACGCTGCCTGTATCAACGGCTGAATGTGTGCTGGGCAAGTTTCTGGCCGCCTGGTCCTTTACCCTGCTCGCCTTGGCGGGAACACTGCCAATGTGGGTGACGGTCAATTATCTGGGGCAACCCGATAACGGAGCCATTGCGGCGGCCTATGTCGGCAGTTTTCTGTTGGCCGGTGCCATTCTGGCGGTGGGCTGTTGCCTTTCGGCGGTCACCAAGAATCAGGTGGTTGCCTTCATCGCCACGGCAGTGGTCTGTCTCGCCGTGATGCTGCTGGGCTTTCATGTGGTCATCGACACCATTGAAGGCATGCTGCCCAGCATGCTGGTGGATGTCATCACGACACAGAGCTTTTTCATGCATTTCAATAGCATCAGGCGGGGCGTGGTGTCGGGTCCTGATTTGCTGTTTTTCCTGACCACGATCGTCTTTTGGCTCTATGCCAATGTGGTCGTCATAGAATACAAGAAATCTGATTAATACATATTGATTTAATTCATACGAAAGGATGCATGGTACATGAAACGCACCCTGTTTTCTGGTATGGCTGTCATCCTGGTGGCGATTTGTCTGGCAGCCATCAATGTGGCAGGCAAGGAGGTGCTGCGGGATTGGCGCCTGGATATGACTGAATCCAAGCTCTATACCCTGTCATCCGGCACCGAGGCCATCTTGCGAGGTCTGGATGAACCGGTGACATTGCGTCTGTTTTATTCCAAGAGCCTGGAAGCCCAGGTCCCGGGTTTGCAGGCATTTGCTGATCGAGTCGTGGATCTCCTGCAGGAATACAAGCGCCAGGCTCCTCACAAGATACGCTTGCTGATCCTGGACCCAAAACCCTATACCGAGGTGGAAGACCAGGCGGTATCCTACGGCTTGAGTGGAGTGCCTCTGGGAGATGGCACGCGCTTTTATTTTGGTTTGGTGGCCAGCAACACTACGGATGGCCAGGAGATCATCCCCTTCGTGCAGCCCGAGCGGGAAGCGCTGCTGGAATATGATATCAGTCGCATGATTGATGGCCTATCAAGGAAAAAGAAAACGAAGGTTGGTCTTCTGACCACGCTGCCCATGGCAGGGGGCATGCAGGGGATGCAGGGGATGATGAATCCGGCGGCGGCTCGTCCCTGGCTCATCTATGAGCAGCTGCTGTCCGCCTTCGATGTGCAATCCATTGAACCCACTGCTGAAACCATCGATCCAACCATCGACACCTTGGTCTTGGTGCAGCCCGAGCAACTGAAGCCAGCGATGCTCTATGCCCTGGATCAGTTTGTGCTGCGGGGCGGGCGCCTGCTTGCCTTCATCGATCCTTTTTCCGAGCTGTCCAGGAGACCGTCCCAGCTCGATGCCTTGTCACCATTGTTGCGAGCCTGGGGGGTCCAGATTCCCAAGGACAAGATAGCCGGGGATCTGGATGCCGCCGTACGGACACAGGCCCTTGTGGAAGGGCGATACGAGGTCATGCCCAATCCGACGCAGCTGGAGTTGACTGGCAGCATGCTGAATCGCCACGACCCCATCACCGGCCGTATCGAGAATGTCATGGTAGCCAGCGCTGGCTTCATCGAAGCCGCCCCAGGGGCTTCCACCACCATGACACCATTGCTGCGGACCAGTCCGCGTGGAGCTGCCCTGGATGCCAGCATGCTTGGCCCCATGAATAACCCAGGTGACTTGCTGCAGCAATACCAGGGTCAGGCAAAACGTCGCCTGACCCTGGCTGCACGGGTACATGGTCCGATCAAGACCGCCTTTCCCGATGGCCCCCCTGCATCCAGTGAGAAGCAGGCGGAGCATGTTTCCGGTCGGGAAATGCCTGGAGCCCCCAGTTCGTCAGGGGATGGTGCCGGGGCCGACCCAGCCAAACCGCCGGCTTCGGGGAAACAGACAACGACAGGCCACCTCGAGATGGTGCTGATCGCCGATTCTGATCTGCTGCGCAATGAACTCTGGGTACAGGTGCAATCCTTTTTTGGGCAGGACCTGATCAGTCAGTCAGCCGCCAATGGCCCTCTGGTGCTCAATGCCATGGAAAATCTGAGTGGCAGCTCCAACCTGATCGGTCTGCGCAGTCGCGGCCAGTCCCGCAGACCTTTCGAACGGGTGCATCATCTGGAGAACGAGGCCAGGAGTCAGGTTTCCCAGCAGATCGCTCTCCTGCAAAAAGAACTTCAGGAAACAGAAAAGCAGCTCAACGCCTTGCAATCCGGTGGCCAGGAAGGTTCATTGGTGCTCAATGAGGCGCAGCGCACGGAGCTCGAGCGTTTCCGTAAGCGCCAGGTGGCCATACGCCGGGAACTGCGTGAGACGCAGCGCCTCCTGCGGGCCAGGGTGGAGCGGTTGGAAGCAACCCTGAAGGCCATCAACATCCTTGGTGGACCAGCGGTGGTTGGGGTGATGGGCCTGGTTGTCGCTTTGTCCAGACGCCGCCGTTCCAGGCAGTTCATGAACAAGGGGTCTGCCCCATGAGGCGCGGCAATCTCTACATTCTGGCGGCCATTGCCGTGATCTCCGTGCTGTTGGCCTGGTATGTAGGCAGGACGCCCCAGGAAACCATTCAGCAAAGCGGTCAGCCTGTGCTTCCTGATTTTCTGAAGACCTTCTCGAAGGCGCGCCGTATCGTATTGCGCAGCCATGAAGGCATCGTGACCCTGGTCGCCAGGGAAGAGGGTCATTCCTGGCAGGTACAGGAGCGCTTCGGTTATGCCGCCGATCTGGGCAAACTGAGGGCCCTGCGTGATGGCTGGGCGGCTCTTGAGGTGATCGAGCCAAAGACATCCCGGCCGGAACATTTCAATGATCTCGACCTGACCGATCTCGCGGACCCCCAATCCAAAGCATTGCAAGTGCAGCTCATGGATGAACAGGGGGCAACCCTCATGGATTGGCTTGTGGGCAAGCACCGTTTTATTCCAGGTGGCGGGGAACAGCAGGATTATTATGTGCGCCGCACCCAGGAGCATGCCACATGGCTGGTGCGCGGTGCTCTCCCTTTGGAGACGAAGCCTGAGCAATGGCTCGACCCCCAGGTCGTGGATATCGCTGCGGATCGTGTCCTGGCTGTTCATCTCATGAATGCCGGACTGACGGTCAAGCCGCGGGATGCTGTCTCCGTGGAGGTGGCGGGGCTTGCTGCGGGAGAGGAGGTCATCTCGCAATATACATTCAGCAATCTTGTGGAGACCTTGCGGACTATTCAACTCAATGATGTGTTGCCCGCCAAGGAGATACCGTCTGATCCAATACCATTGGCTCGCTTTCAGTTGGATACCAAGGATGGGTTACGCATCGATTATCGCCTTGTGTCGCATGGAGAAAAGAAATACATGGTGCTCAGGGCTGAGGTGATCGAACAGCAGGTCCCGCCAGCAACGCCCCCAGCCACAGCACCGGACAAGGCAGGGAGTGGCCAGCAGCATGAGGTACAGGGCTTGTCCGTGGGAGAGCAGGCAAAGGCTCTCAATACCCGCTGGGAACCATGGGCATTTGAGCTAAGATCCTATGATGCCACCAAGTTGTTGCGGGAACGCAAGGACATGGTACGCAAGGCACAGCAACAACCCAGGAGGTAGCGTGGATATCGATTTTACCAAGGAAGAGTTGGCCTTTCGGGATGAGGTGCGCCAGTGGTTGGCGGACAATGTGCCTCCCGAGATTCGCAAAAAGACCAGCTATACCATTCCACTTACCAAGGAAGAACAGCAGGGCTGGGAGCGCATCCTGGGCAGGAAGGGCTGGCTGGCGTCTCATTGGCCCAAGGAATATGGGGGACCAGGCTGGAGTGCCACGCAGCGCTATCTGTACGATGTGGAGCGGGCTTTTGCGGGAGCTCCTTTGCCAAGCCCATTCGGGGTTTCCATGGTGGGTCCGGTCATCATGGCCTACGGCACCACGGAGCAGAAGCAGCGCTATCTGCCAAAGATCGCGGCTGGTGAGGAATTCTGGTGCCAGGGTTATTCCGAGCCCGATGCAGGGTCCGACCTTGCCTCATTGAAAACCTCAGCACAGCGCGAGGGTGATGACTATGTGATCAATGGCAGCAAGATCTGGACAACCCAAGCCCATTGGGCCGATCGCATGTTCTGCCTGGTCCGTACCAGTCAGGAGGCCAAAAAGCAACGCGGCATCTCATTCCTGCTTCTGGACATGAAAAGCCCGGGCGTGACCATACGTCCCATCGTCACCATCGACGGCCATCATCACTTGAATCAGGTTTTTTTCGACAATGTGCGCGTTCCTGTGGAAAACCTGGTCGGTGAGGAAGGAGACGGATGGACTGTTGCCAAGCATCTGCTCCAGTTCGAGCGTACCACCATCGCCGGCGTGGCAGATTCCAAGAAGGCCATCAACAATCTGAAGGAGCTGGCCCAGGAAGAGAGGGATGGCGGCGTGATCATGGGAGACCTCCCGGATGTGCGGCGCAGGCTTGCGGAACTGGAGATCGATCTCCTGGCTCTGGAGTACAGCAATTTTCGAACCCTCGATGCCGTGGCGCGGGGCGAGTCGCCGGGGCCCGAGTCCTCCTTGCTGAAGATCAAGGGGACAGAGCTGCAGCAGGCCCTCTCCCAGCTGCGTCTCGAGATGGGGGCCAATCGTTCCATGCCCTGGCTGACTGACCAGACCCTGGCGCCGCCTGCCTTTCGGCATGCCGCCACACCTTATTTCTTTCTACGGGCTGCCACCATATATGGCGGCAGCAATGAAATACAGAAGAACGTCATTGCCAAGATGTTGCTGGGACTGGGCTAGCCAACCAACTGAAACGGAGGTCATGTGGATTTTTCATTGAGCGAGGAACAGCGGTTGCTCCAGGAGAGCATTGACCGTTTCATCGAAAAGGATTACACGTTCACCAAGCGTCAGCAGCGCCTGGCCACCGAGATGCTGTATGACAGCGCCATCTGGCAGCAAATGGCCGAATTCGGATGGTTGGGTCTTCCTTTCAGTGAGACTGTGGGCGGGATTGGCGGCAGCCTGGTTGATGCGGTCTTGCTGGCCCAGGGCCTGGGCAAGGGGTTGGTGATAGAACCTTATCTTGCCGTGCTTTTGGCTGGCCGGATCATGGAAAGATTGCTTGGAGAGGCAGCCTCTGCTTGGCTGGAAGGGGTGATCGAGGGCAGCAAGGTGCCGGCGCTGGCCTATGCCGAACCGGGGAGCCGCTTCGCGCCATGCTGGACGGCAACCAGTGCCCGTCCTGTTCAGGGTGGTTATACCTTGAGCGGACAAAAATTGCTCGCCCTTGGGGCGCCGGTTGCAGAAGAGCTGCTTGTCACAGCTCGTTTGCAAGGAGAACCCGGTGACGTGCAGGGTATCGGTTTGTTTGCTGTTCCTGCACAATCCAGGGGCTTGCAGATGCTTGCTTATCGCATGATGCACGGTACTCCTGGCGCCGACCTGCTTCTTGAGGATGTGGTGGTACCCAAGGAGGCCTGCCTTGCCGAAGACGTCGGGAGAGCCTTGCTGACTGTTGTGGATGAGGCGACCGTGGTCGTCTGTGGGGATGCCCTTGGCAGCATGGAGGCGACTTTCTGGAAAACACTGGACTATGTAAAAACCCGCAAGCAGTTCGGTGTACCCATCGGTTCCTTTCAGGTTTTGCAACATACCCTGGTCGACATGTTCATGGAGGTGGAGCAGAGCCGCTCCATTACCTACATGGCAGCCATGCAGGCGGCAGGAGAAGATCCCATTGCAGCGGCGCGGGCTGCCTCGGCTGCCAAGGCGTATGTCAGCAGGGCTGCCACATTGGTGGGGCAAAAGGCAGTGCAGCTCCATGGCGGCATGGGCATGACAGAAGAGTTGGATATCGGGCATTATTTTCGGCGCCTGACCATGTTAAGCTCCCTGTTCGGGGATCGGGACTATCATGTGCGTCGCTTTGGCGGTTTGCAGACCACTGCAATGGATTGATTTTTGGGCCTGCAAGGCGCCCGCCGCCCCAGGCTGCTGATTGTGAGAAAGGGCAGATCGTTGACCTCCACTCTATGATGAGAGTGGATGAGAGGGGACGGAAGACGCATAATATTTTCCAACCATACGAAAGCTGAGGGCATGGGGGTTTGACAATGGATCTCCCCGGCAAGGGTGAGGACAGGGAGGTGGCTGGTGCACAGGTGGTTTGGGAGATATGGCGGCCATGTTGGATCGCATGGCTTGACCTGCCGCAGGGGTCGGCACCTGCTCGGGCTGGCCATGGTGCTGATGGTGGGCATGAACCAGCTTGCCATGGGGCAGGATACGGGCACACCCCCGATCGGCTTGCCGCCACCCCCGGAAGCGCCGCAACCGTCCCCCCCGCCGGTCCAGCCGCCCTATATCGTCCCACCTTTTTATGGAGGCATCAGTGCTGCGCTGTATGCATATGTAGACGCCGGGTATCTGGACCCAGGCATGGAACTGGGCATTCAACTGATGCGTGCCGAGCCTCAGGGCGCCATTGCTGTGGCCTGCACGGAAGCCTGGGTCGATGCCATCCCGCAATGGGTCTTGGTGCGTGCTGGTGATACATGGATGTGTGCACAGGCGGAGCGCTACACGCACTATGTGATCGTGCTGCGCGGCCTGGACGAACGCCGCTATACGGATGTCTATTTCAAAATGTGCGTCCCCCAGCGCGGTGGCGATTGGGCGTGCTGAAATGGGGATGGCTGTTATGCAAGCCGCTGTCACCCATTGCGCCGTAACCCAGCAATTTCTGGTACGGCCGGCGCAGGGGCTGGCCGGCGTGGGGTGGCAAGTCTTCGGTAGCCTTGTGATCGGCTGGATGGTCTTGTTGGCTTTTGTTGCCCTGTGTTTGGGGGCCTGGCCCATGTTGCCTTTTTGTGGCCTCGAGATTCTGGTTGTGGCCTGGGCGTGGCGGTTTTTCTGGAAAAGCAGCAGGTATCGTGAAACGTTGACCGTGGAGAATGAAACGGTAGTGGCGCAGCGCTGGCGCAAGAACAAGGCTCCAAGCGAAAGCCTCCGCTTGCCCAAGGCTTGGGCGCATGTCCGCGTCGAATGGTCCTCCCGGGGCAGGGATTCAAGGCCAGCAGAACCAAAAGTGCTGCTGCAGGCCATGGGCAAGCGCTTCGAGATGGGTTGCTGCCTGGGTGGTGAACAACGCTTGGCCCTGGCAAGGCAAGTGGAACATTGGCTAGCCCTGGTGCAAAGTGAGGCAGCGCAAATTGAATACTCGAATACTCGGGATAACTGAAGCATGCATGGAGAGCCCTCGCTGGCTTGTAAAAAGCCAGGCTGGGTGTATCATCTAATATGATTGGGTGCAAGGTGGATTGAGATGCAACTTAATATGCCACAGGGCGTCACGAAGCTCAGCCATGAGATTTATGGCATCCATATGATGATGTTCTACATCTGTGTCGTCATTGGCATTGGTGTCTTTGGTGCCATGATCTATGCCATGATCCGCTTTCGTAAATCCAAGGGGGCTGTGGCAGCACAGTTTCATGAAAACACCACACTCGAGATCCTCTGGACCGTCATCCCATTCATGATCCTGATTGCCGCTGTCATTCCAGCCGCAGCTACCCTGATCCACGTGGAAGATCGCACGCCTGGCGCGCTTATGGTGCAAATCACTGGTTACCAGTGGAAGTGGCAATACAAGTACCTGGGCACGGACGTGGCCTTTTTCAGCACGCTGGATCGCGAGACCAACAAGGCCAGACGGAAAGGCTCGGGGATCGACCCGAGAACTGTTCCCCATTATCTCCTCAATGTGGACAAACCCTTGGTCATTCCTGCCCAGCGCAAGGTGCGTTTTGCCATTACTTCCAATGATGTCTCCCATTCATGGTGGATGCCTGATTTTGGCATCAAGAAGGACGCCATAACGGGCTATATCAATGATTCCTGGGTTCAGGTTGATAAGCCCGGGGTGTATCGGGGGCAGTGCGCCGAGTTGTGTGGCCGCGACCATGCCTACATGCCCATCGTGGTGGTGGCACTGCCGCCCGAGGACTTTGATCGTTGGATGGAGCATGCCAAATCCAATCCAGCGCAGTACCCTGCTCTTTCCATGGCAGGAGAGCATTGGCCTTTGTGATTCTTGTGATGCTGATCGCTCATTGATGGGCGGGTGGGGGTAGGGGT